>WFSF01000035.1 GCA_015486155.1 Armatimonadota bacterium
CCCCCAACTTGTAGGCGTAGTGCAGCCAACCCCAGAAAATCGCCACCGTCCCCAGCAATGTCGCCAGCACCATCGCCGCCACCACCGCGCGGGCGCGCATGCGGGTGCGCGCGGCCATCTGCACTCCCTCGATGGCGTTGCCGATGGGGTGCTGGCGGTAGGCGCGGTTGAACCACCAGAGGAGGCTCAACATCACCAGGTCCTGGTGGCGGAAGTTGGCCGTGCCTCCGATGTAGGTCATGGTCTGCCCGGGGCCGGCCAGGTGGAAATCGTGCACCGGCGAGCCGAACTCGGCCCGCACCCGCGCCACGGCCAGGGAGATGACGTAATACATCACGAAGAAGAGCACGGCCAGGTGGACGCTCATCCCGCCGTGGATGGCGAATGCCGCCAGCAGCGCGATTCCCACCACCACGCCAACGAATGCCCAGCGGTAGCGCATCGCCTCCCCGCTGTCGTCCACCTCGGAGGAGAGCCCGCGGATGCGCAGCCACACGAGCCGCAGGTAGCGCCGGCCCACCAGCAGGGGCGCAACCGCAATCGCCAGGTATCCGCCGAACATCTGCTCGTTGACCCACGGGAACACGCTCTTGGAAAGGCTCTCGCTGTATCCCATGCTCAACCCCAGAACCGCGGAGAGCACGTACAGCGCCTTCCACCAGAAGAAGAAGAACACGCACGAGAAGAGCAGGTCCAGGGGCACGAGAAAACAGATCCCGATCACCGCCGGATAGAAGGTGACCGGCAGCCATCCGATCGCCTTCCAGGGCATGTCCTGGAGGAACACCATCAGGTTGTTGGAGTTCCAGCTGTCCATCGTGGGAGCGATCGATAGATAGGGAACCGATGGATACAAGTAGTGCAGGCCGTCTATGAGATCGATGGAGCCCGCCAGCGCAAATCCGATCCACATCAGCCAGTTGCCCCAGAGGGGGGTCTTGGGGTCGGTCACCGCCAGGGGGAGCTGGATGATGGGGAAGGTCAACCGCTCCCGGTCGGACCACTGCGCCCGCACCAGCACCGCCAGGCAGATGCACACGAAAAACAGCACCACCAGGAAGGCGGTCCACCATAGCACCGGGTGCAGCCAGGCATGTATTATCTCCGGCCGGTAGAGGCTGGATGCTCCGTTGTAGTATCCGTAGAGAATCTCCTTGCTCTGTACCGTGAGCCACGGCGGAGCGCTGGAGAGCATCTGGTCCCAACGGTTCTCCTGGTTGGCGAACCACCAGCCGTGGGTGATCACCGGCAGCAGCACCTGCATTCCGTCGAGGCCGGCGAGGGTGGTGCTCATGGTGAGCATCACGTAGACGATGATCATCTCCCCTTGATTGAGCGACCAGGAGGGGCGCAGCCGCCTCACCCCTACGTTGGCCAGGGCGAGGAAGAAGATGATGAACACGACGTTGAAGAACAGGGAGATGGTGGAGGGGATTGGGCCATAGCCTCCGATGTGCTCCATGTAGAGCACCCACAGGCCGTTCAGGGGAAGAAGCGCCACCCCCAGCAGAAAGCCGCGCCAGATGCGTTTGTCTCTCTTCTCCCTTTCTTCGCGCGCCATTACATCCTCACGTCTGCGCCGGGGGTGCCGTTACCCGGCGCCTCCGATGAAGGGGCCTCGCTTCACGCCCCGGCCGAGCCGACCTGCCTGACGACGACATACTCCCCTTTCTCGGCCGACTCCTTGGCCGCGAGGCAGGCGTAGATGCTCTGGATCCCCACCCAGATGGGGGTTCTCGATTTCGCCTTGCCCCGCACCACGTCCACGAACATGTGGGCGAGTTCCTCGTCCCCGCCGAAATGCGCCATTCCCCCCGCGCCCCGGGTGGTGTCGGTGAAGGGGAGGTGGTGCCGCACCAGTTTCAGCTCGTTCGTGTACCAGTCGAAGCTCAAGGTGCCGTGATATCCGCTCACCGTCGCGCCCCGCGTCGCGGCATCGCGCCGGCTGTAGAAGACCTGGGTGTAGACCCCCTTGGCCCCGGAGGCGAATTCCACCAGCGCGCTGGAGGAATCCTCATTCATGCCCGTCTCAGGGGTGCCGATGTCCTCCCCGAATACGCACGGGTGGTCCTCATAGGTGCCTCCGGCCATGTTGTGTTTGCGGTTCTTCGGGCTCTCCAGACAGGTGTCCCACTCATCGCACTTCGAACACCACAGCCCGGCCGGTTTCTTCCCCCCGAAGATTCTCCCCCATGAGGCCATCGCCGCCACGCGCACGATGTTCGCGCCCATCAGGAACATCAGATAGTCGAAATCGTGCGTGGCCTTCTGAATGAACAGTCCCTGGGTCACCGAGAAATCCCGGTAGTGCCCGTCGAAATACGCGGTCCCGTAGGGCACGTAGTTCACCGCGAGCACGTGCTCGGGATCGCCCACCACGCCCGCCTCGATGTGCCGGCGCGCCAGTTCACACAGCGGGGACACCCGCAGCGGGAAGCTCACCACCACCTCACAGCGGGCGTTCTCGAAGGCCTTTTCCAGGGCCACCGCCTGGTCCATGGAGGTGGCCACCGGCTTCTCCAGGAAGAGCGGCAGGTCGTATTTGGCGGCCTCGATCGCGTACGGAGTGTGAAGGTTGCAGCGCGTCCCGATCAGGAGCGCGTCGAGGTTCGCCTTCTTCACCATCTCCTCGAGCGTGGGGTAGAAGACGACCGCATCCCTGTCACACTCGTCCAGCCTGCTCCTCGCCCCCTCCTCGTCCGGGTCCACGATGCCCGCCACCCGCGCCTCGGGCCACACCGGCCTGATGGCGTGGCGGATCATGTTGCTGATTCGATTTCCGTGTCCGACTACACCAAGTCTCATGTCAACTCACCTCGCGCGATGGAGCCGCCTCGGGGCGGCGCGAGAGGGGGTTCCGCAGAAAGAGCGGGACACCTCTACGCGAGGTGAAGAGACTCCAGACGAGAGCGAGTGAGGGCTAGTCTTCCCCTCCGCCCGGGGCCGCGATCTTCACCTCGCTCAGGTTGTACCAGCCCTGCGCATCCCGTCCCTTGATGGCCAGTTGCACCGCAGGCTTGTGGGAGTAGGGGTCTAGGAGGGCGAGGGAGAGCCGATAGCGGCCGGGGGCGAGGTCCTTGGGAATCTGGAGGTCGAAGGACGCCTGGTGTATCCCCGGAAGCCACTTCCTCACGTCAACCGCATAGTTCTGCACTTCGACGGGAACGAGCTCGTCCGGGTCCACCCGCCAAGTGGTGACCGGGCAGAGGCGGAATGCGATCTGGTAGTTGCGGTAGGGCGGGGCCACTCCCTTGTTCTCCCACTCGGTCTCCACGTGTAGCAGGCCGCCGGGCGCGGCCTGCGCCGGGTGGGTGAGATGGCGCAACACCAGCCGGTAGCCCATCCGCTTGAGGAAGGACTCCACGGCCGGCCACCATTCGGGCGGCACCGGGCTGGACTTCATCTGGACCGCGGAGCAGTGCCAGCGCAGCCCCTCGCTGAGGATGAAGGCGATGTCATATCCGCGGTCGGCCCACTCCTGCATCACCCCGCAGGCCTCCAGCACCACGGGGGCGTGTTTCCAGGCGTCGTTGGCGTGGGCCGCGTCCAGCTCCTGCTGGTAGGCGTAGAACATGTGATTCCAGCCCCCCGGCCTGAGGTCGCCGAAGCAGTCGGCCCGCCAGCCGGTCCCGTGCTGGACGGCGTAGGACAGCTCGTCGCCGCCCTCGATCAGCATCACCAGCGGAGTCTTGTGAAAACTCTCCAGGTACATGTCCACCAGGGCGCGGCGAACCTTGGGATCCACCTTCACCTCCCGGTGGAGCTCTTTCTCGACGAAGGTGAAGTGCCACTCGCCCCAATGCCCCAGGGAGCGGATGTCCACGAAGGCGATGTCCGGGTTTCCGTCGAAGCGCTTTCCGAACTCCCGCACCAGCCGCCCCATGTATTTCACGTAGAGGGGGTCGTTGTGGTCGGGCATCCAGTTGCGGGGGCCCGCCTCGGTGGTGAAATCCCACCCCTTGGCCCCCAGGTCCCGGTACCACTGGGGCACATGGCCGCGGCCGTCGACCGGCATGATGCGGATGGCCACCTGCTGGCCGTGGGCCCTCGCCTTGGCCAGCACCTCGTCTATCAGGTCCCAGCGGTAGTGACCGCTCTCCGGCTCCATCTCGTCCCAGTACCAGTCCCACTGCACCAGGGTGGACTTGGGGTAGTCCACCACTTCGCCGTCGAAGGCCATCTGGGTCATGAAGCCCATGCCGGGATTGTAGAGCACATCGTCGATCTCCTCCGGCGCCACGGTGACCCGCGGCCGCGGCTCCGCGCCGGCCGTCGTGTACAGCGAGAGGACGACCAGGGCCACTGACAGACAGAGGCCGATGGTTTTCACTTCCATGAATGTGCCTCCTTTGACGGGACTTGCCTCGAAATACGGACAGACTTCGGGGCTGCGCCGATGCTACTCGCGCGGCTCTCCTGGGTCAAGGCCCGGCACTCTTTCCGATTGCCACCTTCCCGACCTCCGGCCCGCGGTGAGCGAGATGGCGCGGGTGCTGCGGCCGGGCGGCCGCGGGGTCATCTCGGCGGATAAGAAAGCAATCCGAAGACTACGGTCCGGCCCAAGTTGACCCACCCTCGGGCTAGTGTTACCCTATCCCCCGGAGGTGCTACCATGGCAGTTGAGCGATTCGGCGTTTCGGTGCCGGCCGAACTGGCGGAGGAGTTCGACAACCTGATCGCCGCCAAGGGCTATGCCAATCGCTCGGAGGCGATCCGGGACCTGATGCGGGATGCGCTGGTGCAGGCCGCCTGGGAGCAGGGTGAGGGGGAGGTGGTGGCCACCGTCACCCTCGTCTACGACCACCGGGTGCGCACCCTCAGTCAGGCGCTGATCGCGGCCCAGCACCGCCACGACGAGCTCGTCGTGTGCACCACCCACGTTCACCTGGACGAGTGCGCCTGCCTGGAGGTGGTGGTGCTGCGGGGCCCCGCCGCGGAGGTGATGGGGATGGCCAACCAGTTAATCAGCGCCAAGGGGGTCCAGCACGGCAAGATAGTGCACACCGCGATCAGGCCCCAGTGTCGGGGCGGCCCCCATCACCCTTGAGACGCGCGGTCGGGCATGGAGCAGAGAAACGCGCCAGAGCAAGCGTCGGTCTCCTCGATATTGCCCCCCGGGCCGGGATGTGGTAGAATTACCCCGGCGCTCGCGCGCGGCCGCGGGCGGAGGAAAGGCGTCACATGGCACTCTATATCTTTGTGACTTTGCAAGTTTTGACGGCCCTTGGGCTGATCGTGCTCACCGCGATCACCACCACCAAGAGCGAACAGGGCTCCGGGTTCGGGTGGGGCACGATCGGCGGCAAGACCACGACCTCGATCGCCGGGCTGGAGGATCAGCTCGAGCGGGTGACCATGTGGGTCTGCATCGCCTTTTTGATGGCCTCCGTCTTCGCCGCCTATTTCGGCGCGCGGTCGCACTAGCAGAGCGCAGCGAGTCCCCCAAGGGGACCTGAGTATTCGGCCTGCCCAGGTGGCGGAATTGGTAGACGCGCTGGCTTGAGGGGCCAGTGGCCGCAAGGCCATGCTGGTTCAAATCCAGTCCTGGGCACCACTGTTTTCACCTCCATCTCCCCTCTGCACGGCCGCGTCCGTTTGCCATATCCCCACCCGCGCAGACAGGAGGCGGCCCGGCCGCGCGGAACAAAGACTCGGACGGCCGTTGCTGCGAACGCGGCCAGTCGGGGCCGCCGGGCGGCCGGCTGAAATCGCACGGGGAGGCCGAAATGCGCGTATACATTACCACCGATCTGGAGGGAGTCGCGGGCGTATTGTTGGACCAGCAGGTGGGTGTGGGCGAGGATCACGCGGAGTACCAGCGGGCCCGCCGTCTGCTCACACGGGAGGTGAACGCAGCGGTGGAGGGGGCGTTGGCCGGAGGCGCCACGGAGGTATTGGTGGACGACGGGCACGCCGTCGGCTCCAACTTCATCTTCGATGAATTACACCCCAAGGCGCGGTATGTGATGGGGACCGCGCGGCCCACCTGGCTGCCGGGGCTGTCGGAGGAGTTCGACGCCACATTCTTCATCGGCTGCCACGCGATGGCCGGGACCCAGGGGGCGGTTCGGGACCACACCATGTCCAGCGCGGCCTGGCACAACATGTGGATCAACGGCAAGTTGATGGGCGAGATCGGGCTCTGGGCCTGTGTCGCCGGGCACTATGGAGTTCCGTGCGCGCTGGTGAGCGGATGCGCCAAGGCCTGTGAAGAGGCGGCCGGACTGGTGCCGGGCATCGAGACGGTGGAGACGAAGCGGGGCCTCTCCCGCTACTCCGCCATCCTGGAGCCGGCCGAGAAAGTGCAGTCGATGATCCGGGAGCGCGCGGAACAGGCGGTGGCCAAGGCGAAGGCCATCGCGCCCTACCGCCTGGATACCCCGGTGGAGATCCGCGTCGAGTACAACCTCACCGGGCAGGCCGACGAAGTCACCATCATGCCCGGCAGGGAGCGGCTGGACGCGCGCACCATCGCCTACAGGGGGGCGGACATTCTGGATGCGATGCGGATGCTGTTCTAGGCCGCCCCTCACGGTTACCCAGTTTTCGGGGGTTGTGATGTGGGGAGGGGTAAGTCGGGGAAGGAATCGAAGAGCAAAAGGAGCAGGATGGTCCGGAGACGCTCCAGGGAGAGGGAGAGCCAGGAGAGGGGGCCTCGGGTTCGGACTTGGGCTTCCC
>WFSF01000036.1 GCA_015486155.1 Armatimonadota bacterium
CTTCCGCTCAAGCGGGCGCCCGCCTGTCGAAAAAGGGCAGGATGCCCGAAGAGGTCGCCGAAGTGCAACGCGGAGGTGATGATGGTGACTCCAAAAGAACGCGTGGCCCGCGCCGTCTCCCACCAGGAGACCGACTATGTACCCTACAGCCTGGGCTTCGGCCCCGATTTGCGCGCGCGCCTGGCTGCTTTCACCGGGGACGATGAGTTCGACCATGACCTCGTGCCCCATTTCGCCTCGGTGGGCATCGGGTTTCCGGAAACGCACGAGCGAGTGGACGAGAATCACTACACCGATGCGTTCGGGGTGATCTGGGAGGAGGCGGTGGCCGGCGAGCTGGGGGTGGTGAGGGAGCCCATCTTGAAAGAGCCTTCGCTGGAGGGGTATGACTTCCCGCGCGCAGACTCGCCGGGGCTGTTCGACGGGTTCGAGGAGCAAATCGCCGCGAACCAAGAGAGCTACATCTCCTGGGGCCTGGGCTTCAGCCTCTACGAGCGCGCCTGGTCGCTGCGGGGGATCGAGGGATTCCTCGTGGACATGCTGGAGCGCCCGGCCTTCGCCCACGAGCTGCTGGACCGGATCTGCGAGTTCAACCTGGCCTTGATTGACCGGGCCTGCCAGTTCGCCATCGACAATGTGCGCTTTGGGGACGACTGGGGGGCGCAGCAGGGCCTGATCATGGGGCCGAGGCTGTGGCGGGAGTTCATCGGCCCGCGGTTCGCCCGAATGGTGGATAGGGTGCACTCCCACGGCAAGACCTGTTTTCTGCACACGGACGGGGACATCCAGGAGATCATCCCGGATCTGATCGAGATGGGCCTGGACATCCTCAATCCGGTGCAGCCGGACGTGATGGACATCTACCAGGTGAAGAAGGAGTACGGGAAGGACATCGCCTTTCACGGTGGGGTGAGCGTGCAGCACCTCCTCCCGGACTCCACGCCCGACCAGGTGCGCCACGAGGTGCGCCGCCTGATCCGTGAGGTGGGCGCGGGTGGGGGATTCATCATCTCTCCCACACACAGCCTGGGCAACGACATCCCCCTGGAGAACCTGGTGGTGCTGGTGGAGGAGTTCACCCACCAGTCGTAGCACGGGCCCGAGGCCCCCGCCGATGGACTGGCAGTTCATCCACGAAGAGATCGAGGTGGAGTTCGACAAGAAGCCCGGGCCTCCGGCGCGTTTCATCTGGCGGGGCGAGCGGGTGGAAATCGCGGAGGTCCTGCGCGCCTGGGTGGACTATCGGTTCGGACCTTTTCGCTATCCCACGCGGTGGTGGCAGCGAAGACATCGGAACTACTACCGGGTCCGCACCGGAGAGGGCTGGATGGCGGATTTCTACCTGGACCGGGCCGCGGGAAAATGGATTCTGTACCGGAGGCGCGCAGGCAGAGCTCGCGGCGGAGGGGGGCCGGTGGGCGGCGCGCGCTAGCCGGCCTGAATCCTTCCCTGCTCCCGATACCAGGCCAGCGTCTCCGCCAGACCATCCCTGAGGGTCACCTGCGGCCGGTATCCGAGCACGGCTCGGGCGCGGCTGATGTCGGCCGCCGAATGGCGGATGTCGCCGGGTCGAGGTGGGGCATGGGTTATCTCCACCTCTCCTCCCGCCAGCTCCGCCACCGTCTTCGCCAGCTCGTTCACGGTCACCCGTTCGCCGCAGCCGATGTTCACCAATTGGCCCGCGGCCCCCGGGGCCGCGCAGGCCGCCAGGTTGGCCTGCACCACGTTCTCGACGAATACGAAGTCCCGCGTCTGTTCGCCGTCCCCGTAGATGACCAGGCCCTCCCCCCGCAGGGCGCGGGCGGAGAATTGCGCGATCACGCCGGAATAGGGGGAGCTGGGGTCCTGGCGCGGGCCGAAGATGTTGAAGTAGCGCAACACCACCGTCTCCAGCCCGTACAGGGAATGGAACATCCGGCAGTACAGTTCCCCGACGTGCTTGGCGACCGCGTAGGGGGAAAGAGGGCGGGGCAGCAGGTCTTCGTGCTGAGGAATCGTCTCGGCGTCTCCATAGGCGGAGGCGGAGCCCGCGTACACCACCCGGCGGCATCCCGCCTCCCGCGCCGCGGTCAGCAGGTTGAGGGTGCCGGTGGCATTGGTCTCATGGGTCTCGCGGGGCCGCTCGAGGGACTCGGCCACGGAGACGCGCGCGGCGTGGTGCAACACATAGTCCATCCCCTTACAGGCGCGCAGGCAGTCCTCGGGACTGGTGATGTCCCCCCGCACGAACTCGACGCGGTCCGAGACCCCCGCGAGATTGTCCAGGCTGCCGGTGAGGAGATTGTCGAGCACCCGCACCTGCAGGCCGCGCTCCACGAGGGCGCGCACCAGGTGGGAGCCGATGAAGCCGGCGCCACCCGTCACCAAATAGTTCCCCTGGGGAGGTGGGGCGGGCGTCTTCATGACGATGATTTCTCTCCCTTCATCCGAGTCTTCAGCCAGCCGCGCAACGCGGCCCCATATTCCGGGTCGGAGAGGGCGATCTCCAGAAACGCCTGGTAGTAGGAGAAGAAGTTGCCGATGTCCAGCCGGTGCTCCCCCTTGCGCAGGCGCACGCAGAGGATTTCCTTTCCCTCCTTCAGGAGAATGCGCAGGGCGTCGGTGAGCCAGAGCTCGCCGCCGACCCCGGGCTTGGTCTTCCGGATCGCATCGAAGATGGCCGGATCCAATACATAGCGGCCGGCCGCGGCGAGGTTGCTGGGCGCGCGCGCAGGCGAGGGTTTTTCCACGATGTCGCGAATCGCAAAGACCTGGGGGAGTTCCTCCCCTCCCCGCCCGCCGGCATCATCCTTGGGGGCGACGATGCCGTACCTGTTCACCGCGTGCCGAGGAACCCCCTCCACCGCGATGGTGGCCGCGGGACGGCGCTTGGCGTGAATCGCCACCATCCGCCGCAACAGCGGCTGAGGGGACTTGGACGCCACGATGGAATCTCCCAGCGCCACTACGAACGGCCGCCCAGCCGCGAACGGCTCGGCCACGCTGATGGCGTCGGCCAGGCCGCGGGGCACACTCTGGCGGGCGTGGAAGAAGCGCAGATCCATCCAGGGCTCGTGTTGCTCCAGGTTCTCTCCGGCCTGATGGTCAAGGTGGTCCTCGATGGCCCGCTTTCCCTGCCCCGAGATCAGCAATACCTCCTGAAGCCCGGCCGCGGCCAGCTCCTCCACCACATGCTGAATGGTGGGCTTGCGCCCCACCGGCAGCATCTCCTTCGGCTGGGACCGGGTGGCGGGCAACAGGCGCGTGCCCCTGCCCGCGGCCGGCACCACGGCCTTGGTGATGGCCTCTCGTTCTGGAGCGACATCTGAGGATGGACGATGTTTCATTTCGAGATGACTCCCGGAGCGGACCAGGCCGCTTAGGCGGCCTTTATGGTGACATAGTGATATCCCTGGCTGGCATAGGCCTCCGCCAGCTCGCGCTCCCGGCTGCGCTCGCCCAGAAGGATGAGCGCAGCCCCACCCGATCCCGGCAATTTGGCGGGAAAGCCCAATTCTCTGGCGACGTTGACCAGCTTGATGTTGTGCGCGCCCGCACCGCTCTCCCCATAGAGCCGGCACCTCAGGTCGAAGTTCCGGTCGATCAGGCGGCCCAGGCGGCGCGTGTCCCCGCGGCGGAGCGCCTCTCGTCCCTCCGCCGCGCATCGGGCGATCTGGGCCATCACCCGCCTTACCTCCCGATCTCCCTCCTCCCACCTCTGGCGAACGGGCGCGTGCACGCGCCCGGATTCCAGGGAGGCGAGTTGCTCCTCCGAGGGGAAGGCCAGCCCGAAGCGCGGCAGCCAGCGGGAGTCGAGCCGTCGGTAGCGGGGGCGCGGCCCCGAGAAGTCCATGTAGGTGAGCCCCCCGTAGCTTTGCACCACCCGGTCCTGGAGACCGGCGGCGATGCCCAGCTCCTGGGTTTCCACGCTGAGCGCCAGCTCGGCCAGTTGCGCCTTCGACACCGCGCGGGCGGGAATGCGGTGAAAACGAAGCAACGCCCGCAGGGCCGCGATCACCATCGCGCTGGAGCCCCCCAGTCCGAACTGCCGCGGGATGTTGGACTCGTACTCGACCGTGAAGTTGGCCTTACGGAGGGGAAGGCCGCGCTCCCGGCAGTAGTCGGCAAAGCGGCGGCAGGTGGCGAACAACACCCGCTGCATTCCGTAGTATCCGTGGCGGGCGACCGAGGTGACAAAATCCGAGAGATCCTCGAATTCGCACCGGTCGTGCTCCGGGTGGAGGCGGAAGGTGAGATAGGGGCTTTCCCACATCCGCACCTGGGCGTAGTAGTCCTTGATCAGAAAGGAGATCACCTTGCCCCGGTACATATCCGACGGGTTTCCCAACAGTCCAGCGCGGGCGTGCACCTTGGTGCGAATGATCATCTATGCCTCCGAGAAGCAGCCAGGAGGGTCTGCTGGTCAGCCACTCGCTTCCCATGCGGGTTGGTTACCGCCCAGAGCCTTGTCCGCTGTGCAGACCCTCAATTCCATCCGCTCATGCGTCAGCCGTCCCCCCCTGCAATTCCGGACGCAGGCCCCTTTCCTTTTCCCTGGGTTTGGATTCTCCGTCTCCGCCTTGACCCCCTTTCCCGGGGGCTATCGGCCAGGCGTATGGTTGGAGATGAAGATAGGCGCCTCCACCGTCAGACCGGTGCGGCCGGCCCGGTCCAGTCCTTCGAGTTTCAACACATGCCGTCCGTTGCCATAGCGGTCGGTTGACAGTTCCAGAGAGAACGGCGGCCCGAAGGCGCGCCGCAAGGGCTCTCCGTCGAGATAGAATTGCACCCCGGTGATGCTGCCGCTCCCCGTGGCCAGCAGTTTTACCGCCCCCGAGACCGTTTGGCCTGGGCGGGGATAGAGGAGGGAGAGCGAGTTGAAGACATCGAGCAGATAGTGGCCGGGAGGCCGGAAGGTGCGGTCCGCGGTGAACACCACGGCCGCGTACCTGGCTGCGGCCGCGGAGGGTGCGGAGCCCGGCTCGGACACGATTCGCACCCGGTAGTGCCCCACCTCCAGCCGAACCCGCCCCACCAGCTGCCAGCCGTCAGGGGCATCGGGGTCAATGGCCCCGATCCGTTTGTCCTTCACGTACACCGCGAGCCCACGGCCGCGCCCTCCGCCCAGCACCCATACCGCGTAGTTTCCTCCGGTCAGGTTGACCGGCCCCTCGTCGACCAGCCCGTCGGCATCCGCGGAGCGCGCGGTCAGTCTCCCGCCGCCGAATGCGATGGTATCCGGCCTCCAGTCTCCGGTGAACTCGCGCGTCGCGACCAGGGAAGCCGTCTCACGCGCCCAACTGCCCACGACGATCAGTGCCGGAGGAGTGACCGCCCGGCGGCCGTCGGCATCGCGCGCGGTTATCCACCACTCGACCCGGTCCCTGTTGGAAAAGCGGGGCAGGCGGGCCCGGTAGGTCTGGGTCTCCGCCAATGCCTTCATCGGGAAGCTCACGATGCCCCCTCCGTTCACCCGGTAGCTGACCATCACATCTTCAATGCCGGCAGGCGCGAACGCCTGCGCGGAAATGAAGACGGGCTGCTCCGGCCCGAGGGGATCCGGCGCGGCCGCCGGCCGCGCGATGGAGGGGGCGGATTCGGGCGACACCAGTGATACCGCTTCAATGACCAGCGACTCCCCGCTCACCCCTTCGGGACAGGAGATCCGGAGGAAGACGCCCTCGGGGTAGTCGCTGCTGGACAGATCCGGGCTCCGCCACCGCCCCGAGAGGGTGGCGCGTTCCGCGCGTTCGTCCGGCTGTGAGGGGGCCTGCGCCAGGAGGCTCAATTCCGCGGGGCCGCTTCCCTTGAGCAGGACGGAAAAATTGGTGTTTGGGGCCATGCCCGCGGTGGGCAGCCAGTAGAGCGCGGTTTCACCCGGGCGCAAAATGCGCCCGGAATCCGCCGCCTGGGGATCGGTTCCCGTAGCGCTCATCAGATAGGGGTGGTCGCTGGGCGGCTCGATGGGCCCCAGATAGCACTGGACGATTCGGTCCGGATGATCGGGGGCGAGGTCGTTTCCGTCACGCAGGCCGTCTCCATCCGTGTCGGGGTTGTCGGGATCGGTCAACAAGTATCTTTCCTCGGCATCGGAGAGGCCGTCCCCGTCGCCGTCTTGGCGGGGAATCTTCTCCGTCCAGGGGGGAGACCAGCTCGCGCGCCCCTCTTTGTCAACCGCAAACAGGCGGAAGCTGAACTCACCTCCACAGTACAGGGGCGGCAACTCCGCCCGGAATCCTCCCTCCACGCTCTCCATGGGCCGCAGGAAGGCGACCCGGCCGGAGACCGGCTTGTAGACCACCGCCAGGGAGGCGACCCCCGAGGGGGCCTCCACCCGGGCCTTGATGGGCAGCGGTTCGTCCGGCCGAGGTTTCTCCGGGTATTTGACGGAGGTGACCGACACGGTCCCCTTGCTGCTCAAGGACGGATTGCTCACCCTCGCCAGCTCCATCATCTCCTCCGGCCCCACGATCGTGAACCGTGATCCGAGATAGGCCGCCAGGTGGGCGGCGTCGGCCGGGGTGAGGGTGTGCGGATCGAGGCAGAGGGCTGCAAATCCGTACTCCGGAGGCAGGTTGTCCAGGTAGTGGACCGCCTCCTTTAGGCTGGACACGCGGGGCGCGGGAATCACCACGGCGCCCGAATACCGGAAGGGGCGGAAGGGACGCGCGCCGGTTACGAACACTCCCCGCATCCCCGTCTCCCCGATGAACTGGGGAACGAAGATATCCAACTCCTGGGTTCCCGCACTGGCGTCGAACAGGGCGACGCGGGCGTCCAGCCGCCGCGCCGCCTTCGCGGTAGCGTCATAGAAAGGATAGGGCGTCCGCGCGGCCGAGATGTCCATCTCGGCCGCGCCGCTGGGTCCGAGCACGAACTGGTCCAGGCCGGATCGATAGGCCTCCCCGTAGAAGCGGTGCAGCACGGGCGGAGCCAGCTCCGCCAGCCGCGCCGGCAAGGCCCATCCCAGCGGCAGCATTCCCCTCTCCCCGTCCCGCCACCGCTTCTCCATCTCGTTCACCGCGAAATCCACGTCCGAGCAGTCGAAGATCAGGGTGAGATACCTTACATTGGCCGGCTCCAGGTAGCCGATGTGCTGCGAGAAGGAAGGCACCGCGGTCACGCGGGAGAGAAACGACAGATTGGCGGTGTCCGAGACCGTCGCCATCCCCAGCGAATAGCGCGCGGGGAGCCGCGAGGCCCCCTGGGGCAACCGGCCGTAGACCAGCGCGCCGGGGGGAAGGCGGAACAGCAAATCGCACAGTGCGGACCCCTCCACGGGGACGGACCCCGCGGAGGGCGCCTGCATCACGAAGAGGCGTTGCTGGAGGGCGTAGTCCAGGAAAGGATCCCCGGCCGGCATCGGAAGCAGCGCGGCCCCCGACTTCGCGCACTTCGGGAACAGATGCTCCAGCGCCCAGCGGTATGCCGCTTCGGAAGACTGCCAAACGGCCTCCGCAGAACCAGGGCGGAAGTCATGGAGGGTGGGCAGACCCAGGTCTGCGTCGGAGATCACCGCTCCCTCGATCCCCGCGGCGGTGGCGGCGAGACCGACGCTCTGGGGGACCTCCGGATCGCACAGGACCTGCCCGGTCGCCAGTCCCTTTTCGCGCGCCAACAGTTCCGCGAGGCTGACCCTCTGCGCCGGCCGCTTCAGTATCCGCAGCGCGTATGACAGCCATTCCTCGTCCTGGTCCCTGGTGATGAGGAACACTCCGGGGGGACGGGGCGGTCGGTTGGCGAGCGCCTGGAGGCTGACCGCCTGGAGCAGTTCGGCCGGGCTCGCCCCCTGCATATCCACCACCAGCACCGGAGGGGGCGCGGCGGCGCTCTCGCGGGCGAAGGAAGGAGGCAGGAGGCACAGGAGCAACGCAATCCCGACCCACACCATCAAGCCATTACGACCCCATCCCACGCGCCGCGACACCCGCATGGCATCACCTCACAGGCGAAGTGGAGGGTCCGGCCCGGCCGGCGTCCAGGGACGTGAACCCTCGGCCCGCATGATAGCGACCGGAGGGCCGGGGGGTCAAGAGAAGGGGGGCCGCGCGGGCTTGCCGAACCGATAAACAGGTGATCGGGAGCGGCGCAATTGCAGGGCGGCTCTCCTCGTCTCCTCCGATGCCTATGAACCTCAGGAGGCGGTGCCATGGCCACAGCAAGGGTGATCATCACCCTCAAGAAGACCATCATGGATGCACAGGGGCAGACGGTCGAAAAAGCCCTACACAACCTGGGCTACACCGGCGTCTCCAATCTCCGCATCGGCAAGTATGTGGAGATGACGGTGGAAGGCCGGGACCAGGAGCGGGTAGAGGAGATGTGCCGCAAACTGTTGGCCAACCCCATCATCGAGGATTTCCGCATCGAGTTGGAGGAATAGCCGATGACCGCCACCGCAGGCAAACTGCGCTTCGGCATTGTTGTCTTTCCGGGATCCAACTGCGAGGCCGACACCTGGCACGCCATTCACGACGAGATGGACGCGCCGGTGGAGTACGTCTGGCACGAGGAGACCAACCTGGACGGCTATGACTGCGTGATTCTCCCCGGCGGATTCAGCTACGGGGACTACCTGCGCACCGGCGCGGTGGCGCGGTTTTCTCCGGTAATGGGCGCGGTGCAGGAATTCGCGGCCAAGGGCGGCCTGGTATTGGGCATCTGCAACGGATTCCAGATTCTGCTGGAGGCGGGCCTGCTCCCAGGGGCGATGCTCCGCAACGCCGGACAGAAATTCGTGTGCCGGTATCTCCACGTGCGGGTGGAAACCACGGATACCCCTTTCACCAGGGAGATGACCAAAGGGGCGGTGCTGCGTATCCCCATCGCCCACGGGGAGGGGAATTACTATGCAGACCCCGACATGCTCGCGGAGATGAAGGAGCACGACCAGATCGTGTTCCGGTACTGCACCGCCGAGGGGGAGAGCACCCCGGAGGCGAATCCCAACGGCTCTCTGGACAACATCGCCGGCGTCTGCAACAGGGATCGGAACGTGCTGGGCATGATGCCCCATCCCGAACGCTGCACGGACCCCATCCTCGGCTCGGCCGACGGCCGGCTGGTGTGGGAGAGCCTGCTGGAGGTATCTCGCGGCGATAGCTGAAGCATCTCGGTTGGAGGGAACTTGTACGCACATCTCGGAGGAGATTTCAGATGGATGGAAGCACAGATGTAGACGTTCTGGTGGTAGGTGGGGGCCCGGCCGGAATTCAGGGCACCAGAACCCTGAAGACGCTGGCGCCGGACTTGCGGGTGACGGTGCTGCGCCCGGAGCCATTTTCGGTGATCTATTGTGCGATACCATATGCCATCGAAGGACTGATTGACCCCAAGACCATCGCAAAGAAGGACGCGCTGATAACGGACGTGGGAGCCGAGCTCCGGAAGGTTGAAGCCACCAAGGCCGACCTGTCGGCGAAGACGGTGGAGACGGCCGACGGAGAGGTCTTCCACTACGAGAAACTGCTCATCGTGACAGGAGCACGCCCCTTTGTGCCTCCTCTTCCAGGCCATCAATTGGGCAACATCCTCACGGTGAAGACGGCGTCCGACGCCGAGAGAATCATGGAATCCGCCAAGAAAGCGAAGCGGGCCGTGGTAATCGGCTCGGGCGCGATCGGCATCGAGCAGGCGCAGGCGCTGACCGAGCGGGGCATAGAGGTGGACCTCGTGGAGATGGCCCCCCATCCTCTGCCGGCGATGCTTGACGAAGAATTCGGAGGTGACATAGCCAAGAAGCTCGAATCGGCGGGTGTGCATTTCCGCGGCGGAAGAAAATTGACCGCCTTCGAGGGAGACGAGCACGTCTCAGGGGTCGTGCTCGATGATGGAACCACCATTCCGCTCGAGGAGGGCCGCGACTTCGTGATCGTCAGTGTGGGGCTGAGACCTGACCTGGGGCCGTTTGAAGAAAGCGATCTCGAGAGGGAGAGAGACGGGCTCATCGTCGACGATCACATGCGAACGAGTATCCCCGATGTCTACGCCGCCGGAGACTGCGTGCATTTCTGGAGCGGCATCGACGGCAAGCCCATCGGCGGCAAGCTGGCGACCAACGCGGTGCCGATGGCCAAGGTGGCGGCCAAGAACATCGCGGGCGTCGACGCCTCCTATCCCGGTTTCTTCAACGGCGCCGCCACCTGTGTCAGGGAATTGAGGGTGGGCAGCACGGGATTCACCGAGGCAGTGGCCCGGGCGAGGGGCTTCCGCACCGTCGCCGGCTGGGGGGAGACCACCTCCAAGTTTCCCATGATGCCCGGCGCAAGGCCGGTGCGCGTCAAGATCATCGCGGACGCGGAGACCGGCCGCGTGATAGGCGGACAGGTGCTTGGCGAGGAAGCGGTGGCCGAGCGCGTCGACGTGATCACCCTGGCGATCCAGGCGCAAATGTCACTCCAACAACTCGCCGCGCTCAGCTACTCCGCGCAGCCCTGGCAGACGTTCTTCCCTGCCCGCAACGCCATTGTCCAGGCCGCGGAGGACGCACTGAAAAACCTTGCCAAGTGATCCTGAACGGACGCAACAGTTTGCAACGGAGACTCTCCTCCGGAGAGGAAATGCGGATGGCGATCGAACCTCGCATGTGGCGTGAGCTGGGCCTGAGCGACGAAGAGTACCAGCGCATCGTGGAGGCCATCGGGCGGGATCCGACTCCCACCGAGCTGGCGATGTTCTCGGTGGAGTGGTCGGAGCACTGCGGCTACCCGCGCAGCCGGCCGCTACTCGCCCTCCTCCCCAAAGAGGGCAAGTATACCTCCCCCGTCGAGGGCGGAGACGCGGGCGGCATCGAGGCGGCCCCCGGGCTGACCGTGCTCTTCAAGATGGAAAGCCACAACCACCCCAGCCAGGTGGAGCCCTTCCAGGGCGCGGCCACGGGGGTGGGCGGGATCATCCGCGACATCTTCACCATGGGCGCCCGCCCCATCGCGGTGCTCGATCCCCTGCGCTTCGGCGAGCTCGACCAGCCCATGGCCCGCTACCTGTTCAACGGAGTGGTCAAGGGGATCGCGTTCTACGGAAACTGCCTCGGGATCCCCACCGTCGGCGGGGAACTGCAATTCGACGACGCCTACCGCGGCAACTGCCTGGTGAACGTGATGGCCCTGGGCGTGGTGAGGACGGACAAGATCGTCTCCGGCCGCGGCACGGGGGTGGGCAACCCGGTGATCATCGTGGGCAACTCCACCGGGCGGGATGGCATCGGCGGCGCCTCCATCCTGGCCAGCCACGAGCTGGCCGAGGACGACGAAAAGCGCCCCACCGTGCAGATCGGCGATCCCTTCACCGAAAAATGCCTCATCGAGGCCTGCCTGGAGGCGCTGGAGACCGGCGCCATCGTCGCCATGAAGGACATGGGCGCGGCCGGCATCACCTGCACCACCTGCGAGATGTCCGCGGCCGGCGGCTGCGGGATGGACGTGGAACTCCAGAAGGTGCCCCGCCGGGAGCCGGGCATGGAGCCCTGGGAGATCCTCATGTCCGAGTCCCAGGAGCGGATGCTGTTGGTCGCCCAAAAGGGGAAGGAAGACGAGGTGCTCGGCATCTTCCGCAAGTGGGGCCTGAACGCGGTGGTGATCGGGCAGCTCACCGGAGACGGCCTCCTCCGGGTGCGGGACAACGGCGAGGTGGTGGCCGAGGTGGAGGCGAAGAAACTGGCGGAGCCGCCCGTCTACCACCTGCCCGCGGAGGAGCCGGCCTACTACCGCGCGTGCCAGGCGTGGGATCCCTCCGGGCTGCCCACGCCCAAGGACATGACCGCGGTGCTCAGGGACCTGCTCTCCAGCCCGAATCTCGCCTCCCCGGAATGGGTCTACCGCCAGTACGACCACATGGTGCAGACCAACACCGTCGTCCTCCCCGGAGGCGACGCGGCCGTGCTGCGGCTGAAGGGATACCGGCAGGGTATCGGAGTGACCGCGGACGGCAACGGGCGGTACTGCTACCTCGACCCATACCTCGGCACGCAACTGGTGCTGGCCGAAGCGTGCCGCAACCTGGTGTGCGTAGGCGCGGACCCGGCGGGCGTCACCGACTGCCTGAACTTCGGGAACCCTGAAAAGCCCGACCGATTCTGGCAATTCAAGCGCTCTGTCGAAGGACTTGCAGACGCCTGCCGTTTCTTCGAGCTGCCGGTGGTGAGCGGCAATGTCTCCTTCTATAACGAGGCCGCCGACGGCGCCATCTATCCCACCCCGGTGCTGGGCGTTGTGGGAGTGCTGGAGGACGTGAGGCGCCACTGCACGGCCGGCTTCAAGCGGTCCGGCGACGTGATCCTGCTCCTGGGAAAGACGCGCGACGACCTGGGCGGCACCGAGTACCTGAAGCATGTACATGGTCTGGTCACCGGCCGCCCGCCCGCGCTGGACCTCGACCTGGAGAGGCGGGTCCAGCGTACGTGCCTGGAGGCGGTGCGCGCGGGGCTGTGCGCCTCCGCGCATGACTGCTCCTCCGGCGGGCTGGCGGTGGCGCTGGCCGAGTGCTGCATGTGGGGGGACACCGGCGCGCGGGTGACGCTCCCGGCCGGGGAGACGGAGGTGAGGCTGGACGCGCGGCTGTTCGGGGAAAGCCCCTCCCGCATCCTCATCTCGGCCGCGCCCGACAACGCAGAGAAAATCCGCGAGATCGCCGGCCGCCACGGGGCGCCCCTCGAGCTCCTTGGGGCCGTGGGGGGAGACTCTCTCACCGTACTCGCGGACGGCGAGCCCGTCATCGCCGCCCCCGTGGCCGAGCTGAAGAAGCTCTGGCGGAGCGCGATCCCGAGGCTGATGGAGGGATAGCGCGGGGCGCGCTACGCGGCCGGCGCTTTCCGCAGGGTCAGGTTGTGGTGGCGGCCGCTGACTCCGGGGGAATAGGCCCAGCGCGCGACGCGAAGCCCGGCCGCCTCGACTATCCTCGCCAGTTCCTCCCTGCGATAGTGATAGATGTGGTCGTCGATCCGCTCGCCGGCGGCTCCGGGCGCGGGCATGTCCTCGAAGGAAGCGTAGTACCGCCTCCTCCGCCCCCACTCCGCGGCATCGGGGGTGCTGAGATACAGCCGGCCCCCTTGCGAAAGCAGCCCCGCGATCCTGGCGAGGGTGGGCACGGGATGACAATTCAGGTGCTCGAGCACTTCGCTGAAGATCACCACATCGAAGCCGCCCTCCCAGGGAGGCGTCTCCGTTTCGATGTCGCTCACCGCAAAGGTAAGGCCGTACTTGCGCGCCAGCGCCGGACTGAGGTACTCGTCCGTGCAGTCGGTGCAGTACACCTCGCAAGAGAAAATGCGGCGGCAGTAAACCGCCAGCGTCCCGTACGCGCACCCGATGTCGAGGCAGCGGAGAGGTTTTTCCGCGCGCCCGTCATCCCACAGCCATCTCGCGAGATGCAGCCAGCACCAGGCTTCCTCCCGCCGGTACTTCTCCAGGTAGTACGGGTGAGGCCCCGCGGCCGCGACGAGCTCCTGACAGCGCGCGACCTCGCGCCACCATTCGGGTTCACGGCCCGGGGGCAACAACCGGCGCACGGCGATTCCTCTGGTCAATTTCCCGATCAGGCGCCGCAGAGTCAAAATTCTCTCCTCGATCGAGGCCCAGATTCAGAAAAATCCCCCATG
Source organism: Armatimonadota bacterium (assembly GCA_015486155.1). Classification (GTDB taxonomy): domain Bacteria; phylum Armatimonadota; class Hebobacteria; order Hebobacterales; family Hebobacteraceae; genus S016-27. The sequence continues at coordinate 13,574 of WFSF01000036.1, forward strand.
CCGAGACCTCGAGCCCGGCCGCCCCTCACCCCGGCAAATTGAAAGCCCGCTGTATGTACACCGCCATCTGATCCCTGGTGACCACCACATCGGGCCGGTAGGTCCCGTCATCGTAGCCGGTGGTGACCCCGGCCGCGGCGATGTACTCTACGTACTTGTAAGCCCAGAAGTCGGCCGGCACGTCCGGGAACGTCGGCGTTCCGGGGGGAGTGTAGTACTCCAGGTCCGCACCATCTGAGGGGGTCGCAATGGCCCGGGCGATGAACACCGCCATCTGTCCCCGGTCCACCTCCAGCGTGGGCCGGTAGGTGCCGTCGTCATAGCCAGCCACGATCCCGTTGGCGTGGGCGTACTCTATCCACTTGAAGGCCCAGTGGTCGGTGGGCACGTCCGAGAAGGTGGCGACCGCGGGGCCGGTGGGGATGTGTTCATCCCCGCCCGCCAGCGCCCGGGACACGAACACCGCCATCTGATCCCGCGAGACGCTCCAGTCGGGATGGTACACTCCCTCCGGGTAACCAGCCGCGATCCCGTCGTTGTAGCAGGCGCGCACCGAGTCATAGGCCCAGTAGTCCGGGGGCACGTCCGGGAAGCCGGCTGCGATATACCCCGGCTTGGTCTCCGTGTCCGAGCCGCCGGCGTTCTCGGCGGTGAGGCTCACGTCGAATATCCCCATCAGGGTGTATTCGTGAGTGGGGTTCTGCGTACTGGACGCCCCGCCGTCCCCGAAATCCCACGACCAGGAGGTGGGGGCCCCGTTGCTGAGATCGCTGAAACTCACCGTCAGCGGCGGCGCGCCGGAAGTGGGGGAGGCGCTGAAGTCGGCGTGAAGCCCGCTCACGCCGACTGCGTATTCGTAAGCGCCGATATCAATCTCACCATCGTTGGGGCGGTCCGTCCCGCCGCACGGAGGCGCGTACTCCCTGGTGGGCAGCACGGCCACATCGTTCCGTCCTCCATCTATACACGGGGAGCCGGCGGTCAGATGGAAATCGCCCCCGGACCACGCAGTATAGACCCAGCCGGGGTCACTGCCCGTCACGGTGTCGGTGAAGGCCGCCGGCAGGGCCATAGTGTCGGTGACCCAGTTGTTGTAACTGGTGAGAATCTGCCCGGGGCCGGCGGCGTCCACCACCTGATCCCAGATCCGGTCACAGGTGGCGGAGTGGAAGATATTGTTGTGTGCGACGATGATGCTCCGCTCGTCGTCGGCCAGCATCGGGCCGGTGTGGTTCTCGGTATAGAAGGTGTTGTTGTAGAGATAGAGATAGCCGGGGCTGGTGTATCCGGTGGTGCCTCCATCTGCATTGCGGATGTTATCGATGAACAGCCAGCGGTTACCCCCGCCGTTCTTGGTGACCACATTCCCCACCATGGTGGCGACTGCGGGCACATCGGGCATTCCCGTATCGTCCCATCCGCAGAAGGACACCGCACACCCCGCGCCGCCGGGGCCGGACTCGATCAGGTTATACTCCAGCAATGACTCGCGGGAGCGGTCCTTGTAGCCGATCCCTCCGTTGAGGTCATGCGTCCAGTTATAGCGGGCCTCCACGTGGTACTCCTGGAGATACCAGCTGTGGTAATACCCGCCGCTGCCGTTTCTCGCCAGCTCGCATCCCTCCACGATCAAGCGCGCATGTGCGGCGTCCCGCGTCCCACACATGGAGGTGAAGACTCCGTTCTTGGCGTTATCGTGGACATAGCAGTCCTGGAGGATCAGGCCGCCGCAGAGATGATAGATGCCCCGGTAATTCGAGTTGGTCTGCTCGATCCCCACCAGCTTCCACCACTTCTCGGGGCCGGCCTCGATCTGGATGCAGTTGTCCACCCCTCCTCCGTCGAACACCGGCTTGTCATTCATATCCCAGGCGCGGATCTGGGCGGGGCTGTCCGCCGAGCTCCCGCCGCCGGAGGTCACGCTGAAGGGACCATAGGTGCCGGGATGCACCCAGGCGATGTCATTGTCCCCCAGGGTCACCGAGGCCAGCAGATCGCTCATGGTGCCATATGGCTGGCCTGGCCCCACGTGATACTCGGCGGCCACGCCGGGCCGCGCCCCAGCGAGGCAGCATAGCGCCAGAATCGCCGTGTACAGGAGCCGTATCTTCATGGTTTGCCCCCGCATATTGCGCGCATATGGGATCTCCTGAGGATCGCCCCGCGCCTTGCGCATTGCCAGGTCCGGCGCTCGCGGGGCGTTCTTCGCGCTACCCTTTTAGTTTCCCGCCGCGGGGACGCGCTCCTACCGCGCATCTTCCGCAGGGGGAGGCCGCGCCGGGGAGAATCAGAGAGACGATACAGGCAATGGAGGATGGAACCATGTCCGAACGCCGTCAGGTAGTGATGATCATGACCGACACCCAGGGCGCGAACGTGGTGGGGTGTTACGGACGCCCGGAGATGAGGACGCCTAATCTCGACCGGCTGGCCGGGGAGGGGATGCGGTTCGAGCGCGCCTACACGGCCTGCCCGCTCTGCGGGCCGGCGCGCTCGGCGCTGTTCACCGGCACCTATCCGCATACCAACGGCTCCTGGGCCAACGACATTCCCTTGGGCGCGAATATCCGCACCGTGGGCCAGCGCCTGCGGGACCACGGCGTCCACACCTCCTACATCGGGAAGTGGCACCTGGACGGGACCGACTACTTCGGCGCGGGCCATGCCCCCGATGGCTGGGACCCGGACTACTGGTTCGACATGCGCTGTTACCTGGAGGGGATGAGCCCCGAGGACAGGCTCCTCTCCAGAGAGGCGAGAACGCCGGAGATGATCCACGAGCACAATATCACCGAGGAATTCACCTTCGGCCATCAGTGCTCCGACCGCGCCATCCGCTTCCTCTCCGAGCACAACGACGAGCCGTTCTTCCTGGTGGTCTCCTATGATGAGCCGCACGATCCCTTCGTCTGTCCGCCCCCCTATTGCGACATGTTCGCCGATTTCGAGTATCCGCTCGGGGAGAACGCGTCCCCGCCGGGGAAAGGGGAGCCGCCGCACCTGCGCGAGTGGAGAGAAAGTGCGAAATTGCCGGTGGGGCGCAAGTCCATGAAGGCCCCCATGTACTTCGGCTGCAATTCCTTCGTGGACTACGAGATCGGCCGGGTGCTGGAGGCCGTGGAGCGCTTCGCCCCCGACGCGCTCGTCATCTACACCTCCGACCACGGCACCCCGCTGCTCAGCCACGGCCTGCCCACCAAGGGGCCGGCGATGTTCGAGGAGACCACCCGCATTCCCTTCCTGGTGAAATGGCCCGGCCGCACGCCCGCGGGCGCAGTCAACCCCAACCCCGTCTCTCACATCGACCTCGTCCCCACTCTGCTGGAGGTGTTCGGGGTGGAGACGGTTCCCTTCCTGGAGGGGGAGAGCATGTTGCCGGCGTTTCAAGACCCATCCGTCGCCCCGCGGGATCTCGTCTTCATGGAGTTCCACCGCTATGAGGTGGATCACGACGGTTGGGGAGGGTTCCAGCCCATCCGCTGCGCCTTCGACGGCCGCTACAAGCTGGTGGTGAACCTGCTCTCCTCCGACGAACTCTACGACCTGGAAACCGACCCGGGGGAGATGAACAACCTCATCGAATCCCCGGAGCACGCAGGAGTGCGTGACCGGCTGCATGCGGCCATGCTGGAATGGATGAACGACACCCGCGACCCCTTCCGCGGCGCCTGCTGGGAGCGCCGCCCCTGGCAGAGCAAGCGCACCATCGGGTGGAGAGGCCCCATGCGCCTGCGCCGCGACGACGGATACGAGCGACGCGTGCTCGTCTACATGACCGGCCTCGAGCCGGAGGAGTTCGTGATAGACCTGTCCTGATTCCGCGGCCGCGGCGATACCAAGGAGAAACGTCACATGCCTCGCCCCAACATCATCTACATGAATTCACACGACACCGGGCGCTATGTGCAGCCCTACGGCTGCCCGGTGCCGACGCCCCACCTCCAGCGCCTGGCGGAGGAGGGGGTGCTGTTCCGGCGCGCCTTCTGCGCGGCCCCCACCTGCTCGCCCAGCCGGGCCGCGCTGCTCACCGGCATGTCCCCCCACAGCTGCGGGATGCTGGGCCTGGCCCACCGCGGCTGGGGGTTGAACGACTACTCGCAGGTGTTGCTGCACACCCTGCGCGAACACGGCTACACCGCCCACCACGCCGGATTCCAGCATATCGCCCACACGGAGGACCCGCCCGCGTGGAAAGTGATCGGGTTCGACGAGAGGCTTGAGGGAAGGGCCGAGGAGGCCGCCGCGAAATTCCTCACCGGCCGCCCCAGGGAGCCCTTCTACCTGGAGGTGGGATTCCGCCACACCCACCGCCCCTTCGAGGAGCCGGTGGGGCCGGAGCACGACGCGCGCTATCTGATGCCCCCTCCCACTCTGCCCGATGTCCCCGAGATCCGCGAGGACTTCGCGCACTTCCGCGCGGAGGCGGCCGCGCTGGACCGGGAGATGGGGGCGGTGTTGGAGGCGCTGGACGAGAGCGGCCTGGCCGACAACACCCTGGTGATCTGCACCACCGACCACGGGATCGCGTTTCCCTTCATGAAGTGCAACCTCACTGACCACGGCATCGGCGTGATGCTCATCATGCGCGGCCCCGGGGATTTCCGGGGCGGCAAGGTGGTGGACGGCCTGGTGTCCCACGTGGACGTGTTCCCCACGCTCTGCGACTACCTGGAGATTCCCCGGCCGGACTGGCTGCAGGGGGTCTCCTTCCTCCCCTTGGTGCGGGGGGATGCGGAGCAGGTGAGGGAGGCGCTGTTCGCGGAGGTCACCTACCACGCGGCCCCGGAGCCGATGCGGTGTGTCCGCACCTCGCGCTACAAGTACATCCGGCGCTACGACCAGCGCACGGCGCTCGTGCTGCCCAACTGCGACGACAGCCCCAGCAAGGACTACCTGCTCGCGCACGGCTGGCGGGATCGGCCCCGGCACCAGGAGATGCTCTACGACCTCGTCTTCGACCCGCAAGAGGTCAACAACCTCGCCGACCGCCCGGAGATGGCCGGGGTGCTCCAGGAGATGCGGGACCGGCTGGACCAGTGGATGAAGGAGACCGACGATCCGCTGCTGTCGGGGAAGATGCCCACCAAGGCGGGGGTGATCATCACCGATCCGGACTCCCTCTCCCCCGCCACGGGCCCCAAGACGGTGTTGAAGGAGTAGCCGCCCTCCCCGTGTCTCGCCTTCGCTACCGCCCCCTGCGTCCGTGGCAGTGCTTGTACTTGCGGCCGCTCCCACAGGGACAGGGGGCGTTGCGCGGCGTGCCCGCGTAGGGCGGCGCCGCGGCCGCTCCGGCGGCGGGCGAGGTCTGCATGACCTCGGCCGCCGGCCGGCCCCGCCGCACCAGGTCGGCCATTTGGCGCATCCTCGCGTCGATATGCGCGAAGAAATACCGGTATCCCTCGCAGAGGTGGTTCGACGGCGGCTCGCCGGGATACTGCGGGGCCAGCCGGTTCTTCGGGCATCCGCCACGGCACGCGAACAGATACTCGCACTCGCGGCAGGCCGGGGGCAAAGCCTCCCGCTTCGCCCGGCCGAAGGCCTGTTGCCGCTCCGAATCCACCATTCGGGCCAGCGGGGCCTCCATGATGTTGCCCAGGCGGTACTCCGGCCGTACGAAGTGGTCGCACGCGTACAGGTCCCCGTTGTGCTCCACCACCAGGGCGCGGCCGCACTCCTCCGCAAACACGCACAGCGCCGCCGGGCCTCCCAGCCAGGAGGCGAGGGCCGAGTCGAAGGTCTGAACGAAGACGGTTCCCACATCTCGGCGCACCCATTCGTCGAACACCCGGGCCAGGAACCGGCCGTATTCCTTGCCCGACACCGAACGCGCGCTCACGGACACCCCGCCGTCAGCGGCCGTCACCGGCTCCACGATGGGGATGAACTGGAGAAAGCGCGCGCCCACCTCGTCGCGGAAGAAACGGTACACCTCCACCGGCCGGCCCACGTTGGCCGCGTGCACGGTGGCGAGAATGTTGAACTCCACCCCCGTCTCTTTCAGCAGGCGCGCGGCCTGCATCACCCGATCGAAGGTGGGGCCGCCCGCCGGATCTCGGCGGTAGGCGTCATGGGCGGCGCGGGGGCCGTCCAGGCTCAACCCGACGAGGAAGCCGTGCGCGCGCAGAAAGCCGCACCACTCCTCGTCCAACAGCGTGCCATTGGTCTGAAGGGTGTTTGAAATCCGCTGCCCCGGGGCCGCGCACTCGGCCTGCAGCGCCACCGCCCTGCGGTAGAAGTCCAGCCCGGCCAGCAGCGGCTCCCCGCCCTGCCACCCAAAGACCACCTCGGGCGCGGGATTGGCCTCCAGGTAGGCGCGCGTGGTCTGTTCCAGCACTTCATCGGCCATCCGGAAATCGCTGCCGGGATAGAGCGCGCGCTTTCCCCGGTAGTAGCAGTATTCGCAGGCCAGGTTGCAGTCCGCCCCCACCGGCTTGATCATCAGGTGAAAAGGCAATGACGCCCGCGGCTGGTTCATGGTCGAGTCACCTCCAGGCCGGGCAACGCGCGCGCGGCCGCGCGGGGGAGGAGAGCGCGTCTGGACGGAGTGACGGTCTTCATGGGCCCCGCGCGCTACCCGCGGTGGGCTCTTTCCAGGAGCTCGCGGGAATCGCTCTCCGACACCGGCCGCGGATTGGTCTTCACAGATCCCGACAGCAATCCATCTCTGGCGAGCGCGGCCATTTCCTCCTCCGAGATGGTGAGGTCGGAGATGCCGCAGGGCACGCCGAGGTCGGAGACGAGGGACCGTACGGCGGCGATGCCCTCCTCCGGAGAGGCCTCCGGACGGCCGGTGAGCGCGGCGGCGATCTCCGCCAGCTTCTCCCCCGCGGCCGGAAGGTTGAACTCCATGACATAGGCCAGCAAGCGGCCGCAGGCCTCCCCGTGCGCGATTTTCCACCTGGCCCCCAGCGGATGCACCAGGCCGTGCACCAGGCCGAGCCCGGAGTTGGCGAAGGCCATCCCCGCGGTCATGCTCGCCATCGCCATCCCCTCCCGCGCCTCCCGGTCGGCCCCGTCCCGAAAGGCCGCCCGCAGGTGCCGCGCAGCCAGCCGCACCGCCTTGATCGCCAGCGCTTCGGTCGGTACGGTCGCCCTGGTGGAGAGATAGGACTCGATGGCATGGGTCAGCGTGTCCAGGCCTGTGGCCGCGGTGAGGCGCGGGGGCATGCTCACGGTCAGCTCCGGATCGGTGATCGCCACCCTGGCGAACCACAGCGGGCTCTTGATCCCGAATTTCAGCCGCCGTTCCTCGTCCAGCACCACCGAGACCGGCGTGATCTCGCTCGCGGTGCCCGCGGTCATCGAAATGTTTATGAGCGGCAGCCCCGGCCGGTCGATCGGCTTCCCGCGGAGGTAGTCCAGAATCGAGCCCTCCATCACCGCCATCGCGGCGATGGCGCGGGCCGCGTCCATCGGGCTGCCCCCGCCCAGGCCGATCACCAGGTCACACTTCTCTTCCCTGGCCATCGCGGCCCCCTGATCCACCGTGCCGGAGCTGGGATCCGATTCCACCCTGTCGAACAGCACGCTCTCCACGCCGGACGCGGACAACGAGCGCTCCACCTTGTCCAGCGCGCCGGTCCGACGGGCCGCGCTGCGCCCCGTCACCAACAGCGCGCGCTTACCCAAACGCGCCGCCTCCTGCCCCACTTTTTCCACCGCACCCCAGCCGAAGTGAATCACGCCCGGAACCCTGAACTCGTGCATCGTCATCTCTCCTGAGGGGGGAATGCATCACACCTCTTCTGCCGTTCAGGGGGCAGGTCCTGCGAGGCCGCGGGAAACGCGTGAAGGGTGCGAGTGGAGAGCGGGAAGGGCTAGAGCTTGAGCCGGAAGACCGCCACTTCCAGCAGCTGCAGCATGATCCCCAACAATATGATGCCCACCAGCACGATCATGGCGTTCTCCGCTGACAGCCAGGGGGCGTACTGAATGGGGGCATCCGTAAGTTTGTGGGGCAGGATGCTCCACCGGGCCAGGAGATCGGTGAGATAGATATCGAGCCGATCATAGCCGTTGCGAAGAGTGGGCACCAAGAAGGCCACGATGAGAGCGGCCAGCGGATACATGACCCAGGCGAGCACCCGATACTTGTATTTCTGATGCTCCAGGTAGAGTGGGCATTCGCGGCACGGATTGCGCACTTTCTTGCGCGCCTCCCGCTGGCGTCGAGCCGCCATCGCCTGGTGGTATGCCTCCGCCCTGCTCTGGGCCGCGTCCAGCTCCTGGGCCACCTGCACCCGATGCTTGGCCGCGACGGTGCTCAGGAGTTTGCTGGCGAGGTCGTGGTCACAATAGCAACCGCTCTTCTTCTTCCAGCAGGAGATGCCCTCCAGGAAACGCGGACACGTCACCCGCAGACTGCCCCGGCAGAAATGCAATTCCCAGCACTTCCTCATCAACGAGGGGCGGGCCTTGGCCCGCTTCTCGGCGATCTCGGAGAGGGCGGCGCTGCCGGGCAGCCGCGAGCCGGCCGCGGTCCTCGGACTGTAGGCGATGGCGACGACTCTCCCCACCACCAACCGCAACAGCCCTATTACGACCAGCGCTCCTCCGTTGGCCTGCAATGCGGCGATGAGCGACTGGGAGAGCTCGGCCAGCGCGGGCGCGCCCCCCACGGCCTTCGAGGTGATCAGCATCGGCAACAGCCACCAGCAACCCACTCCCCCCAGCGCCACCAGCCAGCCCACGCTGTCCATTCGGTAGTGCCTGACCAATCCCACCGCCACCAGGACCCACAGGGCGGTCAGGAACACCTTGCGCCAGATGGTGAGGTTCCGCACCAGGATGTCCACCGCCGTGCCCTGGATGATGGGGACGGCCAGTTGGCCGGAGAGCAGCACGTAGAACAGGAATCCCAGGCACAGTACGACGGTCACACCGGCTAGTATGAGCACGTTGTCGAGGGCCGGCATCACGGCGGAAAAATCAATGGGGCCCGGCTTCTGCTTTGACATCCCAGGCCTGATGGAGGTCACTCGCCCGCTCCTTACGGCTTCTCACACAAAGGCCGACGCGCGATCGGCCTTGCTTTCCATGGACAAGTATACCCTATGTTTCTCTCTCCAACAAGCCGTCTAAGACCCCGTCGGCCGCGTCCACAGGGAAACGAGAGGTCTTCTGAAGGAAAGTGCGGCAATCCCCAGCCGTTCCGTCAGCGGACCCGTTTCACCGAATCCGCGGACGAACGCCATCGCACAGGCCGGGATGTTTTCGATCGGCGCCGCGCGAAGTCTTGACATGCTTGGTTGTTTCGTGTTATGCTCCAATGGTTCGCGGTGAGGTCCGCGGGTGGGCTCTGCCGAGAAGGAGGGGCTGTGAATGGCGCGGGGGAAAGTGAAGTGGTTCAACCCCCAAAAAGGCTACGGCTTCATAGAGGTGGAGGGTAGCCGAGACGTGTTCGTTCACTACTCGGCGATCAGGATGGACGGCTTCAAGACACTTCAGGAGGGCCAGCCGGTCGAGTTCGACCTGATCGAGGGCGATAGAGGCCCGCAGGCCCGGAACGTCCTTCCCGATCAACCCATCTAGCGGCCGAGGCAATCGCTCATGCCGCCGGCGTCATCCATACGCCGGCCGCGGCCGCGCGGGGCGCATCCTCTCCCAGGAGGTCCCTTCATTGACTGACGGCGATCGCCGTCCCCTTCTCCCGCGCGAGGTCCGCCGCCTCCGCCACCGCGACCGCCGCCCGTCCCTCGGCCCCGGTGAGCAATGGAGTCTCGTCGCGGAGGATCCAGGCCACGAAGTTGGTCAACTCCAACTGGGTCGAAGCAGGATAGGGGAGGGATTCGGCCTCCACCCTCACAGGCTCTCCTCCCTCTGCCGCGTATTCCAGGTGCCCCCAAGGGCTGTCCATGGCCGCGTAACCGCGGGAAAACAGGAAGTAGAGTCGCCTCATCGGGGATGAAGCTATGGCGGCGACGGAAAGCACTGCGGTAGCTCCCGGCTCCCCCTCCGCCGGGGCGAAGTCCAGGAGGATGGAGGCGATATCGTCGAAGTCATGCACCTGGCTGCCATACCGCCCGCCGGCATACTGCACCCTGCGGGTGGGCCCGAATATGGCATGAAAGAGATCTATCTGGTGAATCCCCATGTGGAAGAGGACGCCGCCCGAATGCGCCCGGTCCAGGTGCCAGACGCCGCTCTCCCGTTCTTTGAACCCATCGAAGAAATAGCACCCGTATCCGTAGAGCGGTGCTCCGAGCTCTCCGCTCTCGGCGATCTCCCGCAGCCGTCGGGACAACGGCTCCAGCCGCGTGTTGTGCCCCACCATCAACCTCACCCCTGCCTGCTCGCAGGCGGCGATCATCCGGTCGCAGTCGGCGACCGAGAGCGCCATCGGCTTCTCGCAGAACACGTGTTTCCCCGCCGCGGCCGCGGCCTCGGTCTGTTCCCGGTGCAGATGATTCGGGGAGGCGATCAGCACCGCGCCGACGTCATCGCGTCCCAGCAATTCCTCCAGGGAATCCACGGCGGGAGCGCCGATCTCCCTCGCGAACGCCTCTCGAGAGCCCGGAAATGGATCGTACCCCGCCACCATCGCCGCCCCAGGGACCTGGTCCCGTATCACCTGGGCCAGCGCGCGTCCCATGCGCCCGCATCCGATCAGGCCGATTCCGAGTTCGCTCATCGCACACCTCCGTCCGCCGCGAGCGCCAGGTCGGGCCGCGCCCGCCGCCACAATTCATCCAGCAGGTCGTCCACCGATTCCCCCTCCTGCGCGCGCGCCAACATCTGGAGACGGGTTCCCTCCACTGTTTCCCATCCCAGCGAGGCCGCGCACAACCTCTCCCCCAGGGAGTAGAAGCAGAACTCCTGCAACACCACCTCCCGAGGGAGCAGCGAGGCGTCCAGGTCGGCCACCCGCGCGGCCATTTCGTCCGCATCCATCCGCACCGGCTGTCCGTTCATATCCCTAACCCGGTCGCAACTGAGCAGGGTGCGCTGAATCACCGCCTCCGGGATGCGTATCCCCATCAGCTCCAGCCGCAGGGCCTCCCGCCGGGCCGCCATTCTCGCCTCCGCCTCCGCCTGATCCCGTTGAGCCGGCTCGACCAGGCCGAAGAGACGGCAGGCGAGCGGCCGGCGTTCGTAGATCTCGCACCCGGAGGGGCTCAGAAAGACACAGGTGCGCTCAGGCTCGATCCAGGAGAAGAACACCTCTCGCAGTGCGCGGCGCAGCACCGCCTCCCGCGGCCCTTCCTCCAGGTCCAGCAGCATCTTCACCGCGGCCAGATGTTCCACGTAGAACAACCCCGGGCTCTCGAAACAGCACCGCGCGCAGTTGTCGCAGGTGACCTCGGGAAAGGAAGCGTACACCTCCGCCAGGGAATCGAGAAGGCCCCTTTCCCGGGCTTCCCGCAGCATCCGGGCCAGATCGCGTTCCCAGGAGGGCGGCGCGTTGCGCATCAGGACACCAATCTCTCCACCCTCGCCCGCACCTGCGCGTACACCTCCTCCTCGTCGATGCCTTGGACCCGCCCGTCGAGCAACGCAGGCCTCCCGTTGATGAAGACGGTGCGAACATCTCCGGCGCGCGCCGCGTACACCAGGTGTGAGATTATGTCATGTGGAGGAAAGAGATGAGGCCGGCGGAAATCCAGCACCGCCAGATCGGCCTTCATGCCCGCCTTTATCTGCCCCAGGCGGTCGTCCATCCCCAGCGCGCGGGCGCTGCCGCGGGTGGCCATCTCCAGGGCGGCGGCGGCCGGCACCACCGTAGGGTCTCCCGTGTGCACCTTGTGGAGCAGGGCCGCCAGCTGCACCTCCTCCAGCATGTCCAGGTTGTTGTTGCTGGCCGGACCGTCCGTGCCCAGTCCCACCACCGCCCCGGCCTCCAGCAACTTGGGCACCGGCGCCACCCCGGAGGCCAGCTTCATATTGCTCCCCGGGTTGTGGCATACGCCCACCCCATGCTCCACGAGCAACGCGATGTCTTCTTCCGTGAGGTGGACGCAGTGGGCCGCCAGCACCGGCCTGGCGTCCAGGAGGCCCATTTCCGCCAGCCTTTTCACCGGCGTCCGGCCGGTCTGCTGTTTGCTGTCCTCCACCTCCTGCGCGGTCTCCGAGAGGTGGATGTGCACCCCCACCCCGGCCTCCTCGGCGCCGGCGAGCACTTTGGAGAGGAGGTTTTCGGGGCAGGTGTAGAGCGCGTGCGGCCCCAGCATGGTCACCAGCCGTCCGTCGGCGGCTCCATTCCACTCCTTGGCGAAGGCGACCGCCTTGGCGAGCCTTTCCTCTGCATCGGGCAGGAATCCCAGCAGCACCCCGGACACCACCCCCCTGATCCCGCTGTCCACCACCGCCCTGGCGGTGGCCTCGAAGTAGTGGTACATGTCGTTGAAGCAGGTGACCCCGGCGCGGATCATCTCCATCGCCGCGAGCATCGTGCCCCAGTAGACGTCTTCCTCCTCCAGCTTCATCTCCACCGGCCAGATGCGTTCCTTCAGCCAGGGCATGAGGGGCATGTCGTCCGCGTACCCGCGCAGGAGGGTCATCGCGGCATGGGTGTGGGCGTTGATAAGCCCGGGGATCACCACCATCCCGTCCGCCTGCAGTTTGCGCTCCGCCTCGACGTCCGCGGGGCGCTTCCCCTCCGGCCAGATCCCCGCGATCTCCTCCCCCTCGATGAGCAGGTCGGCGCGCGGCAACACCGTCCGCGCGTCGTCCATGGTCACCACGGTCCCGCCCTCGATCAGCCAGCTTCCCAACCTCACTGCCTCCTGTCGGTTCTCAGTCTCTCTCCACCGTGATCGCGATCACCTTTACCGCCGGGTCCTCGGGCAGTTGCACCGCGGACACGCTCTGGAATCCGGTCGGCCGCAACTTGAGGAGATAGAGATGACCCTGGGTGAACACGTCGTCGCGGGTCAGGCCTCGCAAATACGGGGTGTAGGCGCCGATTTCGTCCCCCTCCCGGGGGCTCGTCCAGTCGGGGACGGTCACCGTGCAGACCTCTTCTTCCCCTGCGGGCGACAACAGGCGAATGCCGACATGCCGCTCCCCCTGGGTGCTGGCGGCGAGCAGATAGATCGCCCGCGCGGGGGCGTCCCCAAGAGTGATCTTCTGCCCTTCACAGGCGACGGCCCCCGCCACTCCCCCTCTGGTGTCGGGGAAGGAGAAGGGGACGCGGTCGCCCGCGGGGGCCGCGTAGTATCCGGAGGGATAGATGTCACCCTCCGCGCCGGACAGATCCGGAGGAAGAGACTCCGCGGGGAAGGTGCGCCCCTGCCCATCCAGATCCCCGCGGGTGCGGTAACTGTCCTCCGTCACCGCGACGATGTTCGCGGCCGAGGACAAATCCACCGGCTGGAAGACGCCTCCGCTGACTTGGATCGGTTCGACGAGCAGATCATCTCTCCATCTCACCGCCGGCGCGGGCACCGCGGGCTGCTCCACCCGCCATGCCAGCCAATACGGGCCGGCCGCGGGCGGCGCGGTGACGGCCGCCTTGACGGTGATTTTATCGCCGGGGGCGACATCGCGCGGAAGAGGGGTGCGCGTGGACAACCCCTGGCAAGGCTGTCCGTCCCAGTAGTACCACTGGCAGACGAGGAGCGTGTAGTCGGGGGAACCGGCGTCACCCGCAACCCATGTGTGCGGCCCCGCGTTGCCCACGGTCACCTGCGCCTCGAACGACTGTCCGGCGGTGACGGAAGAGGGCGCGGCCGCTTTCTCGATCACGGCTCCCACATCCCTCTTCACCACCTCGATCGCTTCTTCGGATCTGATGCCTCCAAGCCGTGAAAACCACTCGCCATCTCCGGAGACCAGGTCCCACTGGATCCGGTAGTGCCACAGGCCGGCGGGATCGGAGGGGGGGAGGGCGGTTCCGTCCTCGGCGAGGGCGGATACCGGTATCATCACGGAGACCACTTCTCCCGGCTTCACCTCATGAGGCAGATCCACCCGCGCGCCCTCCTGGCATACGACCTCCCGCGGCAGGGAATCGGCCTGGAGATCGTCCTTGTAGCGCAGCCAGTGATATGACAGTTTCACCTCTCCCACGTGCCACGGCTTCGCGCCGTCGTTGCGGAGCCGTACGATGACCTTTTCGATCGCCCCCGACTCCATGGCGCTCGGCAGGGAGGTGCTTATGACGGTCGCCGCGCGCGGGGGAGGCTCGCCCACGGTGATGGGAACAGTCAGTTTGGCCAAAGACCTGGCGAACCACTTCGAGCGAAGATAGGCCACCCTGCTCTTCATCACCACCAGGGAGAACAGGTAGTCGCCCGGGGGCAGGGGGTCTCCCTTGCGGTTTACGGCGGCGACCTCCACCGGCACCAGCCGGGTGAAGCCCGCGGGCAGCCGCAGGGCCTGGGCGGCGATCTTGTGCTGGACCACCTCTCCGTCGGAGCGGCGCGCGATGCTGTAGTCGACGGTGAGACGGCGGCCGGTCCTCACCTCCTCGGTGCCCGCGTTCTCGATCAACATCTCCACCAGGTACTTCGCGCCCGGCTTCATCACCGCCGGCAGCGAGACCTGCTTGAGCCACAGGTAGTGAGGAAGGTCGCTGCCGAGGCGGGCCCCGAACATCTCGGTCATATCCGTGTAGGTGTAGCCATACTGGCGGGTGGGCGCGATCTCGGTGCCGGTGGAAAAATCGTCCCAGCTGTTGATTACCACCAGCTCCGGCCGCCCGGCGAGCACGCGCTGCCAATCGGTGCGGTAGCTGCGGCCGTCCCTGCGCGACCTCATCTCCCCGTTCGGCCCGGTGATGCAATAGCCGGGGGAGATGGACATGGCGGCCGCTCCCCCCACCGCCTCCTGGGTCAGCCCGGACTTGCCCGCCAGCCGCACGAAGGCGTAAAAGTCGGGCTTGCCCTTTTTCCGCCACGCGGCGCTGCCAAGCCAGGCCAGGTGGGACGAGAAGTCTTCGGCGAACCGCTGGTCGCAGTAAGACAGGAAATCGGTGTTCCAATCGGCCAGAGAATCGGGTTCGCCCAGCAGCACCGGCACCCCCGGGGGCCGCTCGCCGCCGGCCGCGAGGCCGAGTTGAGCGCGGAACTCGGGGGGCACGTGCAGGAAGAAGTCCCGGATCATGCCGTAGACGAGCTTCCGCCCGGCCTCGGTGGTGAGGTCGACGCCGGCCAGCCCCTCTGTGTCCAGCATCATGCCCACCAGGGGATAGGGCTTTCCCTCGGCCCGCAACTCCTTCAGCGCCTGGGTGAGCAGGTCCAGGCCGGTCCGCGCCCAGGTGCGCCGCGCCTGCTCGTCGCCTCGATAGCGGGCCAGCAGTATGTCAACTCCGGCTCCGCTCATCGCCTCCAGCTGGCTCCGGTGCCAGGCGACGCGGCGGTAACTGTACCACGGGCCGCATCCCTCCTTCGGCTGGTCCGGGGTGGCCGGCCTTCCGTCCGAGGTAAGGAGCGAAGTTCCCCCCGAGCTGTTTTCCGGCGCCTCCCAGTCATACCGATATACGGCGAGAATCATACCCGGCTCCCCGGTTGATTGCGCGCTTCCGCGGGGGCTCTTCGGCTTGGGCGATACCGCGGGCGGAGGCTTGTGAAAGGAGAGCGTGCCTGCGGTGAGCCATTCCTGGGCCGCGAGGCGTCCGTCGATGAAGGGCGTGAAGCCGGCGAAGGGGCACTCGACGACCCACCCGGTGGCATTGGCGGCCGCCGAGCCATAGGTGATGACGGCCGATCCCCATCTGCTCACGTCCCCCACCTGGTCCTCGGTCTTCACCAGGGGAGACCAGCTGGCTATCCCCTGATTCTCCCCCTGCATCCACACCACGACATTGAAGCCGATCCGCTGTCCCTGGGGGGCTTTTCCGCCGGTGAGGAATTCCCACGGAATGGCGGCCTCCACTACGAACCCGTTATCCTCGTCGTCCGGCTTGTTCAGGGTTCCGTTGTCGGTCACCCCGAACTTGACCGTCCTGATTCCGCTTACCCATGAGGGGTCCGCCCGCCAGTTGCCTCTGGCATCCCGCTTGAGTACGGTCATGCCCCCGGCCGCGCTGATGGCCAGTCGATAGGCCGCGGGGCCCTTGGGGCCCGGCACCTCCAGACAGAACTCGATGGCATCGTCCTGCTCCGGCGCCGAGAGGGGGCTGGTGTTGGAGCCGGTGAGCATGGTATCAGGCACGCGCGCGCCCAGGCACAGGTAGTTGCGGCTCCACAGGGTGTAGACCTGTACGCGCGGGCCGGTCCCTTCCTCGGGCAAACGAAAGGCGAGGGCGGGCGCGGCCAGACAGGCCAGCAGCAATGCGGCCGCCCAGCAGAGGGTTGCGTTGAAATGGGTTCGCATTCGTCTCTCGTGTTTTGCTGACATGGACAGCACCCGCGTGGCGTTCTTGCGGCCGCGGCGCTCCTCGCCGCGGCTCGCCCCGGAGTATAACGGCCGGGTGGTGTAGACTTCCACGCGCGCGGGCCGCGTCCTGCGACCGGCGCCCGGGGGCAAACCCGGCTCAGGGCTGCCACTCCCTGCGGTCCCGCAGGTGGCGTCTGATGGACAACCCGGCCCCCACCATCCCCAAC
>WFSF01000037.1 GCA_015486155.1 Armatimonadota bacterium
CTGTTGGGACATGCCCACTCCATCCCCGTAACCCCACCCCTCGGCCACAAATCGGCCCCCGCTCTTCTTGAGGTCCAGCTTCGCGCTCGGAGTGCCCAGTACCTGGTTGACCGCCATCGTTCCCACCACCCGCGTCCTGCCGCGGGACCCGATCACCTCCAGCTCCTTGACCCGGTTGGAGCGGGACCGTTTCCTCACCACCAGATCGCGGACCCGGCCCACGCCCTGGCCGCGCGCGGCCAGGCGGGCCGATACGTCGGACAAGGAAATGGTCCGCTTCCAGTGATAGCACCACTGATAACCGGGAAGCTTGTTCGCCGCCTTGTCGAAGGGGGACTTGATGGCTGCAAGATAGGGGAAATTCTTTCTGATGCTGCCGGGCCACACCTCATCCACCTCGTCTGTGGCTCCGCCCGCGTTTGCGTGATAGGCGGCCAGGATCGGGCGGCCGCGATAGGTCAGAATCTCTCCCTCCGTCTCCTCTACGGCCTTATTGGAGAGAGGGGTTTCCGTGTCCACCCCCCGATAGATCTGGCAATGCCCGGTGGTGCACAGGTCGAAGCCGTCGCCCCGGTGCCTGTGCTCGAAGTCGCGGACATAGACGGCAAGGGTGCGAGCCACCACCGCTTGCGCCTTGTAGGCCTCCGCACTGGAGAACATCTCGTTCGGCACCACTCCCTTGACATAGTCCTCCAGATCGAGGATGTTGATCACCTTTATCCTACCGTTGCGTTGCGCCTCCACCCGCAGCTTGCCCCGGTAGGCGTAGTCGCCCAGCTCCAGCCACGATTCCCCTTCGGCCGGCGTCGTCTCCAGCCAACCTCCGACGCGGCGTTCGCGCGCGCGGGTCACCACGACCAAGTCGCGGCCTCGCACGCGTATATGCAGTTCCCCGTCGAAATCTCCGGAGGCGGCGCGCGCGCGTATTCTCCCACGGCCCGATATGACGATGCTGCGCGGGGCGGAGTCGCCATAGAGGAGGCCGATGGCGACCTCCTCAGAGGCAACCGACGGGGTCCCCGCGCAGATGAATAGCGCCGCCAACAGAGCAGTGAGTATCTTCAACTCGTCTCCTGTTCCACAGCGCGGTACGCCACGGGCCGCCCCCGCGATCTTCGAGATCGACGCTGCCGGCGGCCGGGTATTGTGGCGCGAGAATTGATTTCAGGCGACCCCCCGGGCTGCGCCTGCACCCAAGGACGGACAACCTGTCCGTGTCGTTCGTCCGTCGTCAGCGGCCCGCGGGCGGCTCTGGATTCTCGGCCAAATATTCTTTCTCGAATCCGTCCAACAGGTAGGCTATCTTTTCCTTTACCGTATCCTTGGTCGCGCTCGCCCTGCGGGTGGTGAGGAGGTTGGTCACATCCGTGATGCCATTGGCGGTGATCGGCCTCCCGTCCCGTCCGCGCCGCGCCAGGATCACCGGCTGGGAGAGCGCCAGCATGAAGTTCGTGGCGGTGGGGGGGTCTTTCTCGTCATACCCGGGATTCGCATGCCCGACCACCTGGAGAATCAGGCGGGGTTTCGAGGCGGACTGCTTTTCCAGCACCCGGAGGCCCGGGATGCGGGCCACCCGCGCCTCCACCTCCGCCTTGACCTCTTCCTTGGTCATCCCCACCAAAGAAAGCCACTTTTTGTCGCCGAACCAGTCCACCTGGACATAGACCTCGTGGATCCCCTCCAGCCCCAGCCGGCTCACCCGCGCGGTGAGCGCGGGCGCGGCCTCCGCGGCCGGCGGAGCCCCCACAGACCTCCCGCCGGTCGCCACTCCGACCGTGAGTGCCGCTCCCAGCAATACCACCACCAGTATTCCCGTCAGGCGCATTCTCATACCTCCGCCTTCGCAGTCGGACTAGAGCCCCAGTTTTCCGATGGTTTCCTCGAGCAACCTCTTCCCGGCCAGAAAGTCCGCCATCTGCTGCTCACCGGGAATTTCCCGCTCTATGACCAGAGGCCCCTGATATCCGATCTCCTTCAATTTCACCAGAAAGCGCTCGATGCCTACGTCTCCCTCTCCCAGCTTCCTCTCCTCCCCAAGCTGCCCGGAGGCCTTGGGCCAGACGCCGTCCTTGCAGTGCACGCCCACCACCCACGGCCCAAGCACATCGAGCGCGGCGACGGGGTCTCCGGTGCCGTACATGATCATGTTGGCCGGATCGAAGTTCACCTTGAGATTGTCCCGCCCCACATCTCCGATAAACGCCCGCAACAAATCAGCGCTTTCCTGCCCGGTCTCCAGGCAGAAGTTCTGCCCTCTGGGGGCGAGGTAGTCGCAGATCTCCTGGAGCGCTTTCACCAGGGCCCCGTAGTCCGGATGGTCGCGATCCTCCGGGATGTATCCGATGTGGGAGGTGAGATTCGAGGCGTCCAGCGCGTGCGCGAAATCTCCGCACCTCTTGGTGTGCTCCATGCGCGCGGGCCGCGTCTCGGCGGGAAGCAGGCCCACCGTGGCCCTCACCGCAGCCACATCCGCGTAACTCTCCCCCTGGTATACCGCGGCCACGCCGACCACGGGGACGCCGGAGGCTTTCACCACCTCCACGAGTTCCTGGAAACGGGGACCCGCCAGGTCCGCCTCCGGCGGGCTCACCAGTTGCACGCACTGGAAGCCCGCCTCCTTCAGCCGCTTCAGCCTGCCCGCCAGATCTCTTCCGGTCGAGATCATCGCGCCAATCATGTTTGCCATCTCGTTCACTCCTGATTCGGTGTCGGCGATTGCTTTTCCGCTCCTCCGCCGCCAATTCCTCTCGGCGCGAGGTGGGAGACCAGGTCCACGATCCTGCTGGCGGCCTCGTCCCTTACCTCATCGAGGTCCAGCCAGTCCGGCTGCTCCCGCTGGTTGAGCGCGATTCCATCTTCTATCCCCTCCAGGAAGAGGCGCGCCTGCCAGGCCAGCCTCTTCGCCTCCGGGGACCCGCTCTTTTCCGCGCGGCGGATCCAATGCTCCAGGGTCTGCAAGTAGCGGAAGTCGTTCATCCCCTCCGCGCACTGCTCCAGCGCGAGGCTGGGGCGCACCCCCTCGGAGGAGAAGAAGATCATGCTGGGGTCCGGCTCCCGTCCGTCCAGATCGAAGTACTCGTATCCATGGCGAATGGAGGAAATCCACTCGTATCGCCCACTGACCCCCTTCTCCCGCTCGCTCCACTGATAGAGCCCGAACGAGTACCGCGTTCTGCCTTGATTGTAGATGTAGACTTCCTTCCCGAGTTCCCGCGCCTTTTTCATCAAGGTCTCGTCGTGGTCATTGACGATGGACACGTCCAACACCCGGAAGAAATCCTGGAGCGTCAGCTCCAGCGGATCCTCGGTGGGGGCGAACGACACGCTGTAGCCGCCGGCGGTCTTCAGCCATGGCGACACGCGATTGAAGGTCTTCATCAATTCCAGCTGTTCTTTCGCCTTCTCCGCGGTCCGCGTTTCATCACACAGGGTGTAGGAGAACGGAAGCCAGTGCTGCTCCTTTGCGTGTTCCTCGACCGCCGTCCATACCCGCCGCGCGATCTCCTCGAACGGCAGCCCGTACTTCTTCTCCAGCGCGGCTCCCGTTTGGCCCTTGGTGTAGTCGTAGATGTCGTAGAGCCCCTGGATCACGAACCCGCCGTAATTGTTGAACTCCCACCGGAACCCGGCCGCCTTGGCCTGGGCCATGAACTTGTCCGCAGCGGCGAAATCCATCACCGGGTGACCGGACCCGTCCAACCCCAGGAAGCGGATGGGCGGGCCCCCGCTGAACGAGGTGAACCCCCGCTCCCGGAAGGCCCTGAACACCGCGGCCTGGATGGCGTCATAGGGCGGGCCGTCGAAAGGAAGATCCGGGCGGATGTCCCAGAATCCCGAGAGGAAGTCGGCCTCCTCCAGCTTGAAGGGAAGCACTTGCAGCCGGATGGGAACTGTCGCAACCCCGCTTCCGAGGTGAATCGTGAACTTGCCCTGGTATTCTCCCGGCGCCGCGTCCTCCGGGACCTCCACCGTGAGCCAGAACTGCCGGGTGAGGTCCTTGGGCAGGTTTACTTTAGAGGCCGCGACGAGATATCTCGGCGTGATGCGATACATCAGGGTCCCCAGCCCCCGCGTGGGCAGGTGGCGCACCACGGATACGGTGATGCGAGATCTGGGGATGACGCCCGCCTCTCCCCGCAGATCGGACGCCTCCAGCTCAGCCTCGCCGAGGTCCTCAAGCGGCCTGATGGCGACCGTTAGGGAGCGCCTCTCCCCCTGGGCGGCGGACGTTTGCAACACATCCCCCAGCTGATCCCGCCGCGGTTGGGTGGAGAAGTAGACCGTATCCTCGATCCGCGGCAGGAACAACTGGTATCCCCGGTCCCTGTCTTCGGGGGTGACCGGCGCGGGGTTTTTCGTCTTGGGCAGGGGCAGCTCCACCGCGCGCGCCCGGAACTCGTCCCGTTGCTTGAAGAGCGCCTCCACCGCCCATTTCTCCGCGTCCTTCGCGCCCGCCGGATACAGGATCAGGGCGGCCACCCGCCGGGCGTTGGGGCCGTCGGCCCGCACTTTCAGCTCGAACTGCCCATCGGTTACAGTCACCTCCCCGGTCACCGGCCGGAACAGGTAACTCATGTACACATCCCACAGGTCCGCGCCCGGCACCGGCTCGGTGTCCTGGAAATGACAGATATAGTCCAATTTCCCCCATTTCCCGCCGTTCTCCACCACCTTCCAGCCGCGCCCGTAGAGCACTCGCTCGGTATACCTCGCCTGCTCTCCGGACCAATAACCCAATCCCTCGAAGAACACCACCACGCGGTACTTCCCGTTGGGTAGGTCCACCTGGAAGCCGGCGTCCCCGAAGTCGATGCTGTCCTGGAGCAGACGGGTGGGGAAGGTGACATCCCAGGCCCGGCCCGGGGAAGCGCCTTGCTCCCAGCCCCAGCCGCGCTGCGGCGTATAGGCGTCCTCCGGTGAGACCGGCGTGAACCCCGCGCCGAGCGACTGTCCCGCCGGCCCGAAGTCGAAGGCCCGCACCGAGGCCGGCCGCGACCAGCGCACCAGCCGGAGATTATCCAGGTAAACGCGGCCGGATTCATCGCCGGTGGGCTTGAATCCCAGGTCCAGCCGCACGATGCGGGACGGATCGATGTTCGTTTTTAGGTCGTTGAACCGCGACCCCGCCTCCCCTCGATAGAGCCCGCCCAGCGGAATGGAGATGGTGTTGGGGCCGGGGCGCAAGGACAGGTTTCCGTTGTACCGGTTCCAGTAGGTCGACTTGTTCTGCCACGCCTCGTCCCCGATCAGCACGTAGAGCGACATCGGCTGGGTCACATCACAGTAGACATCGGCCTCCAGGGCGTCATAGCCGCTCCAATCGCGCGGAAGGTGAAAGAAGATGAGATAGTCGTCGGCGGGAACCCGGAGGGAATAGCGGCCCTGGGTCGCGTGTTCGGTCGAGAGCGCGCCCCCGCCGGACTTGATCTCCACGGATTCCATCTCCGCCTTGGTCTCGAATCCCAACAGCAGGCGCTGATCCGCAGCCTGGGCGGAGGAGACCGCGCCCGCGAGCAGCATCAGGGTTATCCATATCCATTTGCCCATTTTTCTCTCCAGTCGAGGACTACGAGGACTAGCGGTTCAGATTCTGCCCTCTGGCCCCGATACCTGCGCGGCCGTGGTCGCGCGGGGTGGCGCAGAGGAAATGGGGACGAGGAAGAAAATGGAGCCGGCTCCGGCCCGAGCAGTCGCGCTGAGGGGGATGTCGCGTTCTGTCCAGCGCCCGGGCCGGAACCGGCCTTTTCAGGAATGCTTCATATCCACTGGTTATAGATGCTTCCCGCCGCGGGAAAGTTCGCGGCCTCCCCATCTTTTTCTTCGCGCCTTGCTTGGCCCGCCATGTCCGGTTCCCGCGCCACCCAGGAGAGGAGGCAGGCTTGATCTCGACGAAGCCATGGGACGGTTGCGCAAGGACCGCGCCGCTCGCCTCGCGCCGGCGCAAGGTCTTCTCCAGGAGAGAACCGTGGAAACCGAGGAACTGAAAGTAGCCGTCGAACAACTTCGCGCCCACTGCCAGGCCGAATGGCTGGGATTCGAGACCACCGCGGAGCTTCCAGACCTCCCCAGCAGCGTGGGGCAGGAACGCGCGCTCGCCACCATCGACTTCGGCCTGGCGATGCGGCGCCAGGGTTACAACATCTACGTGGCCGGCCCCACCGGCACCGGCCGCAAGTTCACCATCCTCTCCCGCGCCCGGGAGGCGGCCGCCCGGAAGCCGGCCCCGGATGACTGGTGCTATCTATACAATTTCGATGATCCCCGGCAGCCCATCGCGCTTCGGCTGCCGGCGGGGCGCGCGCCCGCCTTCGCCAAGGATGTGGAGGAATTCATTCGCTCCTGCAGACAGGAGCTGGTGCGCGCCTTCGAGAGCGAGGCCTACGAGCAACAAAAGGAGCAGGCGGTCGGCGCTGTGCAGGCGGAGCGCAACCGCCTGTTGCGCGCGCTGGAGGACCGCGCCCGCTCCCAGGGCTTCGCCATCCAGGCCACCCCGATGGGGCTCGTGACCGTCCCGCTGGCCGACGGCCAGCCGATGAGCAGGGAACAATTCGAAGAATTGCCCCAGGAGCGCAAGGACGAGATCGAGTCCGCCATGCAGCGGCTGCGGGAGGAGATCGCGGACACGATGAATCAGGCCCGCCAGCTGGAGCGGGAATCCCGCCGACGCCTGGAGGAGCTCGACCGCCAGGTCGCCCTGTCCGCCATCGAGTCCAGAGTGGAGGAGCTGAAGGAGAAATGGAGCGAGAGTCCCGCGGCGGTCCGCCACGTGGAACGCATGGCCGAGGACATCGTCTCGCTTCGAAACGAGCTGCGCGCCGCGGAGCAGGCGGATTCGCCGGCCGCGGACGCCATCCCCACCCGCTACCAGGTGAACGTACTGGTCACCAATGACCCCAACCGCGGCGCGCCCGTGGTGCAGGAGCACAGCCCCACTTACTACAATCTTCACGGGCGTATCGAGTACCGGCCCATGCAGGGGGGAGCGGTCACCGATTTCACCCTGATCAAGCCCGGCGCCCTGCACCGCGCGAACGGAGGCTTTCTCATTCTCCAGGTGTTCGACGTGCTGGTCAGCCCCTTCGCCTGGGAGGCGCTGAAACGCTCCCTGCGCAGCCGCGAACTCACCATCGAGAACATCGGGGAGCAGTGGACCCCCGTGCCCGCGGCCGGCCTCCGCCCGGAGCCGATTCCCCTCGACGTCAAGGTCATCCTGATCGGATCTCCGTTGCTCTATTATCTGCTCTATCAATACGATGAGGAGTTCGGCAAGCTGTTCAAGGCGAGGGCCGATTTCGAGGTGGACATGCCCGGGGGCAAGGAGGCCTGCCGCCAGTATGCGGGGTTCATCGCCACCTATTGCCGCCAGAACAAACTTCGCCACCTTACCAAGGAAGCGGTCGCGCGCGTGATGGAGCACGGCATCCGGCTCGCGGCCGACCAGGAAAAGCTCACCACCCGCTTCGCGGCCATCGCCGACCTTCTGGACGAGGCCAACCACTGGGCGGAACAGGAGGGAGCGGAGCTGATCGAGCCTTCGCACATCGCGCGCGCCCTGGAGCAAAAGGAATACCGCTCCCGGCGCATCGAGGACCGGCTCCTGGAATTCATCCGCCGGGGCGACATCCTCCTCGATATCACGGGCTCCAAGGTCGGCCAGGCCAACGGACTGGCGGTGATCGATCTCGGCGACTATCAGTTCGGCCGGCCCTCCCGCATCACCGCCCAGGTGACGCCGGGCCGCGCCGGGGTGGTGAACATCGAGCGGGAGGCCCGCCTGAGCGGGGAGATCTACAACAAGGCGGTGATGATCCTCACCGGCTATCTCACCGGGCGCTATGCCTCCACCACGCCGCTTTCACTCTCCGCCACCGTGTGCTTCGAGCAGTCCTACGAGCTGGTGGAGGGGGATTCCGCCTCCTGCGCGGAGCTGTTCGCCATTCTCTCCGGTCTCTCCGGCGCGCCTCTGCGCCAGGACATCGCGGTCACCGGCTCCGTGGACCAGAACGGAAACGTGCAGCCCGTGGGCGGGGTGAACCAGAAGATCGAGGGCTTCTTCCACGTCTGCAAATTGAAGGGAATGACCGGAGAACAGGGGGTCATCATCCCCCGCCAGAACGTCAAGAACCTGATGCTCAAGCCCGAGGTGGTGGAGGCGGTGGAGGAGGGGCGATTCCATATCTGGGCGATCGGCCACGTGGACGAGGGGATCGAGTTGCTCACCGGAGTTCCCGCGGGCGATCCCAGCCGGCCGGACACCATTCACGGCCGCGTGGCCGCCCGCCTCCGCGACTTCCTGGAGGCGCTCAAGGGCAAGGTCGAGGACCGCACCACCCGCATCATAGAGGTGCCCCCCGGGGCCGCCCAGCCC
>WFSF01000038.1 GCA_015486155.1 Armatimonadota bacterium
ATATTATAACAGGCGCTGTCAACCCTTTTGGCGGAAAATACCGTAACTTACGTGGTTTTTATGGTGGCGTTTTTTGCCCGAAACGGGCAGTTCGCGGACAGCAAGGCAAGCGCCGACTAGGGGCGCGGGAAGAAGGGACATTCCTCCCCCGCGCACTCTCGGTTGCGCGCGACCTGGTCGCAGGGAGGCGGCGGATGCTGTCCATCTTCGGCCCCGCGCGGCCTCCTTCCCGTCGGCGAAAGGCGCCCTTGTGTCCCCGGCGCGACCATTTGGAGGACGGTTCACCGGCCGGCCGCGTAGGATTCTCCGCGGGGGGAGGCGGCGCCGGAGATGAGGCCGGTGTCGGGGTCGAAGCGCACCGCGCACACCTGGCCGTTCACCCAGTCGCCCACGACCTCGACGGTGTGCCCCTTGGCCTCCAGCGCCCGGCGCACGGACTCCGGGATCCTGCCCTCCACGGCCATCACGCCCGGCCGCGCTTCACGCGGGTAGAACGAGTTGCGGAAGTGCATGGAGTGGAAGGTGGGCGCGTCTATCGCCGCCTGCAGGTCCATGCCGTGGTCCACGTAGTTGAGGAAGAACTGAAGGGTCCACTGATCCTGGCAGTCGCCGCCCGGCGTCCCGAACACCATCCACGGCCGCCCGCCCTTGGTCACGAGCGACGGGGTGAGCGTGGAGCGCGGCCGCTTGCCCGGCTCGGGGCGGTTGGGATGCCCCTCATCCAGCACGAACATCTGCCCCCGCGTGCCCAGGGGGAAGCCCAGTCCGGGGATCACCGGGGAGGTGGCGAACCAGCCGCCGCTGGGGGTGATGGAGATCATGTTGCCGTAGCGGTCCACCACGTCCAGCTGGGTGGTGTCCCCGCAGTCCATGGTGGGCCACGCCTCCGGCCCCGCGTCGCCCGCGGGCGTTTTCCGCGGCCGGCTGGGCGCGCCCTCGCCCGGCCGGTCCTCCAGGGAGGCGCGCTCCATGTCCAGCAACCGCCTGCGCTCGTCGGCGTACTCCCGCGACAGCAGGCGGCCCAGGGGCACCTCCACGAACTGCGGGTCTCCGTAGTACGCCTCCCGGTCGGCGAAGGCGAGCTTGGCGCACTCGATGACGGTGTGGATGTACTCCGGGGTGTTGTGCCCCATCTCCGCCAGGTCGAAGCCCTCCAGGAGCCGGAGCTGCTGGAGAAAGACGGGGCCCTGGCACCAGGTGTTGCACTTGTGGACGGTGAGACCGCGGTAGTCGGCGCTCACCGGGTCCTCCACCCGCGCCGAGTAGGCGGCGAAGTCGTCCTCGGTGAGCAGGGCCGCGTGCGGCTTTCCGCTGGCGTCCATCACCTCCGTGGAGCGGGCGAATCTCACTATCTCGCGGGCGATCTCGCCCCGATAGAACACGTCGCGCGCGGCGCGCAGCGCGGCCGTGCGGCCCCGGCGGGCCGCCTTGCGCTCGGCCGCGACGAGCGCCTCGAAGGTGTTCGCCCAGTCCGGCTGGCGCAGGATCTCGCCCACCGCGGGCACGCGCCCGCCGGGCGCGAACACCGCCAGGGTGCTCGGGTAGCGCTCCCGCCAGCGCGCTAGGTTCTTCTTCATCGCCTCGTGCAGCCGGGGGTAGACCGCGAACCCCTCGCGGGCGAGCTCCAGCGCGGGCGCGATCACCTCCGCGAGGGGCATGGTGCCGAACAGGGCGAGCGCGGTGAGGTATGAGTCCACCGCGGCCGGCACCACCGCGGGCAGAAATCCGTCCCCGGGGATCAGCTCGACGCCCAGCTCCCGGAATTTGTCCAGCGTCGCCGCGGCCGGCGCGGCCCCGTTGCCGTTGACCGCGAACGGCCGCCCGCGCTCCGCCGGGTACACCAGGATAGGCGCTTCGCCGGCGATGCCGTTGTCGTGGGGCTTGAGCACCGCGAGCGCGAACCCGGCGGCCACCCCCGCGTCCACCGCGTTGCCCCCCTGCTCCAGCATCCGCAGCCCCGCCTGGGCCGCGAGGTAGTGGCCCGCGGCCACCACCCCGTGGGTTCCCATGATCACCGGGCGCGTGGTGAATGCCGCCATCTCCGCCCCTCCTATTCGCTCTGCTCGGTGACGAGCGCGCGGCGGTTCTCCAAGTACTCCTCCGGCGTGCCCAAGTCCTCGAGCACACGCACGTGTTGCTCGTGGAGGCGCGCCGCGACGTCGGGATGTTCGGCGAGCACGTTCTTGGTCTGGCCGGGGTCGCTGGGCAGGTGATACAGCTCCGGCCCGCCCGCGCCCGGATAGGCGGCCTTCTCGATGCGGCGGATGCTGTCCACGATGGCGGTAACAGCGGCCTGTCCGGGGTCGAAGCGCGCGCCCGGGTAGATGAGGGTCCACTCGCCGTCCGTGATGCTGGTGAACCGCCGCGCGCCCACGCCGTAGATGATGGAGGAGGAGGTGAGGGCCAGGGATCGGATCTGCTCCTTCTCGCCCCGCAACACGGGAGCCAGGGAAGTCCCCTGAACGGTCTCCGGCGTCTCCACACCCGCCAGCTCCAGGATGGTGGGCATCAGGTCCGGCGGCTGGGCGAAGGCGTCCACCCGCCGCGGCTCCACGCCCGGCATGCGGATCATCAGCGGGATGCGCGCCACCTCGTCATAGAGCGGCACCGCGCAGGAGAACTCCTCGGCGATGATGGATTTTCCCATCAGCCCATGCTCTCCGTGGTAGAAGCCGTGATCGGTGGTGAAGATGACCATGGTATCGTCCCGGAGGCCGAGCTCGTCCACGCGGTCGAGAAGCCGGCCCACCCAGGTGTCCACCAGGGTCACCTCACCCGCGTAGAGCGCACGCGCGTGTTTCAGCTCCGCCTCGCTCAGGTAGTCGCAGGGCGCGTAGTTCGGGTAGATCACCTCCTCGCCCTCGTAGCCCGGATCGTAGAGGTCCACGTACCACTGGGGCGGGTCCCAGGGCTCGTGCGGGTCGAAGGTGTCCACGTAGAGAAAGAAGGGCTGACTGTCCCGGTTCTCCTCCAGCCACCGCATCGCGGACCTCATGGTGCGGGGCGCAAAGTAGTCCTCCTCCGATTTTCGGTCGGAGACGTTGCGCAGGTATTGCTTCACGGTGGTGAAGGGGCGGCGCAGTTTCTCGGGGGCGCAGGGAAGCGGGGGATCCTTGGGGCTGGTGCGCCACTCGTCATGTTCCTGCCCCCGGATCCACTCCCAGCCCTGGAAGCCGCGGGAGAAGTTGTAGCCGTGGGCGACGATGTGCGGGGTGTCCAGGATCATCATGGTGGTGTAGCCCGCCTTGCCCATCACCTCGGCGATCACCACCTCGTCCGGCGGGAGGGGGGCCCAGTCGCAGTAGGTGAAGGTGAAGCGCCCGGTCAGCACATCGCGGCGATTGGGGACGGTGGGAAAAGAGGCCGTCCGCGCCTGGTCGAAGACCACCGACTCGGCGGCGAGCCGGTCGAGGTTGGGGGTGTGAATCCAGTCGTTGCCGCAACAGCCCAGGTGGTCGCGGCGGAAAGTGTCGGATACGATCACGATGAAGTTCATCTTTTTCCCATCCTGTTTGCTTGCAGAATCAATGATGCGGAGATTCAGACTCTACCGCGGCAGGATATCCGGCCGCGCCAGGGTCAAATCCCCCGCCTTCACCTCGATGGCGGGGAAGCCGGGAGAGGCGGAGATGATCTCCGGGCCCTCGGGGGTGGCGATGATGGTGTCCTCGGACTTGGTGCCGGTGATGGAGGGGTTCCAGGCGAAGGCCTGATTGGGGAGCACTTTCTCCTCGCTGGCCGCGGTGGCGCGGTAGTCGCGGGGGGCGTAGCCGGTGGGGCCGCCCTGGTGGTGGAGTTTCCATTCCTCCCCGAACCCGTGCTCGGCGTAGGCCTCCAGCCCGGCGTGGAATACGTCCCCCACCCGACGGCCGGGGACGGTGTGCGAGATGTAGGCCGCGTCCACCTGCACCGTCGCGTCGTGTTTCCGCCTCAGTTCCTCCGGGATGGGGCCGAAGCAGACCATGCGGGTGGCGGAGACGATGAGCCCATGGCGGCGGCCGCAGATGACCAGCATCAGGGTCTCCCGGATGGGGTTCGCGGTGGGGATGGGGTGGCGGTACTTGCGGATGCGCTCGTCGGCCGCCACCAACACCACGATGGGCTGAATGCCCCGCGACCAGCACTGCTGGGAGAGGATGCCGGCCGCCTCGTACTCCGTCATCCCGGGCTCCGCGGCCATGGCCGCCGCGCCGATCGCCTCCCCGACCTCGCGGCCGAGGGCCCGGTAGCGGTCCACCTCCTCCGGCGTGAGCGACCAGCGCAGCCGGGCGATCTCCGCCGGGCAGGCGACGGCCCCGGCCGCCGGCACGTCGGAGGCCACCTGCTTGCCCTTCGCCAGCCGCGCCAGGGCCTTGTCGAGCCCGTCGTCCACCCAGGGGCTGATGTCCTCGCAGATGTCCCAGCCGGGCAGCTCCTCGTCCAGCAGCCGGCCGCGCTCTATCGCATTGGTGATGAGCACCTTGCGGCCGCGCTCGATGAGCAGCGCGCCCGCGCCCGTCTCCGAGGCGAGGGCGATGAACGACTGCCCGCCGCAGGAGAACCAGGCGAAATTGTCGGACCGGGCGAGCAACAGAGCGTCGTATCCGCCCGCCTCCAGGAATTCCTCGACGCGGCGCTGCTTTTCCTCCATCTCACTGCGTTCCGGCATGGCGTGCCTCCGATGTCGATTCCAGGGGTGTAACCTTCAGGCGCACGGTTCTCCGCGTCTTGCCGGTAACCTTGTAGCGGTCGCTGATGCGATGGCCCACCACCCACACGATCTCGTCTCCCGACAACACCAGAGGAACGCGGGCGCGCTCCTCCCGCGGC
This sequence comes from Armatimonadota bacterium, assembly GCA_015486155.1. Classification (GTDB taxonomy): domain Bacteria; phylum Armatimonadota; class Hebobacteria; order Hebobacterales; family Hebobacteraceae; genus S016-27. Next base: position 4,810 of record WFSF01000038.1, read on the forward strand.
ACCTGCGCATCCACGAAAAAGTCCTGAAGTTTCTTCTCTGTTTTCATGCCCAGCGGAACGAAGCGGTCTCCCGGCCGGCGGGCGCGCACCAGCAGCGGCAGGGTGAGTTTCGCCTCATCCAGGGCCGCCTGATTGCGGTCATCGCGGACCTTGAGGGAGCGGAAGCGGCGCGCGGTGAGGCGGAGGCCCACCTCCGGCAGGTCCAGCGTCCCCGGCACCGGGAGGGTGCGTTGGCTGGAGAGCGAGGCTTTGACGCGCTTCGCCATGGAGAAGATGAGCACGTCATAGGACCGCTTCGCAGTCAGCCCGCCGGGCAGTTCCACCCGTTTGCCGGCGCGCCCCTCCCCGGCCAGCCGCACCACCGCATCCACCCGCTCCATGTCCACTCCGTCGAGGTCCCCCCTCACCCGCGCGATGGCGGCGCGGATCACGCGCCTCCGCAGGCCGAGCGGCAGGGCGTCGAGGTCGGAGAGATAGAGGGAAAGCCCGGCCGGGGCGTAGTCGCTGAGGCGGTCGAGGATCGCACCGGAGAGCGGCTCCAGCACCTCCCGGTCCTCCCGCAGCAGAGAGGCGGTGCGGCAGAGCGCCGGCACCACCTCCGGCTGGAGGGTTTTGAGCAGGGGCAGCACCTCGTGGCGGATGCGGTTGCGGGAGAAGCGCAGGTCCGCGTTGGAGGCGTCGGTGCGGTGGGAGAGGCCGCAGGCCCGGCAGTAGTCTAGCACCTCGGCGTGAGTGACGCCCAGCAAGGGGCGGATGATGTCGCCGCGCACCGGCCAGATGCCAGTCAGCCCGTCTCCGCCGGCCCCCCGCAGGAGATTGAGGAGCACCGTTTCCGCCTGGTCATCCGCGGTGTGGCCGGTGGCGATGCGGTCGGCTTTCATCTCGGCCGCGGCCTCGGCCAGCTGCCGGTATCGCAGCTCGCGGGCGGCGGCCTCCAGGGAGAGTTTGCCCTTCCGGGCATGGGCGCGGACATCAACGCGGGAGAGGTGAAACGAAACGTGGAGCGCCTCGGCCAGCGCGGCCGCGTGTTCGGCATCCGCGTCCGCGTCTTTCCCCCGCAGGCCGTGGTGCACGTGGGCCGCGACCACCCGACAGGAAAGCCGCTTCCGCAGGCGGCAGAGGGCGTGCAACAACGCGCACGAATCGGGCCCCCCGGAGAGGGCCACGAGCACGGTCTCCTCCGGTTGGATCATGCGATGGGCGCGGATGGTGGAGGCCACGCGCTCCAGGAAGCGACGCCTAATCGTGGAGGAAGAGGTCGAGGATGCGCCAGCCCTCCTCGATGAAGCGGCCGCTTTCTTTTGCGTTGATCTCATCGAATGCCTCCGCGGCGTCCGTGCCCTTTCCCCATACCGCGAACGGAACGGGCTCCCGCGCATGGGTGCGGGTGGACAGTTTGGTGTAGTGGTCGGCGAGGACCATGATTCTGGCCTTGCCGAGGCTGCGCACATGCTCGAAGAGGGGCCCGATCACGTACCGGTCCACCTGCTCGATCGCCCACACCTTGCGGTCCGGGCTGCCCTGATGGGAGGCCTCATCGGGGGCCTCGACGTGGACCAAGACGAAGGGGACCTGCTCCAGCCCGGCGAGCGCGGCCCGTCCCTTGGCCGCGAAATCGGTCTCCAGGTTGCCGGTGGCCCCCGGCACCCGCGGGGCGGAGAGCCCGGCCGCCTTGCCCACCCCCCGCACCAGGTCCACGGCGGCGATCACCATGCCCGGCATTCCTCTCTCCACCGGAAACGCCGGCAGGAGACAGGGCCGGCCCTGCCCCCAGAGCCAGATCATGTTCGCCGGGTTCTTTCCCTGGTCGCGGCGGCGCTTGTTGATGTCGTGGGAGTCGAGCAGCTCCAGGGAGTCGAACATCAGCCGGCGGAGGGCGGAATCTCCGTCTCCCACCGGGAGATGGGGCTCGATGGGTCGGCCGATGATGTCGTGGGGGGGAGTGGTGCGGACGGCCGGGGAGGCATGACGCGCGGCCATGATGTGCCGGTAGGAGACGCCGGGATAGAATTGCCGCCGCCGGTCGCCCAGTTTCTCGTCGAGCAATTCGATGAGCACGCGCGCCTCCGGGGTGGGTATCTCCCCGGCCGAGTAGTCGATCAGGGTGGTCCCGTCGCAGGTGACGAGATTGCACCTGAAGGCCACGTCGTCCGGGTTGAGGGGCACGTCCAGGCTGGCCGCCTCCAGGGGGGCGCGGCCGGTGTGGTAGCGGCGCGGATCGTAGCCCAGGATGGAGAGAGTGGCGATATCGCTGCCCGGCTCCATCTCGTCCGGGATGGTCTTCACCAGCTCGCAGAAGCCCTCTCGTGCGATCCGGTCGCAGTTGGGGGTGTGCGCCGCCTGGAGGGGGGTGCGCGCGCCCAGGTCCGGCTGCGGCTCGTCGGCCGCGCCGTCCATGATCACAATTACATATTTTGGCCGAGGAAAAAGCGTCATCGCGTTCATCGCGGGGGAGTATAACATAGGGCCGCGGCAAACGAAAAGGTTTACCGCCGCGCCCAGTGTACTATTGCGGGAAGAGCGAGGCGGAGGTGTGAAGATGGTGGAGAAGCAAGTCAATGGAGTGACCGTTCGCGCGGTCAGCGGAGATATCACCGAGCGAGAGGTGGACGCCCTGGTGAACGCCGCGAACAACCACTTCTGGATGGGTTCGGGCGTCGCCGGCGCGATCAAGCGCAAGGGCGGCGAGGAGATCGAGCGGGAGGCGGTCGCCAAGGGCCCCGCAGAGGTGGGGCAGGTGGTGGTCACCGGCGCGGGCCGATTGAAGACGACGCGCTGTATCATCCACGCGGCGGTGATGGCCCAGGACCTGCGCACCGGACGCAATCAAATCCGCGCGGCCTGCCGAAACGCGCTGGCGAAGGCGAAGGAGCTCGGCCTGAAGAGCATCGCGCTGCCCGCGCTCGGCACCGGAGTGGGGGGATTCCCGCTCACCGAGTGCGCCCACATCATGATCGCGGAGACCGTGGAGCACATTCGTGAGGGGACGACGCTCGAGCTGGTGGAATTCGTCCTGTTCGGGGAGGAGGCGCTGCGCGCCTTCGAGGAGGAATTGAACAGGCTGGACTAATACTCGAACACCCGCCTGCGGATGCTCCCGAACATCCAGCCCCACAGGAAGCCGAAGAACACGAAATTGCCCCCCAGCGCGTAGACGGCCTTGCGCGCCTCCGGAGGCGCGAGCGCGCCGAGCGCGAGGTCCAGGGCTCCGCAGCAGCCGAGAGCGATCACCACCGAGAGGGAGACGTGCTCGTCCAGGAGGGCGCACACCGCGTAGAACACGGGGGCCAGCCAGAAGAAGACGACGCCGGGAGCGATCACGAAAAGGCCTACCGGGGTCATGTTGGGCCCGAAGCCGGAGATGCTGTAGGATACGAGTTCGTCGTCGAAGGGGCCGATGGCGGAAGTCCCCGCCAGGATGAGCCCCAGCACGAATCCGTCGGCCACCGCCACGATGATGAGACTCTTGGGGATGTGGAACAGCCACGGCTCTCCCCAGTACTGACGGGACAGCACCATGGTGAGCCCCACCAGGACCATGGTGAGGATGATGGCGAACCAGGCGATGGGAGGGCGGTTGAAGATGGTGGGGCGGGTCGAGCGGTAGCGCCGGGGGAGCGCTTTTCCCTCCCGGAGCGCGGTCACCTCCTGGAGCAGTTGCCAGTAGCGCCGGTTGTTGGGGTCGAACTGGATGGCGTAGTTGTACATGGTCAGGGCGTCGTTGTACTTGCCCTGCTCCCGCAGCAGGTCCCCCAGCAACGCGTACCCGCCGGCGTTCTTGGGATCCTGCTTGAGCGCGGCCTTCGCCAGCTCGGTCCCCTCCTTCAGTTTGCGCCGCACCAGCGCGGCCTCCGCCTCCAGCAGCATCAGCTGGGGTTCGCTCAGGGCGCTGATGAGGTCCGCGGCCTCCTCCCGACCTCTCCTTTGGCGCAGGCGGCGGTCGTATTCCCGCCGATCCGGTCCGGTGAGCTGAAGGTAGGCGTTCACCCACTGACGAAACTTCTCGTCCTTGAGGAGTTCCTTGGTGGGCAGGTCTTTCTGGTAACCCCGCACCAATTGGCGAAAGCGCGTGCGCACCTGGGTGGAGGTGGCGCTGCGGGGGAGACCCAGCAACTCGTAGGCGTTTCGGGGTTGACCAAACTTGAGCATAGGACCGGCCGCGAGTATAGTGGGGAGAAATCGGGGTGTCAAGGTGATCGCAACGTGAACCGGATTATCTTCCTGGGCACCGGCGGGGCCCGGGTGTTGGTGTCGAAGCAGTATCTCGCGTCCGGCGGCCTGTGGATCGAGCAGGCCGGCGTCCGCCTGCACGTGGACCCAGGCCCGGGAGCCCTGGTGCAGGCGGCGAAACGAAAACTCGACGCCACCAAACTGGACGCCGTCATCCTCTCCCACAAGCACCTCGATCACTCGGCCGATGTGAACGTGATGATCGAGGCGATGACCACGGGCGGATTCAACCGGCACGGCTTGGTGCTGGCCCCGCGGGACGCCTATGAGGGGGACCCGGTCATCCTGCGCTACCTGCGGGAATATGTCACCGAATGCCTGGTGATAGAAGAGGGTTTCTCGCATCAAATCGGGGAGGTCCGCGTCACCGCCCCCGTCCGGCACGACCACCCCGGAGAGGTGTTCGGGCTGCTGTTCGAGTCCCCCGGCTGCCGGTGGTCGTATATCGCGGACACGCGCTATTTCCCGGCGCTCGCCGAACACTACCGCGCGGACCTGGTCGTGATGAACGTGGTGCTGCTGGAGAAGCGCGATATTTATCATCTCTCCGCGCCCGACGCCAGGCGGTTGATCGAAGAGATGCGGCCGAAGAAGGCCGTCCTCACCCATTTCGGCATGACCATGTGGAAGGCCAAGCCGCACACCATCGCGGCGCGGCTGAGCCGGGAGACGGGGGTGGAGGTGATCGCCGCACAGGACGGGATGGTGGTGGAGCTGCCGGGGGAGGAAAAGGAACGGTAGAGGCTTGCCTCAGGCCGCGCTATCAGATACACTTGAACCGCCGTTTCGTCCATGGATGAGGTGGCGTCATGCCCGTCAAGTCGCATCGGCCGGAAACACATACAAATGACCCGATCCTGGAGGATATCGTGCGGCGACTCGTCGCCGCCTATCATCCGGACCGCATCTACCTGTTTGGATCCCGCGCCAAGGATACGACGACGGCCGACAGTGATTATGATTTGTTGGTGGTCGTGTCGGATGATGCACCGGCATCTCTACGCCGGAGCCGGCCCGCGTACGAGGCCCTGCGGGGGACGGGGACCGCAGCCGATGTGCTCGTTTGGACCCGCGCCGACTTCGAGGCCCGTCGCCCTCTCCGGGCATCGCTCGCCCACGAGGTGGAACAAAGGGGGAGGCTGTTGTATGCAGCCTGAGGAAGCGCGGAGGGCAGATACTGCAGGGTGGCTCACGCGGGCGAGACTGGACCTGGACGCTGCCCGCCACGTACTAGTTGCCTCACCGCCACTGCGTGAGGATGCGCTCTTTCACTGTCAGCAGGCCGTCGAGAAACTGTTCAAGGCGTTCCTCACGTGGCACGATGTGGCATTCCGTAAGACACACAGCTTGGAGGAACTAGGACGCCAGTGCGTCGCTATTGACGGAACCCTGGGTTCTCTGGTCGATCGGGCGGCGCCGTTGTCCGAATACGCGTGGAGATTCCGCTATCCGGGACCAGACGCGCCTCCCACACATGATGAAACAAACGAGGCTTTGGAGGTTGCGACCGCGGCCCTTGCTGAAATCCTCTCTCGTCTGCCGATGGAAGTACGTCCTGAAGAGCGGTGATCCCTTTCACGCATAATTACAGCAACATTCCGGGCGGGATTGTGGTCGCCATCAGGTTGTCGATTCCTGCTCTGGTCGAAGGAAGAACACATGCTTTTCCCTGAGCGTTTCAAGTGGTATCGAGGGATCTCATGGCCCAGTACACACCGCTGATTCGTGAGGTTCCCTATCCTCCCTCCGCGC
>WFSF01000039.1 GCA_015486155.1 Armatimonadota bacterium
ATCCTCGACTGGGCCTACGGGCCGGGGCCGGTCGGCGACCTGCATCTCCTCACCACCGAACACGCCCACGAGCTGCTCTGGTCCTATTTCACCGGCGAGCCCTTCACGCGCGCGCTCAACCTGCTCAACACCGGCGAGTGGCTCCGCGGCCTCCCGCGGGACGCCTGCGTGGAGGTGATGGTAACGGTGGCCGGCAGCAAAGTCACCGGCGAGCAGGTGACCCTGCCCCCGGCCGCGCACTCCCTGGTGCAGCGCTGGACCACCATCCACGAGCTCAGCATCCGCGCCGCGATGGACTGCGACCGCGACGCCGCCCGCCAGGCCCTCTTCCTCGACCCCCACGTCACCGACATGTACGACGTCCCCTCCCTCCTGGAGGACATGCTCGCGGCGACGCAGAACTGGTTGCCGGCGCGGTGGTTCGCGTGAGAGGGCCGAGGGCCGCGCCAGTTCGCGGCGGAAAGACCGGCCGGTAAGAAGGGGCCGGTCGCCACCGTGCCGCCTGCCGGCCTTTTTCGACCATTCCGGGGCAGGTTCCCACCGCGAGGCGTTGAAAAGCAGGAAACGGAAGGTTGGCTTACCGCCCCAGGCGGGCAGGAAAAAGGACCAAGGACCGGTGGGGCAGCTTCCGGCGCTGGTCCATCCGACGAGGAGAGCGCGATTATGGTCACAATAAAGCTGTTGGCGTTTCTGGCGGTTGTGGCGGCTATGAGCTTATGCGTCCGAGGAGCTGGAGGCGCGGAGCTCTCGTTTCTCGAAAAGGACCCCGCGCTGAAGGCCGATCTGCTGAAGTGGGAGGCCGAGGCGCCCGAGGACGTGAAGGAACAGATAAAGATCCTTCGCACAGGGGAAGCTGGCGACAAGGCCCACGCAGCGGTCCGGCTTGGGAAGATGGGCGAAAAAGCCAAGGGCGCAACGCTGGCTCTGATGGAGACCTTCAAGGACACTACCCCGCTGATGTTGACCGTGACCACCGAAAAGCAGAGTGCATCGGGGGTGCTTACTACAACGCAGCGGCAGGTGCCGACCAGTCCGTACGAGGAAGCGGTCAAGGCTTTCGCGGGGATAGGTAATGGTGCCCTCGAGGCACTGGTGGCGGCACTCGATGATTTCGACGGGCGTGTGCGCATGGGAGCGGCAGAGGCGCTGGGCAGGATCGGCGACAAGCGCGCCGTCGAGCCGCTCATCGCCGCCCTCAAAGATGAAGACTGGCCTGTGCACAGGGCGGCGGCAGAGGCGCTGGGCAGGATCGGCGACAAGCGCGCCGTCGAGCCGCTCATCGCCGCCCTCAAGAATGAATATCCCTTTATGCGCGAGGTGACGGCAGAGGTGCTGGGCGAGATCGGCGACAAGCGCGCCGTCGAGCCGCTCATCGCCGCCCTCAAGAATGAAGACTCCGATGTGCGCAGGGCGGCGGCAGGGGCGCTGGGCAAGATCGGAGACCAGCGCGCCGTCGAGCCGCTCATCGCCGCCCTCAGGGATGAAGAGTTCTATGTGCGCAGGGCGGCGGCAGAGGCGCTGGGCGAGATCGGCGACAAGCGCGCCGTCGAGCCGCTCATCGCCGCCCTCAAGGATAAAAACTCCGATGTGCGCAACGCGGCGGCAGAGGCGCTGGGCAAGATCGGCGACCAGCGCGCCGTCGAGCCGCTCTCGGCGCTGCTCGATGACCCTATCTCTTGGGTAAGGTCAGCCGCCCGGCAGGCCCTCGATGCCATCCAAGGCAACTGAATGGCTTGGCAGCACACCGAAGGCTCCTACTCGCCTCCGCACATCACCAGCGGCCGGTTCCTCCACCGGCGCCCTCGGTCGTGCGGATGGCCCGCAAGGGGCGGCAATATCTGACGGCGATGCGGCGGGGGAAAGATTTGCACGCTGCAGGGCGGGGCCGATATAATGGCCGGACGGGAACCGCTCTGGGGACCGCAGACTCATGCCCCGCCGCATTGACTCACTCTTCCTCGCCCCCACGTCACCGACATGTACGACATCCCCTCCCTCCTGGAGGACATGCTCGCGGCGGCGCAGAAGTGGCTGCCGGCTGGGTGGTTCGCGTGAGGGGCCGGAGACGCGGACGGCGGCGAGCGCTCAGGGCCACTGCTCTACATGAACGATCTCGTCGTCAATCTTCTCCAGGTCAAGCAACAATTTGGCGCGGCGCGGGCTGCCGTCCGCGTTTCTGAAATCCAGCTGAAAGAACCCGCACTTGTCCAGCGTCTTGGGCGTGATCGCCAGGAAGGAAATCTGCCGTAATGACAAAGACACCTTCCTCAACCTCGACCACGCGCCCCGTCGGATTCTCTCCTTGACATAGTCGGACACCTTACCCTTCAACCGCTGGTGCCACTCCTGGAAGGACCTCGCCTCGTCGTTGTATTCCACTTCTCCCAGCGCCAGAATCAGCCCCACGGTTCCGTAATCCGCCAGAGCCCGGCGAACCGCCTCCAAGTCGTTCACTATGACTTTGTGGGGGCTCGTATTGATTGCGTGAACCTTGAAATCCCACGGAACGGCCAGGAAGGCATCGAATTTGGCGTTCCCGTATTTCGGCCCGGGGATGTCCATCAGGGATGACAGGTGCTTCTCGCACCAGAACTGGAAGTAGAACCCTATCCATTCCATCTGGCGCCAATTGCGCCCTCCCCCCTCCTTCATCTCCAAAATCGCCGCCTTGCCGTCCCAATAATCCGGCAGCTGTGATTTCAAGATGGCGCCGACGGCCCGCGCGTGCTCGCGGACGCTCATTACGACGCATCCCCCTCGAACAACGACAGCGTTTTCGCCTTCGCCTTGTCCGTCGGCTCCGCCTTGATCCGATATACGTCGTTGTCCAGCCGCTCGCGCGCGAACTCGTAATACTCTCGCACTATCTCGAATCCGAGGTATCGCCGCCCCTGCATCTTGCTCACCACCGCCACCTGGCCGGAACCGAGGAAGGGATCCAAGACCAGATCTCCCGGCTCTGTCGTATACGCCAAGATTTTCTCGATCAGCTCGGCGGGCAGTTTCGTCGGCGTCTTCTTGTCCCCATGCCAGTACTCACGCTTGATGACCCACACGTCCTCCATGTCGCGATAGCGCATGCTGCCGCCGTCCTCCGTCCGGTCCCCCTTCTTGAAGCGAACATCGTTGAAAAACTTGCGCTTCGAGTCATCTTTGGCGAGAAACAAACAATGATAGTGAGAGGTCACGAATCTCCGTCTGCAGTACACTCCAAACTGGTACTTCCAGATGATGTGGTTCACGGTGGTGAAGCCGACTTCGTCCGAGGCGATGAGAATGTCCTTCAGGTTGTTCCAGCCCGAGAACACGAACATGCTCCCCGTGTCCTTCAGGACCCGGAAACACTCCCGCATCCAGGCCAGGGTGAAGGAAAGGTATTCGCCGGCGGGCGTTTCCTGGTAACCCGTAAGGACTCGGCCTCCCGTTCTGTTGTAGTTGGAGCGCCTCGGACCGAACTCTATGCCGAACGGGGGATCTGTGACCACCAGGTCCACGCTGTCCCCCTCCAGCCGGGGCAGCCCCTCCAGGCAATCCATATGGTAGATGTTATTCTCGGTAATCTCCGGCATCTCGCATCGGTCCCTCTTTTCAAGGTAGCACGTCGCCTGGACGATGGCAAGCAATTCGCCCGCGAATCCCATCCCTCCTGGAGGACATGCTCGCGGCGGCGCAGAAGTGGCTGCCGGCGGGGTGGTTCGCGTGAGCCGCCCGCGGCAAGGCCGCCGCAGCGGCGCAAGAGATACCAAGGAGACGATGATGCGCAAAGGCGTTGACTGCCGCAAGCGAAGTACATGGAGAAAAGGGTTCGCGCCCGGTCAGACCATCCAGCGCGTGAGGCCCAAGGAGAGCGACGAGTACCTCCTCAATCCGCACAAGGGAACCACTACCTTTCAGCGCTTCAACGGCGATCCACTCTACGAGGGCAACCGCTGGGACGACCGGGTGGCCCCCGTGGAGTTCAAGCCCCGCCGCGGCAGCCTGCACAACGGCCGCTACTCGGACACCACCATCGCCTACCTCCGCTGGCGGTGGGCGGTGATAGAGCCGGAGAAGGGCAAGTATCGCTGGGACATCATCGAGGGCGCGCTCAAGGCCGCCGCGGAGCGCGGCCAGACCCTTCAGGTCCGCATGCAGCCCTACTGCGGCGACGACCTGCCGGAGTGGTTCTGGGAGATGGGCGGGGTGAGACAGCGCAGGCCCACCACCTACGGCTTCCGCGAGCCGGACATCAACCACCCCACCTACATCAAGCACTGGACCGAGTTCATCCGCGCCTTCGGCCGGCGCTTCGATGGCCACCCAAATCTCGAATCATTCGACGTCGCCTATGGCGGCCCGTGGGGAGAGGGAGGGGGCAACTCCACCCCGGCCACCGCGCGCAAGATCGTGGACGTCTACCTCCGCTCCTTCAAGCAGACCCAGCTCCTCTCCATGCTGGGCACCCATGGATGCAAGTACGCGGCCGGCACCGGCCGGCCCATCGGCTGGCGGGCCGACTGCTTCGGCGATGTGCGCACCGATGGGCGGGGCGTGGTCCCTGACGGGCTCTGTTGGAACCACATGTACGACGCCTACCCCATGGAGGTGGTGCGCAACGGAGTGCTCGACGCCTGGCAGCGCGCGCCCGTCACCTTCGAGACCTGCTGGACCGTGGGGCACTGGTACGAGCAGGGCTGGGACGTGGACTGGATTCTCGAGCAGGGCCTCCGCTACCACATCTCCGTGTTCATGCCGAAGTCGTGCTACATCCCCGAGGAGTGGGCGGACAAGATCGAGGAGTTCAACAAGCGCATGGGCTATCGCTTCGTGCTCAGGCAGCTCCTTCTGCCCCTCGAGGCCAGGCCCGGCCAGCGGATACGCATCCAGGTCTCCCTGGAGAACGTCGGCGTCGCGCCCATCTACCGCCCCTACCGCTTCGCCTTCCGCCTCCGCCAGAACCAGCGGGAGGAGGTGATCCAGTCGCGGCGGGACATCCGCAAGTGGCTGCCCGGCCACGTCTGGTTCCAGGAGACGCTCACCTTGCCGAAGTGGCTCAAGCGCGGCGGCTCCGCCAAGCTCGACGTGGGCATCGTGGACCCCGCCACCGGAGAGCCGCGGGTCCGCTTCGCCATCCAGGAGGCGCGCAAGGACGGCTGGCACCCGATGACCCTCATGGACGTGGTATAGGCGCTGCGGCGGGGGGATTACTGACGATTTTCCCGCGCTTGACGAGCGCGGGAAAATCCGTTAGCATTTGCTTAAATGGTAACGGGAGCCGCCAAACGGCAACTGGTGCGGGCGCTCAAGGCCCTCTCCGACCCCACCCGGGTCGCCATCATCGGCCAGCTGCGGGACGGGCCGCGCTGCGTGGGGGTGCTCGCCGAGGCCCTCGGCGTCACCCACTCCGCGGTCTCCCAGCACCTCCGCATCCTGCGGGAGGCGGGGCTGGTGGAGAGCGAGCGGCGAGGGTGCCGCGTCCACTACGCGCTCTCCCGCCGGGCCGTGGGCCGCACGCTGGCCCAGATAGAGGGCTGGCTCGGTCCCCTCGCCGGCCCCCCGGAGGGCGCGGCATCCCGGAATCCGACCTGCAAGCGCACCGGCGCGCGCAAACCAAAATCCAGGAGGTGAAAACCATGTGTGAGACCACCAAGAAGTGCGAGAAGGGCAAGGACCCCAAGACCTGTTCCCCGGAGCAGATCAAGGAGTGCCACGGCGACACGGCCGTCCATCCCTGCGAGACCGACACCAAGTCCTCTGGCAAGTAGCGGCCGGCGGCGAAAGCATTGGACCTGCCGGACTACTATGAAACGGTGGCCCGCGATGTAGCGGACTTCGCCGCGGGCGCGGAGGGGATCTGGGTGGACCTGGGCTGCGGCGAGGGCGGTGTTGGGCTCGCCCTCGCCCGCCGGTGCCAGGCCTTCGTGCTGTTCGTGGACCCGGATTCGGCCGCCCTCCGCGAGGCGCTGGAATCCGGCCGCGAGGCGGGGTTCGCCCGCCGAATCGGGGCGCTGGCGGGGTGTGCGGAACAGATGCCGCTGGCGAGCGAATCCGTCGACCTGGTGGTGAGCCGCGGTTCGATCTTCTTCTGGCGGGACCCGATCCAGGGCGTTCGGGAGGTATACCGCATTCTCCGCCCCGGGGGCCGCGCCATGATCGGCGGAGGATTGGGAAGCGCATACCCGAAATGGGCCCGCAAGGAGTTCATGCGCCGCCGCAGGGAGAGCATCGCCCGAGAGGGGCCGCAGGCCCTGGCGCGGTTCGAGGAGAAGAGGAGCCCGAAAACCTTTCGCCACATTGCAACCGAGGCGGGCCTGCCGGCCTTCCACATCGTAGGGGAGAGCGACGCCCCGCTGGACGACCCCCGCGCCGACCTCGGCATCTGGCTGCAGTTCTCGAAATAGGGAGCCTGTCTGCATGAGCACCATCATTCGCGTCGACAACTTGACCCGGCGCTACGGCGAGCGCACAGCCGTCAATCACGTCTCCTTCGAGGTGGCGGCCGGCGAGCTCTTCGGCTTTCTGGGGCCGAACGGAGCCGGCAAGACCACCACCCAGCGGATGCTGACCGGCGTGCTTCCCCCGAGCGAGGGCACCGCCTATGTGCTCGACCACGACATGGCGCGGGACCCCCTGGGCGCCAAGGAGCACCTGGGCGTCGTGCCCGAGGTGGCCAACCCCTACCTGGAGATGACGGGCTGGCAGAACCTGATGCTCGCTGGAGAGCTCTACGGGATGAAGAGGTCGGCCCGCACTCAAAGGGCCGAGGAATTGCTGCGGGAGCTTCAACTCTGGGACAGGAGGGCGGACCGCGCCAAGACCTACTCCAAGGGCATGAGACAGCGCCTCATGCTGGCCATGGCGCTCCTTCACCAGCCCGATATCCTCTTCCTCGACGAGCCCACCGCCGGCCTCGACGTGATGAGCCGCCGCAACATCCACCAGACCGTAAAGAACCTCACCCGGAGTGGAGTGACCGTCTTCTACACCACCCACAACGTGGAAGAGGCGAATGTGCTCTGTGATCGGGTGGCCATCATCAGCGAGGGACGCCTGGCGGCCGTGGACACTCCGGAGGCGCTGAAGAGCCACTTCGCGGAGAGCCAGTCGGTGCAGGTCGCCTTCGCCTCCCCAGTGAAGCCGGAGGCCCTGTCCGACATTCCAACCGTGGCCCATGTGGAGAAAGAAGGGGACAAGCTGCGCCTCTTCACCTCCCAGCCCGGGCGCGCCGCCACCGAAATCGCCCTGTTCGCCCAGCGGCAGGGCCTGGAAATCGTATCCTTGAACACCCTGGGGCCGAGCCTGGAGGAGGTCTTCCTCTCCATCACGGGCCGCGGCTCACATCCGCGCGAGGAGAAATCATGAGCGCATTTCTCAGAACCTGGGCCGTCGCCAAGAAGGACATGCGGGTCTACTACCTCAAGGGCCCGGTGATCATCTTCGGGCTGCTGTTCCCCGGTTTCCTCTTCCTCGCCTTCGCCATCGGGCGCGACCTGCCCGCCGAGAGCCTCGCGCCCGGCCTCATCGCCATGGCCCTCTTCTTCACCTCCTCGGCCGTGACCCCGGCCGTCCTCCCCTTCGAGACCCGCACCCGCACCCTCGAACGCCTTCTCGCCGCGCCCCTCTCCCTGGGAATGCTGCTGGGAGGAGACGTGCTGGCCGCCTTCCTCTTCGGGCTCTTCGTCTCCCTGATACCGGCCCTCGTCAGCATCCTCTTCATCACCTCCACCCCGCCCCGCCTGGGGCTGCTCGCGGTCACCCTGCTCCTCTCCGCGCTCACCTACGCCATCCTGGGCATGTTGTTCTCCTCTCCGCCCACCGACAACCCATCCTCGGTGATGACCATCTCCAACTTGGTGCGGCTCCCCACGATCTTCTTCAGCGGCGTGTTCGTGCCCATCTCCCACATGCCCGCCTGGGGCAAGGCGCTCGCGGCCTTCTCGCCGCTCACCTACACTACCGAGGCGCTTCGGGCCGCCCTCGGCCAGGAGACCTATTTCCCGGTCTCCCTCTCCCTGCTCATGCTCTGCCTGTTCGCAGCCGGCCTCTGGGCGGTGAGCATGGCCCTGCACCGCCGCAACATGAGCCGCCGCCTCTGGATGTGAGCGCGTCGGCCTGAGTTCACACTCCCCGTCCCCCACCCGTTTGACAGATCCGCTTGTTATGATATAATCTTCAAAGAATTGCGGATTTGCGGAGATAGCCATGAAAACTGCGGATGATCGCATCTATCAGCTTCACGCCACCATCTGCAAGGCCCTGGGGCACCCCGCCCGCATGAAGGTATTGGACCTGTTGCGGGAGGGCGAGGAGTGCGTCTGCCGCCTCGCGCCCAAGGTGGGGGTAACCGAGTCCAACCTCTCTCAACTGCTCGCCGTGCTCCGCCGCGCCGGTCTGGTCGAGGCGCGCCGGGAGGGGCACTCCATCTACTACCGCGTCCGCGATCCCCGCATTTTCGAGACCATAGATCAGATCCGGGCCATGCTGGCCGACCAGCTCGCGCAGGCCAACGAGTTGGCCCTGGCCCTGTGAGGCATCCGGGGCCTGGGCCCGCTGAAAGCGCATTATTCAGGGAGGTGAAGAGATGACGAAGGGACTGCTGTTGTGCGTCTGTGAGGGTACATGCCCCTCATTCCAATCAATGGACATCTTCGAGGTACTGAACCGGTTGCGCCGCGAAAAAGTCTTCGACTGGGTGGGGCTTCACCCGCAGCTGTGCAGCGATGACGGGGATGTGTATTTGCGGGAGCTGCTTCGGGGAGCGGAAATAGATCGCCTCTACGTAGCTGGCTGTGACCCCCGCATGCAGAGCAAGCTCTTTCGGGATCCCTTCGAGGCCGTCGGGTTTCCGCGAGACAAGCACACGGGAGTTGACATCCGCAATATGGACACCGACAAGGCCGTGGATGCAATAAAGCGTCTGGTTGATGATTCGCCGGCGGGAGAGGGGTGTGGGTGCAATGGCTGACACTTGGTATCCAGTAGTTGACTACGAAAACTGCACGGGCTGTCTCACCTGTGTCGAGTTTTGTCCCCATGGAGTATTCGAAGTGGAGAACGACAAGCCCAAGGTGGTGCGCCCCAAGAACTGCGTCGAGTTTTGCCGCGGATGCCAGAAGATCTGCGACCAGGAGGCGATCTCCTACGCGGGCTCCAGCGCGGAGAAGGCCAAGGCCTAGCCCCTATCGCGGGGCGGCCTTCCATTCCGGCCAAAGGAGGCAAAGTAGAGATGATGGTGCAGATTCTCGGTTCAGGCTGCCCCAAATGCCAGCAGACCGCGGAGAACGCAAAGGCCGCGGCGGAGGCGGCCGGGGTCGAGATAGAGCTGATCAAGGTGGACCGGCCCGCCGACATCGCCAAATTCGGCGTCATGTTCACCCCCGCCCTCGCCATCGAGGGAGAGGTGAAGATCTCGGGCCGTATCCCCACCGTGGACGAGATCAAATCCTGGCTTACCGCCTGAGGCGCCGGGCCGCGAGCCCGGGACGAAGGATAGCTGACCCGATGCATATCCATATTACGACAGCAGCCGGCCGCCGAACAGGGAATACGGGTTTGCGGCGTAATAATAGTATAGACCAGCGCGGCCGCCCGGCTTCCGCCGCCGGCCTCATTCTGAAAGCGAGGGCGCGTGTTAGCAATTCTCGGACTGGTACTGGGCGTCTCCTTCCTCTTCTCCATGGCCGGCATGGGGGGAGGGCAGGCCTACACTCCCGCCTTCTTCTGGATGGGCATGGATGTGCGCGACCA
Organism: Armatimonadota bacterium; assembly: GCA_015486155.1. Classification (GTDB taxonomy): domain Bacteria; phylum Armatimonadota; class Hebobacteria; order Hebobacterales; family Hebobacteraceae; genus S016-27. The sequence goes on from WFSF01000039.1 coordinate 9,727, forward strand.
GGCCGTCCCCCTCGCCCTCTGGCTCTCCTTCGCCACCCAGATCACGGCCGCCGCCAACTACTGGCGCCACGGCCTGGTGCGGATCCGCACCGGCATCCCCATCGTCGTGGGGCTCATCGCGTTCGCCCCATTGGGGGCCGTCTACAGCCACCGCGTCTCGGACAAGGTCATCCTGTTTCTCTTCGCGACCATGACGGTCGCCGCCATCGTCCAGACCCTCTCCGGCTGGCAGCCGCGGAAGGGCGCGGGATACCGGCGCGCCGAGATGATCGTCATCGGCCTCATCGTGGGCGCGGGGGTCGGCTTCCTGGGCGGCATGATCGGGCGCAGCGGAGGCAGCATCCTGGTGCCCATCCTGCTCCTGCTCGGCTTCGAGCCCAAACAGGCGGCCGCCACCTCCTCCTTCTCCGCCACCTTCTGCGCGCTGACGGGATTCCTGGGCCACGTGAGCACCCAGCACCTGCAAATCGCACCGCTCTGGCTGGCCGTGTTCACGACCGCAGCCATGCTAGGGGCCTTCGCGGGCTCCCGCACCATGGCCAGCCGCCTGCGCGGCTCCAAGGTGAAGCGGCTGTTCACCGTTCTCCTGCTCGGCATCGCAGTCAAACTCTACTGGGACATATTCGCCCACTGACCCCGCGGGCGCGCATCCACCCGCGGCGATTCTCACCCCAAAAGGAGGTTTGAGACCATGAACCGCGACGAACTGCTGAAGATCGGCATCGCATTCCACGGGCACAAGTGCCCCGCCATGCCGCTGGGCCTGCGCGCGGGGCTGGCGGCCATGGAGAAGCTCGGCTCCCAGCGCGCCGGCAACCGCGAGCTCTACGTCATCTCCGACACCGGAAAGCGCCACGCCATGTCCTGCTTCCTGGACGGGCTGCAGGTGGCCACCGGCTGCACCTACGGAAAGTTCAACATCGAGAAGCGCTACCACGACAAGATCGGCTTCACCCTCATTGACCGCAAACAGAAGAAAGCCGTGCGCGTCACCATGAAGCCGGAGTTTCAGGCCAAGGCGCTCCAGTCCGAGTTCGTCAAACAGCGCCGGTCCGGCGTCCCCGCCACCGAGGTGCCCGCCGAGATCATCGACCCGCTGGTGAAGCGGGTGTGGACCCTCCCCATCGAGGAGATGTTCGACGTGGGAGAACCCTTCGATTACGAGATGACCGAACCCAAATCCGTCTTCCGCACCGAGCAATGCTCCCGGTGCGGCGCCCTCGTCTTCGAGAAAGGCGCGCGCCTCCACGACGGCAAGCCCGTCTGCCAGGAGTGCTGGCCCCACCATGAGTGAGTCCCCGAAACAATCGCAGGACCGGGCGGGTCCGCTGCTGACGGAGTACAAGTTTCAGCTCTTCGCGCCGAAGTGCAACCCTTCGGCCGAGCACATGAATTTCCTGGCGGCCCTGCGGGACGATATCCGGGAGGTGTTCCCCTATCTGAACGGGAGACTGAAGGGGTGCCAATACAGCCCGGACGCGCCCTTCCTGCGGCTGCGCCACAAGGGACACGTCGTCACCCTGCGACCCCGCCAGGCCGCGGTGGGAAAGGTCGCCGACGCGGAGGAGGCGCGGCAGGTCCTGGACTGGGTCAAGGACCTCATCAACGACACCTGGGCGCGCCGCGCGGAGATCACCCCCAGCGACCGCCGCGCCCCCTCCCTCACCGCTCTCCAGATCTTCAAGCTCCTGCCGGGAACCAACTGCCGGCAGTGCGGTCAGCAGACCTGCCTCGCCTTCGCCGCGCTCCTCGCGGAGGAGGAGGCGAGCATCGAGCAGTGCGCTCCCCTGCTCTCCCCCGAGCACCATGACCGCTGCCGCCAACTCGTCCGCATACTCCTCGACGCCGGCTATGAGGTGCCGGAGGATTGGCTGTGAAAGGATGAATGCAGCATGAAAAGCTCCAAGTGGGCAATCGTTCTGGTGCTACTCCTCGTGGTGGCTGTTCTCATCGTGAAACAGACGCGCCAAAACCAGAAACCCAGACCAACGGCCTCCCGCCCCGCGGCGGCCGCCGCGCCGGGCTCGCAGAGCGAACCTTCCAATTCACCCGCGGCTTCCGAGGGGCAAACCGCGGAGGAGAAAACCGGGGAGTCCGCTCAAAGCGATGGGCCGCTTTCCGGCGCTGATCTCGACGCCTGCCTGAAGAGCGGCCTGCCCACCATGGCCGACTTCGGGAGGGGGACTTGCCACGCGTGCCAGCAGATGGCTCCAGTTTTGGAGCAGGCCGCGAGGGACTACCGGGGGCGCGCCAACATCGTCTTCGTCGAACTCGACAAGTACCCTGAGCTGGGCCGCAAGTACAACATCCGCCTTATGCCCACCCAGGTATTCTTCGACAAATCCGGCTCCGTGGTCAACAGTCACGTGGGCGGGCTGACCCGAGAAGGCGTTGATTACTATCTCAAGTCGCTCGGCGTGGACCAGTGACCCACCTGCTCACCGACACCATCCCGCACCTGGTCGCCGACTTCTCCGTCCTCGCCTATGTGCTGGTATTCTTGGGCGGCATCTTGACCAGCATCGGCCCCTGCAATCTGTCCATGGTGCCGGTGATCATCGGCTACGTCGGCGGCCAGCACGAACTCACGCGCGGCCGCGGGTTCTGGCTGTCCACCTTCTTTACCCTCGGCAGCTCGCTCACATTCGTGGCCCTCGGCCTGATCGCCGCCCTGGTCGGCGGACTCTTCGGCGCCGAGCGCAGACTGCTCTACTGGTTCGTCGCCCTCGTATGTTTTCTCATCGGGCTCAACCTGCTGGGCGCGCTCAAGCTCAACTTCGACTTCTTGGCCAGAATCCAGCCGGCGCGCGTGGTCACCACCGGCCTGCTGGGCGCGCTCCTGCTGGGCCTCGTCGTCGGCCTCGCGGGCTCTCAATGCGGCACCCCCGTCCTCGTCGCCATCCTGAGCATCGTCATGCTCAAGGGAAAGATCGCCTACGGGGCCAGCCTTCTCTTTGCCTACGGGCTGGGCAGAGGGGCGCCGATCATCCTCGCGGGGACCTTCACAGGTGTCGTCAAGGCGCTGCCCGCCATGGAGAAGTGGGCCAGGTGGATGGAAAGGGGAGCGGGAATCGTGCTGATCGCAGTGGGGCTGTACTTCGTGTGGAGCGTCTGAGAACGCCGTGCCCCTCATAGAGCGCATCGAGATCACCCACCTCCTCCCCTGTCTTGCCGACCCGGACAAGATCCGTTTCCACGCGCAGGTCTCCGGCGACCTCACGGAGGCGCTGCCCTATCTCAACGCGGTCCTCAAGGGCGCGATCTACAACCCCGCGGTTCCCGCCCTCACCTTCAACCACGGGGAGCGCATCATCTGCCTGCGCGGCCGGCTCATCACCTGCGCCAAGGCCGAGGACGCCGAGGACGCGCGCGCGGTGTGCGACTACCTGCGGGATCTGGTCAACCAGACCTGGGAGCGGCGCGGAGAGATCACCCCCTGCCACGAGCAGCGCAACCGCCTCACCCCCATCGACATCTACAGGCTGCTCCCCCGCAACAACTGCCGCCGGTGCGGCCTGCCCACCTGCCTCGCCTTCGCGGCCGCGGTGGCCGCCTACCAGCGCAACATCGTCCAGTGCGGCCCCCTCTTCACCCCGGAATGGGAGGAACACCGCCGGCTGCTCTGCCAGCTCCTCGCCGACGCCGGACACGAGGTGCCGGGTGGATTCGCCTCCTAGCGGCGCGCGTCACACCAGGGCCGGCCGCCTGAGGCCCAGGATTTCCGCCACCTTGTCCGCCTCGGCCTCCGCCTCGATAGGCTCGGCCGCGGAGGCGATGGCCCGGTCGGGGTCCTTGAGGCCGTGGCCGGTCAGAATCGCCACCGCGCAGGCGTCCTCCGGCAACCCGGCCTCCATCTCGCGCTGGAAATAACCCTCCCGCACCAGTTTCGCCAGCCCCGCGATGGAGGCCGCGCTGGCCGGCTCCACGAACACGCCCTCCGTGGAGGAGAGCAGCCGATAGGCCTCCAGGATCTCGTCGTCCGTGACCGTCTCGATCAGGCCCCCCGACTCGTCCCGCGCCGCCTCCGCCGACTTCCAGCTCGCCGGGTTGCCGATCTTGATGGCCGTGGCGATGGTCTGCGGGTCCGCGATGGGGTGGCCGCGCACGATGGGCGCCGCCCCCTCCGCCTGGAAGCCCAGCATCTTGGGCCGGCGGCGGCTCACCCCGGCCGCGTAATACTCCTGGTACCCCTTCCAGTAGGCGGTGATGTTCCCGGCGTTCCCCACCGGCATCGCCTGGTACGCGGGCGCGTCGCCCAGCGCGTCGCAGATCTCGAACGCCCCCGACTTCTGCCCCTCGATGCGATAGGGATTCAGGGAGTTGACCAGTTGCACCGGGTAATTGCTGGTGATCGCCAGCACGATGCGGAGCGCGTCGTCGAAGTTTCCCTCGATCGCCACCACCCGCGCCCCGTGCATCACCGACTGGGCCAGCTTGCCCATGGCGATGTAGCGCACCGGCAGCACCACGATGCTCTCGATCCCCGCCCTCGCCGCGTAGGCCGCGGCGGAGGCGGCGGTGTTGCCGGTGGAGGCGCACATCACCGCCCGCTGCCCCTCCTCCAGCGCCTTGGAGACCGCCATCGTCATCCCCCGGTCTTTGAACGAGCCGGTGGGATTGGCCCCCTCGTACTTTAGGTAGAGCGGTATCGGCAGGCCGATGCGCTCCTGGACGGCGGGAGCGGGGAGAAGCGGCGTGTTCCCCTCCCGCAGCGTGATGACGGGCGTCTCGTCCGTGACGGGAAGGAACTCGCGATAGGTCTCGATGACGCCGGGCCAAGGGCCGCCTGGTTTCATTTGCTCTCCTTACGCGTCGGTCTCCGCCCGGATGCAGGCCGCGATCTCGCGCACCTCCGGCAAATCGCGCATCTTGCGCAGCGAGGCCTGCATCTGCCGCTCCCTGGTCTTATGGGTGAGCCAGACGATCTCGGCGGAATCGCCGGAGGCGTCCGTCTGGAGCACGGATGCGAGGCTCACCTGCTCCTCGGCGAAGATCCTCGCCACCGCCGCCAGCACCCCCGGCCGGTCGACGACACGGGTACGCAGATAGAAGCGGGTCACCACCTCGTCCATGGGCCGTACCGGGCGGTCCTCGAAACAGGTGCACGCGATCCGTCCCGTGGAGCCGGAGCGGATGTTGCGGGCGATGTCAATGATATCCCCCACCATCGCGGAGCCGGTCGGCATGGCCCCCGCGCCCTGTCCGTAGAACATCACCTCCCCCACCGACGAGCCGTGCACGAAAATCGCGTTGAACGGGCCGGACACCTTGGCGAGCGGGTGGTCCAGGGGCAGCAGGGTGGGATGGACGCGCGCCTCCAGCGCCCCGTCGTTCTCCACCCCGATCGCCAGCAGTTTTACCGCGAACCCCAGCTCGCGGGCGTACTGCATATCGCGCGCCGTGATCCCGGTGATCCCCTCGCGGTAGATGCTCTCCACCGACACCCGACTCTCGAAGGCGATGGAGGAGAGAATGGCCAGCTTGAACACCGCATCGTGGCCCTCGATGTCATTGGTGGGATCGGGCTCCGCATACCCCAGCCGCTGCGCCTCGGCCAGGGAATCGGCGAAGTCGGCCCCCATCTCGGCCATGCGGGAGAGGATGAAATTGGTGGTGCCGTTGACGATGCCCATCACGCGGGTGATGCGATTGCCCGCCAGGCAGGACTTCAGCGGCCGCAGGATGGGGATCCCTCCCCCCACCGCTCCCTCGAACATCAGGTCGCACCCACCCGCGGCGGCCGCGTCGAACAGCTCCTCGCCGTGCCGCGCCACCAGCTCCTTGTTGGAGGTGACCACGTTCTTGCCCGCGCGCAGCGCCGCCAGCAGAAACTCCCGCGAGGGATTCACACCCCCGATGGACTCCACCACGATGGAGATATCGGGATCGGAGATCACCTCCGCCGCGTCGGTGGACTGCATCTCCGGGGGCGGGGGAACGGAGACCCGGCGGGGGGTGCTCCAGTCGAGGTCGGCGATCTTCTTCACCCTCACCGGCCGCCCGACCTTGCGGTCGATGCTCTCCTGATTGGAGACGAGCGTCTCATAGGTGCCGGAGCCTACCACTCCGAACCCGAGGATGCCGATGTATATGGGCTCGCCGGCCATGTGGTCCACCTCGCGCCTAGTCGTTCACAAATGCTAATACCACCAATGGCTCCCCGACCTGAACCAGCTTGCCGTCCTCCGC
>WFSF01000040.1 GCA_015486155.1 Armatimonadota bacterium
GTCGAGGAAGGCCCGCCCTCATCGACCCCCTCGACCCGGCTTGGCGGAGGCAAGAACGGCCCCATGCGGCCGCCCCCTGCGGGATCGGGCGCGGCTTCGCCGGGGCCAGGGAGCGGAAACGCGGACGGCGGAACGGAGGCGCGATTCCCCGCGGTGGTGATTGAAATTTCTCCCCCCTCTGGGGGCGCGGGCGTCATGCGCGCGACCGGCGTCGCGCCGACCAAGAGCACCGGAGGCATGAGCTCGACGGGCGCAGGCGGCACGGCTACAGTCATGGGCCTTCCGTGGGAGGGACCGGCCCCTACGTCGCGCGGTCGGGGCGCGCTCAGGCCGCGGTCTTGCGCGGGATCCCCCTCGGTAAAGAACGCCCGTCCGGGCGGCCGCCCTAGGGCGCTGCGGTGACAAGCGGCCGTATCCGGACGGGCAATACGCCTCATTGCAAAGAACAGCGTTTGTCTGCCAGACAACGACGCGCCGGGCCCCTCACCCGACTTCGGCCCGATTCCCTCGGCCGAATGCAGGAGACGGCCCAACACCGCAGAGAGGAAGACCCCGGCCTGCTCGCCCGCCGCCCGCATTCCCTGCGGCGGCAGCCCCGCCGTCATCTCCCCCAGGACTGCGAATTCTCTCTCGACGGCAACTGTCAGCTTCCCGATGTCCACCAGGTTTCGTCATCGGCAAGCCGAAACGCGACCTTTAGCCGCGGCCCCACGGCCGGGGGCCCACCGTCTTCTCCTGCCTGTTCATGGTACCCCCTTCCCCTGCAAAAGATTGAGCACCCGGGACACGAATTGTTCCGTTTCCGCATAAGGAGGTATTCCGCCGAACCGCGCCACCGCCCCCGGCCCCGCGTTGTAAGCCGCCAGCGCCAGCGCCAGATCGCCCCCGAAGCGATCGAGTTGCTCCCTCAGGTAGCTCGCTCCCGCGTCCAGATTCTGCTCCACGTCGAAGGGATCGGCCGCCCCCAGCGCGCGCGCCGTTTTCGGCATCAGCTGCATCAATCCCAGCGCCCCCTTCGGCGACACCGCGTCCGTCCTCCACCCGGACTCGCACTGCGCCACCGCGGCCAGCAGGGCGGGATCGAGTCCATGTTTCGCGGCGGCCGCGTCGATCGCCTGGGCCATCTGCTCCGGCGGCCTTGCGGCGCGGCCCCCCGCCGCGGACACCAGCGCGCCGAACTCCACTCTCTCCGAGCGGAACCGCGCGCGGATCTCCGCGATGCGCGCCCTCACCTGCTCCATCCCCGCGGGCTCCGGACATCGCCACACCCTCATCTCTGTTCCCTCCTCGAGGCGCGCGCCGCAAAGCGCGCGGCGGCCAGCTCGTCCCCCTGTTTGATCTCCTCCCTCAGCGCGGCCCTCACGTGTTCCTGGAGCAACATCTGTCTGTGCCTCTCCAGCGTCTCGCGCTCCCGGGCCGCCTCCAGCAGCCGCCGGCGCGCCGTTTCCCTTTGTCCCTCCGCCTCCAGACGCCCCCGCGCCGCCGCCGCGAGCGCCCTCTCCAGGTGCGCCAGCTCCGCGCCCAGCATCCCCATCGCGTCGGCCGCCATCTCCTCCCTCTGGCGCGCGCGAAACCTCTGCCACAACTCCAGCCTCCTCGCCTCCAGCGCGGCCTGCCGGGAGGCCGCGCGCCGCGCCTCCCGGTCGGCCTCCGCCAGCTCCATCTGGCGCGTCTGTTCCGCGCGCTCGGCCCTTCGCAGGGCCGCCTGCAGCCGGTAGCGGAATCTCCTCATGCCGGTATCTCGTCCCTCAGCGCCAGCAGCCGGGAGATGGTGTCCTCCCAGCGACAATCCTCCTCCGAGGTCTGCTGGAGAAAGGCGTTGATCTTTCCTATCATCGCCCGCGCGCGGTCCACCTCCGGGTTGCTCCCCTCGGAGTACGCGCCGATGTTGATCAGGTCCTCGGCGGAGCGGTAGGCCGCCGCGAGCCGCCTGAGCTCCATCGCCGCCCGCCTCTGCTCCGGGGCGGCCACATGGGGCATCAGGCGGCTGACGCTGGCGAGAATGTCGATCGCCGGAAAGTGGCCCTTTTCCGCCAGGCTCCTGCTGAGCACGATGTGCCCGTCCAGCACCCCCCTCACCGTGTCGGCCACCGGCTCGTTCAGGTCGTCCCCCTCCACCAGCACCGTGTAGAGCCCCGTGATGGTTCCCCGTTCCCCCGCGCCCGCCCGCTCCAGCAGCTGCGGCAGCGCGGCGAACACCGAGGGCGTATAGCCGCGCGTGGTGGGAGCCTCGCCGATGGCGAGCCCGATCTCCCGCTGCGCCCACGCGATCCGGGTCACCGAGTCCATGGTCAGCAGCACGTCCAGCCCCTCGTCCCGGAAATACTCCGCGATGGTGGTCGCCACCAGCGCGGCCTTCACCCGCTGGATCGCAGGCTGATCCGAGGTGGCGGTCACCACCACCGATCTGGCGAGCCCCTCCTCGCCCAGTATCCCCTCGATGAACTCCCTCACCTCCCGGCCCCGCTCCCCGATGAGCGCGATCACGTTCACGTCCGCGGTGGAGTTCCGGGCCATCATCCCCAGCAGGGTGCTCTTCCCCACCCCGCTGCCGGAGAAGATGCCGATGCGCTGCCCCTTCCCACAGGTGAGAAAGGCGTCAATCGCCCGCACCCCCAGCGACAGCGGCTCCAGGATGCGCTTGCGGCGCAGGGGATGGGGCGCGGACTGCTGCACGCACCGCGGCATCCCGAACACGATCCGCCCCTTGCGGTCCAGCGGCCTCCCCAATCCGTCGAGCACCCTCCCCAGCAGGCCGCGCCCGACGCGCACGGTGAGCAGACGCCCGGTGGCCACCACCTCGTCCCCGTGGGCGATGTCCTCCATCCCGCCCAGCGGCATCAACAACACCCGGTTGCCCCTGAACCCCACCACCTCCGCGGGAATGGGCGGGCGCTGGCGGCCGGTGTGAATGCGGCAGATCTCCCCCACCCGGCTCGCCGGGCCCAGCGATTCCACCACCACCCCGACCACCTGGCACACCCGACCGTTCAGGCGCACTGCATCTATGCTACCGAGCGTCTCCCGATACCGGCTCAGGTCCAACATCTTGCTCCCCACCCCCCGCGGGCGCGGCCGACTCCAGCGCCCTCTCGATCTCCTCGATCTGGGTCCGCACCCGCGCGTCCAGCGTGCCGTTGGGCGATTCGATCACGACTCCGCCCGGGTCCACGCGGCGGTCCTCCATCACGTGCAGCTCCTTCACCCCATCCACCGCGCCGATCAGGTCCTCCTTCGCCTCCTTCACCCGCTCCAGATCCCGCGGGTTCACACTGACCCGGAGCACCTCGCGGTCCCGCAGACGCCGCATCGCCTGCTTCACCATATCCACCACCACCTCGGGCCGCGTTTCGAGCTCCTGCTGGATGATCTTCTCCGCAATCGCCACCGCCAGCCGCACCACCTCCGGCTCCACGCGCGTGAAGAACTCCTCCCGCTCGGCCTGCATCCGAGAAATGAGGCCCTCCAGCCGCGCCAGCTTCGCCTGATACGCTTCCTCCGCCCTTCGCATCCCCTCCGTCATCCCGCGCGCGCGGGCCTCCTGTTCCGCCTCCAGCAACATGCCGGCCTCCGCGTTCCCCGCTCCCGCCGCGCCCCTGTCCAGGGGCTCCGGCAGCCACGGCTCCGGGGGAGAGTGCAGTTCCCGCGCTTTCACCACCCGTCTCATGAGCGCCCGCTACCCCGCCGCCTCGCGCGGGACGCCGCCGCCGTTGCCCCCGGCTGGCGGCGCGCCGCCCTCTGAGTTCAACCATTTCCTAACCACCGTCGCCGCCTTTTCCGGGTCGAAAGACGGCTCCTGGGCCGGCGCGGGCGCCCCCGAGACCGGCGGCGCAGACGCGGCCTCGCCCCCGGACTCGGCCGCCGGCTCCGGGGAAGGCGGATGCGCCCCGGAGGGCGCGGAAGCGGGAACCTCCGGCGCGCTTCCCCGGAGCAACTTCCGGGCGAACGCGAGGAAGATCACCAGCAACACGATCGCCGCGAAGTCCCGGCCCACGCTGAAGTAGAAGCGCCGCATCGCCGAGGCCGGAGCGCCCGCGGGCTCGGCCGGGGCCTCCTGGAACGGCAGCCTGGTGATCACCACCGAATCCGCCCGCGCCGGGTCCATGCCCGCCGCCGCCGCCACCGCCGCCCGCAGTGCCTTCTCGTCTCCGAGGTCGGCCTTCTCGTCCACGAA
>WFSF01000041.1 GCA_015486155.1 Armatimonadota bacterium
GCGACAGACACTGGATGGATAAGAAGGTATAAACTCATCTATCCAGTGTGGGTGGTCAACCTGCGAAAGCGGTCAGCGCGGCGAGTATGGAAGGGAAATGAAGACACCTTGATCCTCGCCCTGGGGTTCGATGCCGATTCAGGAAAACCGTGTTTCGTCACCCAAGAGAGGCCGCGGCTGACGCCGGGGAAACCGATCTTCCTACGTGTGGGCTCGGGCCGCGTTGTCGGGAAGCTGACGCCGAGGCCGCACTGGGGTCTGAGCAGTCCCACGATCTTCCCGGATGGAAAGGGCATGATAGCCGTGAGCTCAAACATGCTGGAGCCCGACCCCAGGTGGGAGATGAAGGCGGAGCTCGTCTGGACCTACCGGGGCAAGGAGGGACGGATAGCGTTGCCTGCCGGCTATATGGGATATATCTTCGGGTGGTCGGAGGATGGCCGGCGAGTGGGCGTCTCCTGCTATAACGGCACGGAGCGCAAAATCGTGGTGTACGAATTCAAGTAGGGAGGCAGGAGTGATTCGCCGCCGGCCGCCCGCGGCTGAAGGAGGGATCGTTAAGCCGCAGCCTTCGAGCGAGGGGACGCCGCCGCCAAGGCCATGGCGCGTGAGTTGCGATTGACGCAGAGCACAAGGCAGCCTAACATGCTTGCCCGAGAGCCGCCCAGCCTTGGGTCATCGCGCGTTGCGGTCGGGAAACGATGCCGAGAGGTACTGAGATGCTGCAATTCCAGGACTATCTGGACGAGGAACTGAAGCCGGCGTTGGGCTGCACTGAACCCGCCTCCATAGCCTATGCCGCGGCGCAAGCGGCGGCCCAGGCCGGCGGTCCGGTGCGCGCGGTGCAGTTGCGATGCGATCCACGGATCTACAAGAATTGCTATGCCGTCGGCATCCCTCATTCGGGCCACAAGAGCGGGATCCGGTGGGCGCTGGCGATCGGGAGCCTGCTACCCGATCCCTCCGCCGAGCTGGAGGTGTTCCGACAGGTCACTGCGGAAACGATCGCCCAGGCGGACCGGCTTCTAGAAGAGAACGCTGTGAGCGTGGAGGTTGACCCGTCGGAGAAAGAGCTGCTGGTGGACTGCCGGGTGATAGGAAGTGAAGGGATCGGCCGGGCGGTCATCCAGGGCGATCACACGAGATTGATCCGCCTCGAGAAGAACGGGCAGCCGGTTCCCATAGCAGGCCGAGGAGCGGCCCAAGAGGAGGCGAAATCGGCCGGGGACTCGGCGGCTCCCCTGCGGCAGATGCTCGCCGGGCTCCCTCTGGATGAACTGTTCGAGATCGCACGGACCATCACTGCCTCCGACCAGGAGGCATTGCGCCGCGCCGCCGCTTTGAACCTGGCGATCGCACGTCACGGCATCACCCTGTTCCCACGGCCGTTCATGGACCTGACGGGAGTGGAGACTCTGACCCGGATCAGCCGCCTGGTGTGCGGGGGCGTGTATGCGCGGATGTGGGGGGAGGACTTCGTCGTCGCCTCGCTCGCGGGCTCCGGCAACAAGGGGATCGTGGTCACGCTGCCGCTCGTGTTGTGGGGGCGCGAGATCGGGGTTGACGAGCGTGCGGTGGACGAGGCGCTCGCGCTGGCCTGTCTGGTGACGTCGGTGACGACCTTCCACCTGGGCACGCTCTCCGCGGCGTGTGGGTGCTCCAACGCCGCCGGCGTCGGACTGGCGGCGGGACTGGTGTTCCTGCAGGGCGGAGGCGCAAAGGAGGTGTCTCTGGCCGTGAACAACATGGTCGGGAATGTGACCGGCATGATCTGCGATGGCGCGAAGATCGGATGCGCCCTCAAGGCGATGACGGCGGTGGACGCAGCCTTTCGGGCGGCATCGCTGGCGATGAGCGGGATCGGCATTCCGGAGACAGACGGAATCGTGGGCGCGGACTACAGCGAATCGCTGACCAACCTCGGTCGCATCGCCACGCTCGGCATGAGTGCGATGGACGAACAGATACTGCAGATCATGCAGTCCAAGTTGCGGCGGGGAGTTGCCTAATACTCAGTAAAGTTCATTATGAACCAAAGGTGCGGATCTGGTATCTGGGAATATGTCTACCAGATCTGTCGTCAAGTTAATCGGAGAAGGAGCGCGGCCATCTGAAGGGGCTGCTGCGCCGTGGGTTCTGCACCCGCGCGGGTGCAGACCAGGGCGCATATTGGCTTTACCGACTACTAGACCTGAAGGCCGGGATGACGGTCGCCTGCACTAGCCACCCGCCCTTTCCCTCTTGACTCGTAACACAGTATCTACAAGGGGAGGCGCGCGGCAGGGTGGGGACGATCGCCCCTACCAGTAGGGGGCACGCCGTCCGGGTGGACGGCGTGCCTGTGCCTCAACTGCCCTATCCGCCTGGTGGTGCACTCAGAGGGAAACCGGTTGCCCTGTCTCGGCCGACCGGGTGGCCGCCAGGCAGAGCTCGACCGCCAGCTTCGCCTCCTGCGGGGTGACCTTGTCCGGGGTCTCGCCCGCCTCCAGGCAGTCCACGAAGTATTTGACTTCCACGAAGTATCCGCCGAGGTCGGAGATGTTGCCCGAGGCGCCGGCCGATCCGGAGCTGGGCACCTCCGGCTGGGGCACGTGGGGGTGCTCCACGCCGCCGCCCGCGGGGGCCACCAGCAGGCTGGGCGAGAGGCGGGAGTTGAACTCGATGCTGCCTCCCTCCAGGTTGAGGCGAAGCGCCATCGTGAACGGCTGCCCCTCGGCCATCTCCAGGCAGCCCTCCGCGTAGGAGACCGCTCCGCTCTCGTGGCCGGTCATGGTGGTGAGGACGGTGTCGAGGCCGCCGGTCTTCGTCTTCACCCCGGCCGCAGAGACGACCTTGGGCTTACCGAGGATCCAGGCGAGGAAATCGAGGTCGTGGATGTGCAGGTCCAGCACCGCGCCGCCGCTGTGTTTGGGGTCGAAGATCCACTGGTTCCAGGCCCAGGTGGGGGGCGGCGAGATCCGGCTGGCGCTGGCCCACTTGACCTTGCCCAGCCGGCCGGAGTCAAGGATCTCCTTGATCACCGCGTACTCCGGCCAGAAGCGGATGACGTGGGCGACCATGAATTTCACGCCCGCCTTCTCCACGGCCGCGATCATCTCGTCGCACTCGGCCGGGTTGAGGGCCATCGGCTTCTCGCAGAGGATATGCTTTCCGGCGGCCGCCGCGGCGACCACCGCGTCCTTGTGGAGATAGGTGGGCATGGTGATGTCCACCATGTCGATGTCCGCCTGGAGCATTTCCTCCAGGCTGGCGTACGGCTTCGCGCCGTACTGTTCGGCGAACTTCTCCCTGCGGTCCTGCTCCGGGTCGGCCACCGCCGCCAGCTCCGCGTTGGGCAGCGCGGCGTGACACTGCGCGTGCGTCCCTCCCATGAAGCCGAGACCGGCAAGTCCCACTTTGATCATGGAGTTACCCCCTTTTTTCATGGTTGAGGCCGGCCTACGCCGGCCGGAGGGATTCTAGGAGGATGGGATGGGGTTGTCAACCGCGGGAGCGTCCCCGGTGTCGGGGACCGCGGTCCTGCATCCCTCTAGAAACCGTGTGACCGTCAGGCCGAAGTTACCTTGACACCCCCAAGAAGGGCGTGTTATCATCCGCCGTGGACCGGTTCCGCCTCGGCCGAAGGGCCGCGAAATCGAGGACCGGGTGTATGGCCCCATCGTCCAGAGGCCTAGGACACCGGCCCTTCAAGCCGGAGACGGGGATTCGAATTCCCCTGGGGCTACCAATTGAATACCGGCCGCGGGCCTTTTCTGGGCGCATAGCTCAGTGGGAGAGCACTTGCTTCACACGCAAGGGGTCGGTGGTTCAAATCCACCTGCGCCCACCAGGGGCCGCGGTTTGGGGAATATGTCGTTGGGGCGCGGGCAGACCGCCGTCCCCCGGACGCGGGCGAATAGCTCAGTTGGTAGAGCGCTTGCTTTACACGCAAGTGGTCACAGGTTCGAATCCTGTTTCGCCCATCGAGCCTGGCAAGGGGCCGTTGCCCCTGAGAATTGCGAAGAGCGCGGAAGGCGCGGAGCCGTGGTGCAGCTGGTTAGCACACTGGCCTGTCAAGCCAGAGGTCGCGGGTTCAAGTCCCGTCGGCTCCGCCACCCGCCGGCGGCGAGGGAGGCGAAGTTTCCCCTCGCATACACGTGCCGGGTTAGCTCAGGTGGTAGAGCGCGGGACTGAAAATCCCGGCGTCCCCAGTTCGACTCTGGGACCCGGCACCACCATTCCCACCTGCGCCGCGACCCGGGGGCGCGCCTCCTGCCCCGGAGAGGGCTTTCCCCTGGGGGCCCATCCGCGGGAGGCGGGTCAAAAGGGGAATGCTGTCCGATCCGGACGAAGAGTGATAGGATAGAGGGCGGATGTCGTCGGTTGATTGACCCAAGGAGTTCTGCGATGACGGCTGAGAAGAAGATATTCAGTGCGGCGGGGGAGAAGGAAGTCACCCGCGCGATCGTGGGCGAGTTCGCCCGCGAGTTCATGGAGTATGTGGACAGCGACGTGGTGATCGTGGGCGGGGGGCCGTCCGGGCTGATGGCGGGGCGCGAGCTGTGCCGCGCGAACAAGCGGGTGCTGCTGATCGAGCGGAACAACTACCTGGGCGGAGGGTTCTGGATAGGCGGGTACTTGATGAACAAGATCACCGTGCGCACCCCCGCGGACAAGGAGATGGACGAACTGGGAATCCCCCATTCCGAGATCTCGCCCGGCCTGCACGTGGCCGACGGGCCTCACGCGTGCTCGAAGATGATCGCGTCGGCCTGTGACGCGGGGCTGAAGATCGTGAACATGACCTCGTTCGATGACGTGGTGCTGCGGAGCGATGGCTCCTCCGAGGGCAGCCGGGTGGCGGGGGTGGTGATCAACTGGACCCCCATAGAGGCGCTGCCCCGGGAGATCTCCTGCGTGGACCCCATCGCGGTGGAGTCGAAGCTGGTGATCGACGCCACCGGACACGACGCCTGCGTGGTGCGGAAGCTGGAGGAGCGGGGCGTGATGAGCACCCCAGGCTTCGGGGCCATGTGGGTGGAGCGGTCCGAGGACCTGATCGTGGAGCACACCGGGGAGGCCTACCCGGGGCTGATCGTGTGCGGGATGGCGGTGTCCACCACCTTCGGCGTGCCCCGCATGGGGCCCACCTTCGGGGCGATGCTGCTGTCCGGCAAGCGGGCCGCCGAGGTGGCGCTGGAAAAGCTGGGCTGAGAGTCTTCCCCGGTTGCAGGGATGTTGGGCGCAGGTGGGGCATCCGCCTCCGGCGGACCCGAGACCTGTGCTACTGGGTGGCGGGCCATTGGAAAATGCCCCGCCCTATCCTGCTTCGTCCGCCTATGGCGGACTACGCAGGACAGGCAGAACGGCCGGCGGGGTGAGCTCGGCGCGGTGGAGGACGAAGCCGGCTTTGGCGTTGGAGGCGACCCGCACGAGGAGGCGTAATTCCGCGGGCTCTCCGGAAGGGCCGTCCGTTTCCTCCGGCTCGAAGTACCAGGAGGGTTTGCCGGGGAGGAGCACGTAGTGCTGCCGCGCCACCGGCGGCAGGCTCTCCGCGGCCACCTCCCAGCGCCACCCGGCGCACATTCTCCCCTCCCCGTCTCTCGCCTCGACGCGCACCTCGCGCAGGCCGCGCGGGTTGATGAAACTGAGGATGAGGCGCAGCGCGCGGAAGGGCCCCGCGGGGAGGGTGAGGCCGCCGCGCTGCTCGGCCGAGAGGTCGGCGCTGGCGTGGATGAGACAGCGGATCCCCTCCTGGAAACGGGAGGCGGACACCGTCCACGCGGGGTAGTTCCAGAGCGCGGCCGGCCGCAGGCCGGGCTGCGCCAGGTCGATCGGGGAGAAGGGATGCCCCGCGGCCTCGCGGGCGCAGTCCGCGGCCCTCTCCTCGGCCTCGCGCCGGGAGATGGGGGCCGGGGGAAGCGCCTCTCTCTCCCGGGCGCCCGGGGACAGGGAGCGCAGGGTGCGGAGGATGATGGCGAAGGCGCGGCTGGGGTGGAGCGGCTCCCGGGCCAGCTCGGTGCTGCGGAAGACCGCCATGGCGAGCAGCCCGGCGAGCGGGATCATGAGCAATGGGTCGGAGAGCTCCCGGAAGCGGATCTCCGCGTAGGTGAGCGAGAGGCCGCCCAGGTAGGAAAGGGCGGGGAAGGTGACGACCGCGTAGTCCCGCCACCAGGGGATCGTGACGAGCAACGCCAGCAGGACGAGCGGGGCGAGGAGCCAGCGGAGGCGTTTGAGGAAGAGCGCGTGGCGCATCTCTATCTCGCCGGCGCGCAGCCGCAATTCCTCCGGCACGGGGCCGCCCTGCGAGGCCCGCTCGCCATATACGGCCGCGAAGACGCGGTCGTTTCCGCGGGTGGGCCACAGGTACTTGGCGGCCCAGGTGTCGGGCTCGACGCCGAAGAGGCGCCAGGCGCGGATGGCCGAGAGCGCGAGGTAGCGCCCCGGATGGTGGAGGATCCAGGCGCGGGCGGCGCGGCGGTAGGCGCGGTCCCTTCCCTGCTCCGTGTCCCCCGGCTTGACGGGCCAGGCGGCCTCCGCGCAGAAGCCCCCCAGCCGGGCCTTGTCGTTGTTGCCCATCCACAGGTTTTCGCCCCCCACCGTGGAGATGGTCATCCACCCCAAGCCCAGGCGCTGATTGCGGATCATCCAGGGGCCGAGCACCAGCAGCACGGCCGCCGCGAAGATGAGCCCGCGGGAGGGAATCCAGCGGCGCCGGCGGGGGGAGTAGACGCTCAACAGGGCGGCCGCGGGCAGGAAGAAGAGCGCGGCCGGCCTGACCAGCATCATGAGGCCGAAGAGCAACCCCGACCCGACGAGCGCGCCCCGGCCGTCTCTCTCCCGCTCCTCCCTCTCCTCGGCCGCGGCGAGACAGAGAAGCGCGGCCACCAGCAGGAAGGCGGCGATGGTCTCGCTGGCTAGGACGGGGACATAGGCGACCGCGGTGGGCGAGACCGCGTGGAGGAGGCCGGCGAGGGCGCCGGCGCGCGGGGAGAGGATGCGGCCGGCGAGCAGCACCAGCAGCCCGGAGGTGAGCGCGCCGATGAAGGCCTGCACGAAGCCGGCCGCGCGGGGGCTGTGGCCCACCAGGCGGTATATCGCCGCCAGGAAGGCCGGATACCCCGGGGTGCGATAGGCATAGGAGCCGGGTTCGCCGAACACGCCCGTGTGGAGCCACTGCAGGGCCAGACCGTCATATCCCCGGAAGTCGGAGATGGGGGTGACGTGTGCGAAGGCCGCCCAGGTGAGGCGAATCACCAGGGATACGAGGAATACGGCGGCGGCAAATTTCAGTACCCGTCGCTTTTCCATGGTCACCAGCAAGATAGGGGCGTTAGGTATTACCACAGGAGGGTGCGGGGTTGCCAACTCCTGATCTGCGCGGGACGCGGGCAGGAATCTCCGCCTGCCGGCCGTAAGTGGAGCCCGTGTATCGAAGGGCGCAACCGGAAGGGGGTCGTATGCGACTGACGGTGTTGGACGAGAGACAGGTGGAGATGGTGCACGAGGCCTCCCTGCGCATTTTGCGCGAGGTGGGAGTCCACATTCCGCACGAGGACATGAGACGGCGCTTCCGGGAGGCCGGCGCGGAGGTGAACGACGAGACGGCCCGGGTGCGGATACCGGAGCAGGTGGTGGAGCACGCGCTCGCCTCGGCCGGGAAATCGTTCACCCTGTACGGCCGGGACCGCACGAAGACCGCGGCCTTCGGGGAGGGAAAGCGGAACTACAACTCGATCTCCGGAGAGGCGTCGTGGATCGACGACGAAACGGGGGAGCGGCGCTGGGCCACCCTCGATGATGTGGTGACCGCGGCGCGGCTGGGGGATGGGCTCCCCGATCTCACCATCGTGGGCGCGATGGCCGACCCGCACGAGATTCCGACGGCCTATCGCTGTGTGGAGGTGGCGGCGGCGACGCTGCGCAACACCACGAAACCCATTGGGCTGTGGTACCACGACCGCGCGTCGGCGCGGTTCCTAAACGAACTCTATGTGGCGCTCGCGGGGAGCAAGGAGGAGGCCGCGCGTCATCCGGTCACCTATCCGTTCCTGGAGCCCATCAGCCCGCTGCGCTTTCCGTATCACGGCATTGATCTGCTCTACGAGACGGCGGAGCTCAATCTCCCCGTCCCCATCGGGCCCATGGCCCAGGCGGGTATGTCCGCGCCGGTCACGCTGGCGGGAACGCTGGCCCAGGAGAATGCGGAGATTCTGGCGGGGGTGTGCATCACGCAGTTGATCAGGCCGGGGATGCCGGTCTGCTACGGCGGGATTCCCCACGCCTTCGACATGCGCACCACCCAGATGATCTTCGCGGGGCCGGAGCAGGCGCTGATGGCGGTGGCGATGACCCAGCTGGGCAAGGGGCGGTATGGGCTGCCGGTCTACATCAACGTGGGGCTCACCGACAGCAAGACGGTGGACGCGCAGGCGGGGATGGAGGCGGGGATCACGCTGGCCTGCGGCGCGCTGGCGGGGGCGGACATCTTCGGTCACCTGGGGATCTGCGGCGTCGATCAGGCCACCTCCCTGGACATGCTGATGATGCAACACGAGTTGATCGGGTATGTGGAGCGGATGATGGAGGGGGTGCGGGTGGACGAGGAATCGCTGGCCGTGGAGGTGGTCGCGGAGGCGGGGCTGGAGGGAAGTTTCATCGCACACGACCACACCCTCGCCCACTTCCGGGAGGAGCTGTGGTTCCCGCGGCTGCTGGATCGGTCTTTCTACGACGCGTGGAGGGAGGCCGGGGGACTCACCCTGGCGGAGCGCTGCCGCCGGGAGAAGGAACGGCTGCTGGCGGAACACCGCCCGGAGCCCCTGCCAGATGACGTGGAGAGGGAGTTCCAGCGTATCATCGCGGACGCGCGGCGGCACCTCGGCGGAGGGGCGCGGGAGAAGGAGGAGGCGAGATGAAGCTGTCCATGCACTCCATCTGTATCGAGAGGAAGTACCCGCTGTTGGAGGCGATTCGGAAGGCGGCCGAGTTCGGCTATCAGGGCTATGAAATCGACATCGGGGATTTCGGGAACACCGGCCTCGGCCTTCACTGGCCGGAGGAGTTCACCCCGGAGCGGGTGGCGGAGGCGGGCGAGGCCGCGCGGGAGGCGGGCATCGAGATCAGCTCTCTCTGCCTGGGGGTGTTGTGGAA
>WFSF01000042.1 GCA_015486155.1 Armatimonadota bacterium
CCCCCCAGCCCCTCGCACACCAGCAGGCACAGCACCGGGCGCAGGCGCTTGCCCCGCCCCGCCGAATCCGGAGAGTCCACCCCCAGGTGGTAGCGGATCATCTGGAACATGGGGGAATCGGCGTGCGCCTCCAGCGCGCGCGCCATCTGCTCCTCCACCAGGGGAAGGTAACGCGCAAACACCTCTGACAGCCCGAACCGAGGATTCTCGTTCATGAAGAGTAGTTTTCTCTTGCGAGGACGAGTTTCCTTGGCAGGATGAGCGCGCCGCGGCGGGCCCGCGCTAGAACACCTTGTCGGCCCAGGTCATGATCAGGCCGGAGAACCAGTCGAATCGCTGGATTGCCAGCAGCACCCCGATGGCGATGAGGATGATGGCGCTGACCACCTCGATCGCGCGCTGGATCCTCTGCAACCGGGAGAAAGTGCGCAGCGAGAAGGCGAAGAGCATTCCCGCCGCGGTGAAGCAGAAGGCCAGAGTGGCGCTGAAAATCGCGAACAGGCCGGCCGCCTGGAGGGGAGGGCGGTTGGCGGCCACTGTGTAGAGGGCGCTCAGCCAGGCCCCGATGCACGGGCTCCAGCCGAAGGCGAACGCCATCCCCAGCAGCGGAGCCCCGGCCAGTCCCAGGCGGCTCTTCACCTGCACGTGTTTGGTCTGATAGAGGAAGGGCAGGGGAATCACCCGCAGCAGGGCCAGCCCGAACATGACCACCACGATTCCCATCACCGTGTTGATGATTCGCATGTGTGTGAGAAGCCAGGTCCCCAGTACGCCGGCGGAGGTTCCCAGCAAGACGAAGATGACGGCGAACCCCACCGAGAACAACAAGCACGACACCAGCACCCGCCCCAGGTAGTGTCCGCGCCGCCCGCCCTCTTCCTTTCCGGTGAGCTGCTCGAACGACAGGCCCGAAATCATGGACAGATAACCCGGAATCAGCGGGAGTACGCAGGGCGACAGAAAGGAGAACAATCCCGCTCCAACGGCGACCACCCAATCGGCATGTGTTTGCCCGGACATGAAACACCTCTCTCTGTTATTGAACTGGCCGCACCGATTATCAGCACATCAATTCGCCCTCGGGGTCGGCAATCTCCTGTTACAGAAGGCCGGCACCGTCGAAAAACGCGGGGACGAAGCGCGCTGAATACGCGCCGGGATGGCTCCAGCCGGGCTCAGGGCGCGCTCACGGCGTTTTTCGGGCGCGATTGACCGGTTGTCACGCTTATGGTACCATGCCACAGCCTCGGGCGAGGGGGTTCCTCGTCCTCGCAGCACACGATCCAGTCCTCACTTCGATCTACGCTTCAGCACCGCACGCACTACGCCTGCCATGGACAAGTCTTGCCTGGCCCGCGCGCGTCATGGGCCAAGCGTAAGGATGATCTGTGAATCGGACTCTCTCGGCCGCGCTCGCGGCCGCGCTGGCGACGATACTGTGCGCGGCGGGATGCTCCGCCGCGGCGAATGCCGGGGAAAAGAGCGGGCGGCCTCCCGTGGCCACCGTGCTGGTCGACGGCAAGATCTACCAGCTGCAGGTGCGGGCGGCCACGGTTGGAGATCTGCTGGAGCGGCTGGAAATCAACCTCGGCCCGCTCGACCGCACCTCTCCCTCGCCGGAGACGAAGCTGTGTGATGGAATGCTGGTGCGGGTGACGCGGGTGGTCCGCAGGCAAGAGATCGAGGAAATCACCGTGCCCTCTCATGTGGTGGTCCTGGCCGACCCGGACCGCCCCGCCGGCTTCACCAAGGTGCTGAAGGAGGGCCGAGACGGCCGCGTGCGCCGAGTGCTCACCATCTGGGAGAAGGACGGGAAGGAGACCCAGCGCACTGTTTCCCGGGAGGAGGTGCTCGCCGAGGCGGAGGATACGGTGATCCTGCGCGGGACCTATGGCCTGACGAACCGGGGAGGCAACTGGCATACCGCCCTGCGCATGGTCGCCACCGGCTATGATCCCGGACCGCGGAGTTGCGGGAGGTTCGCCGACGGCTACACCGCCACAGGCATGAAGGCGCAGAAGGGCGTGGCTGCGGTCGACCCCAAAGTGATTCCCATGGGAACCCGGCTCTATATACCCGGATACGGCTTCGCCATCGCGGCCGACCGGGGCAGCGCGATCAAGGGAATGCGCATTGATCTGTGCTTCAACACCTACCGGGAGGCGAGGAGGTTCGGCCGCCGGAAGGTGAACGTGTACATACTGGACTAAACGGGAGAATGCCCGCCGCGGGGAAATTCAAACAGGGGTCCGGCCCAGCCGGACCCCTGTTTCGTCGGTCCTAGATATTGAACTCGATGACCGCGGAGACGCCGACCCCCTTGGCCCGAGAGGGATTGCCGGATACCTTGCTCGTGGTGGTGGGGACGAACACGCGGGCGCGGGCGCTCCCGAATTTCCCCTCCAGCTGGAACACCGCCTTGACTCTCTTCACGTTGTTCGGGTTCCCTACCACCTGCGCGGCCCCGATGTAGCCCCCTCCGCCGAGAGAAAGAATAGGCACCACTTTGGTCGCGCCCTGGGCGGCGGCTTCTCTTTCGCCAAGGGCGCTGGTTATGAAGCTGTCTATCTGGTCGCTGTACTGGTTCACCAGGAGCGCTACGCCGCCCACCTTGAGAACGTCCCCCAGGTCAATTCCCCAGGCGGCCGCGCTCAATACCGTGGCGGCGAGGAAACACACCAGGATGGTGATTCCGATTGCTCGCTGCGGATGTCTCATCATCGCCTCCTCTCAGAACTTCACCAAGCGGACGTCGCCGACCGCCCACACGCTCACACCCTGCACCCGGTCCAACTTGGTGCTGATGTGTGAGACCGGCACATAGGCGTAGATACGGCCGAATCCCTTGAAGTCCAGCCGCAATTGCATCACCGCCTTGGTCTTGTTCACCTGGGCGGTCGGACCAGCCACCTGGGCGGCTCCAATGGCCGCGCGGCTGGTCTCCAGGCTGAAAATGGGGACCCATTTCTGGGCGGTGCCGGTCCAGTCCACGGCCGCCTTAGCGGGTTGAGAGGACGGCTGCGTCCCATCGGTGGTCTGCTCTGCAGGAGGGGGAGAGGGCGGCTGTTCCTCCCCGAGCGCGCGTGCGATGTTGTCCCTCCACAGAGTTGCGAGGGCGCGGGTGGTGGCCCCGTGCGCGTCGGCCTCGGTCTTGGTGACGGCGGTGATCACGCGATCGCCCACGTAGACCGCGTCGTAGGCCGATTCTCCGATTACCAGCTGCGCCGTGTACACGCGGCTTGGGTCCGTGGTCTCACCGAGGGCCGCGCGCAGCCGGTTCGCGATGATGTCGGCTCTGTCCTTGGGGGACAGGTCCGCGGTTGCGGTGCGCAACAACATCACGGATTGCTCCCCGATCAGCACCTCCCCGGCCGGCCGGCCGTCCACCGTAGCCGCGCGGGAGGACACCGCATCGGGCGAGACCGCGGCGCCGGCGACCCACACCAGTAGGACTGCCATCGCCGCGGCGAGTGGAATCCTTGCATTTCTGCACATGTCTGCCGCTCCTTTGTCTTTGAGTCTTATACAGTATTCCCACACAATCCCCTTTTCCTCTTTGGTTTGGACACGACAATGGAACACTTGTTTCACCGCTGCGCCATTACCGGCTGCGCCCCGGCGGCAGGGATGCACTTCACCGCAGCCGAAACTCTCCTTCCGGGGAGCCATCCACCTCATGTCTGATACCGAGTCCTTTGCCGACCTCAGCAGAGAAAACCTCGACCGATACCTCGCCGAGCGCCTGCGGGAGGGCGGCGGCACGAGGCCGGCCCTGTTGCTGCTGGAGGACGGAGGCCGGCGTGCGGTGGTGAAGGACTATCGGCACAGCGGGTGGCTGATGCGGAACCTGGCCGGGCCCTGGCTGATAGGGCGGGAGGAGAAGATCTACCGGATGCTCCAGGGCGCGGAGGGGGTGCCGAGGCTGCTGGCGCGGCTCGACCGGCACGCGCTGGCGGTCGAATATATCCCGGGCCGCAGTTGCGCCGATTTTCCAGACGGCTCCCTGCCCGTGGAGTTCTTCACGCGCCTGCGGGAGGTGGTGGAGGGGATGCACGCGCGGGGCGTGGTGCACTGCGACCTGAAGAACCGCGGCAACATCGTGGTGGGGGAGGACGGACGGCCGTACATCGTGGACTTCGCCTCCGCGTTCTCCAGGGAGGGGCGTTGGTTTCCCCTTCGGCGGTTCCTCTTCGAGCGATTCCGCAGGGACGACCTGCGGGCGGTGGCGAAGGCGAAGATACTGGTGGCGCGGGTGTGGACCGAGGAGGAGGCGCATTTCGCCTTCCACCGGGGGCCGGCGGAGCGGGTGGTGCGGGCCGTCAGAGACGCGGCGAGGTGGCTGTTCAAGCTGGTGGCGAGGGGGTAGGGGAGGCCGGGGCCGCGGAATACAGATCAAAAGAGAAACGGCGGGCGGTTTTCACCGCCCGCCGTCTTTGGTGCCCGCGAGGCGGGAATGTATCTCCCGTCTCGACATCCCGGATTAGTAATCCATGCCTCCCGGAGGCGCCGGCGCGGCCGGCTTCTCCTTCTCCGGCTTCTCGGCCACCAGAGCCTCGGTGGTGAGGAGCATGGAGGCGATGGAGGCGGCGTTCTCGAGCGCCGACCGAGTGACCTTGGCCGGGTCTACGATTCCCGCCGCGCTCAGATCCTCGATCTTCTCGGTGAGGGCGTTGAAGCCTACCCCAGGCTTCTCCTCCTTGACCTTCTCGACGATCACGGAGCCCTCGAGCCCCGCGTTGTTGGCGATGGTGCGCAGAGGCTCCTCTATCGCCCGCTTGACTATGTCCACGCCGATCTTCTCGTCGCCGCGGGCATCCTTGCGCACCTTGTCCAGCACGCTGGCAGCATGCAGGAGGGTAACGCCGCCGCCCGGAACCAGACCCTCCTCGACGCCCGCGCGGGCGGCCGAGAGAGCGTCCTCGAACCGGTGCTTCTTCTCCTTGAGCTCGGTCTCGGTGGCCGCGCCGACCTTGATCACGGCGACGCCGCCGGCCAGCTTGGCCAGCCGCTCCTGAAGCTTCTCCTTGTCATAGGAGGAGTCGGTCTCCTCGATCTGGCGGCGGATCTGCTCCATGCGGCCCTCGATGGCGCTCCTGCTGCCGGCGCCCTCGATGATGGTGGTGTCCTCCTTGGTGATCACCACCTTCTTCGCCTCGCCCAGCTCGTTGAGCGTGACGTTCTCGAGCTTCATCCCGAGGTCCTTGGACAGGAAGGTGCCGTTGGTGAGGATGGCGATATCCTCCAGCATCGCCTTCCGCCGATCGCCGAACCCCGGCGCCTTCACCGCGGCCGCCTGGAAGGTGCCGCGCAGCTTGTTCACCACCAGGGTGGCGAGTGCCTCGCCGTCCACGTCCTCGGCGATGATCAGCAGCGGGCGGCGGGTGGATGCGACCTTCTCCAGCAGCGGGAGCAGGTCCTGGACCGCGCTGATCTTCTCCTCGTGGATGAGGATGAGCGGATCCTCGAACACGGTCTCCATGCGCTCGGCGTCGGTCACGAAGTACGGGGATATGTAACCCTTGTCGAACTGCATCCCCTCCACCACGTCGACGGTGGTCTCGGTGCCCTTGGACTCCTCGACCGTGATCACGCCCTCCTTGCCGACCTTGTCCATGGCGTCCGCCACGTAGCGGCCGAGCTCGGGGTCGTTTCCGGCGATGGAGGCGAGGTTCTCGATTGCCTCCTTGGTGTCCACCGGCTGGGCGATTCGCTTGATCTCGGCGACGACGGCGTCCACCGCCTTCTCGATGCCCCGCTTGAGCAGCATCGGGTTGGCGCCGGCGGCGACGTTCTTCATGCCCTCCTCAAGGATCGCCTCGGCGAGCACGGTGGCGGTGGTGGTGCCGTCACCGGCCACGTCATTGGTCTTGCTGGCGACCTCGCGCACGAGTTGCGCGCCCATGTTCTCATAGGGGTCTTCCAGCTCGATTTCCTTGGCGACGGTCACTCCGTCCTTGGTGATGGTGGGGGAGCCCCACTTCTTGCTGAGGACGACGTTCCGCCCCTTAGGCCCAAGCGTAGCCTTGACGGCTGCCGCGACGGCCTCGACACCCCGCTGCAACGCACGTCGTGCTTCCTCACTGTAGGTAAGCATCTTGGCAGCCATAGATCATGCCTCCTTTCTCAACAGATCCCGCTTGACTCCCCAACAGGTAGTGGGGATGCTCCGCGATATCCCCCGCAGAGCGGCGTATGCTGGTTCCACTTACTTTTTCTTGCTTGACTTTGCGTCCGGATTGACCGCAAGCACGGAGCTCTCGTCCAGGATGACGTAATCCTCATCCTCAATGGTGATCTCCGTGCCGCCGTACTCGGCGTAGACGACCACATCGCCCACCGCCACCTCCATAGGCGCCCGCTGGCCGTTCTCCAGGAGTTTCCCTGGGCCCACCGCGATCACTTCACCCTCCCGCGGCTTCTTCCTGGCCGTGTCCGGAAGAACGATGCCTCCCTTGGTCACCTCTTCCTGGGCGGCTGGCTTGACCACGATGCGGTCTGCAAGCGGTCGAAGCATAAGACCACCTCCTCACAGTTTGAACTTAGTTCACATCGTACGCCGTGCGCGCGGCAACCGCGCGGGCGGCCCGAAATCTCCTGTGAACGACGGCACCTCCACCCAGGGCCGTTGGAGAACCGGCCGCCAACCGGCGACACACTCTCGGAACGGAACGGCGACAGGCCGCAGGCCCGACGCCGTCCACCCGTAGAATAGCGGACTCAAGGGGGTTTAGTCAAGAGGGAGAAGGCTATTCCAGCCGCCGGATGGCCTTTTCTCGCCCCTTAGCCCCCTCCTCACTTCACCGTCACCACCACGCTCGCGCTGCTTCGCCCGTCGTGGGAGGTGTTGGCGATGAGAGTGGCGAGGTAGGTGCCGGGTTTGTCGTAGACGTGGACGGTGTCCAGCTGATCGGAGGTGGCGCCGTCCCCGAACCGCCATGAGACCCCGGAGAGCCGGTCGGTCAGGGCGAAGGCCTCGCCCTTGAAGTGCACCCTCAAGGGGGCTTTGCCCGTGGTGGGGATGGCGCGGGCGGTTACGATCGGAGGCCGGTGCTCGGCCATCTTCGCGGCCACCCGGATCACCAGGCTGGCTGAAGCTTTCTCCCCGCGGTCATCGGTGACCGTCAGGGTCAGCAGGTAGTTGCCGGTGGGGTAGGTGTGGACGACGCGGGGGCCGGAGGCCGTGGCGCCGTCACCGAGGGTCCACTGGTAGGAGACGATGGGCCGCCCGAAGGCTCCCACCGAGCGCCGCCCGTCCAGGATCACCCTCTGCGGATTCACCCCGAAGCGCGGGCTGGCCTCGATGATGGGGGTGGGCGGGCCGCCGGTGATGGGCTCCGGTGAGATGAGCAGGGCCATATCCCGCCGGAAGTCCGGCAGCGGGAGGGTCTGCTCGCCCGCCCCCACGCGGAACGACCCCAGCAGCCGCAGCGTGGCCGGCTCCAGCCAGTAGCCCCAACCCGCCCGCGGCACGGTGATGGTGATGGTCGAGCCCTTCAGGCTGCGGCCGAAGCGGTTGTGCAGGTACACCGCGGCCAGCCGGTCGGAGATGAACGCGTAGGCCCGGAATTTCTCGTCCGAGCGCTTCACGGGCGCGGAGCGCATTCCGGTGTCCAGGTAGGTGGTAAAGTTCTGGAGCGCGCGGATATATTGGCGCTCCTCGGGGCCAAGATAGATGTTCATGAAGTGCCCGTTGAGCGCGTAACTGGTATTCCAGAAGATGAATGAGATCTCGTTGAACAGGGCGCTCCAGGTGCGGTAGCGCATGCGCCGGGCGGAGGTATAGTCCCACACGTTCTCGTCATTTCCCTGCTCGCCCACGATCACCGGCTTGCCGAGTTTCTTCCACTCGTTCGCCTTGTCCCGGGTGATGGCGTCGGCCGCCTCTTCGCACTCCCTCTGGTACCAGTGGGGGGAGGTGAAATCTATCTCCTCCAGGCCTTCCTTCTCCCAATCGGTGATGGGATGATGATAGGGGTCAATGGACTTCACGTACTCCGCCATCATCGCGGTCCACTTGGGGTCGGCCTCCTGCTCGTTGAGCAGCTCCCAGAAGTCCACGTAGGCGCCCCAGCGGTCCACGCAGTATTTCAGGAACCGCTTCACCTTCGCCATCTTCGCCGCGTCGTCCGGCTCGTGGATGTAGGCCCTGGCGTAGCCGAAGAAGCCGTAGAAGACCCGGTAGCCGTGCTGCCTGAGCAGGAGCAGGAGTTCATCGGTCCACCGCATCTCCCGCAGATTGTAATGGTCCAGGTCCTTGTAGTGGGAATAGGAGCAGTTGTCGGGGGAGAACCGGAACAGGTTGAATCCGGCCTGCGCGTAGGTGTCGAGGTATTGCTCGGCGGTGGCGTCGGAGGAAACCCAGGGGCTATAGCGGTCTCCGCCCTCCAGAGACCACTCCGTGAAAGGATTGCCGTCAGAGCCGGGGCCGATGCATTCCTGGATGCCGATGGGCCAATAGGGATCCCCGTTGTCGAACACCCATAGAAACTTGTTCTTCGGGTTCTGGCGGACGAAGCCCGGATTGTCGCTCTCCACGCAGTTGAACCAGCCGCGCACTTTTGTGGTCCCGACGAGACCGGAGCCGGGCGCGCCGCTCATCTGGCAGCGATAGTCCCACCGGCCCACCTGGTCCGGGGCGAATCGGACTTTCCACTTGCGCTCCCCGTGGTAGAACCCGCCCACCCGTCGCGTGCGGCCGCCGGGCCCGATGAACTCCGCGCTCACTTCTACCTGGGAGAGCGGATCGGTCACCTGCACCCCTTCGGGAAGTTCCATCGTGAATTCGAGAATGTCGTAGCGGGGTACCTGCGCGCCGGCCTTGAGTCCGGAGTGAATGGTGAGGCCGGCGAACGCGGGCGCGGCGAGCGCGTACAACGCGGCCGCCCCCATGCAAAGGTGGAGCAAGGAGAAAGCATGATAGCGTTTCATTGGAGTGCCCCCTGGATTCCCGGTTGCCGCGGGATGGATTCTCCCATCGCTGAAAGAGCCGCCTTACCCTTCAACCGTCAAGGGACATCATCCAGCGAAATAGAGAAGGTGAAGCGGCTGATTGTCAGTTCTCACTTTACCTTGAACCCCTGATGCCAGCGGCTCCAATCAGAGAAAACACCATCGGAATTGCTCTGACGAACGCGCAAATAGTAAATCTTCCCTGGAGTGAGCGACCTTTTTCCATCCAGGCTACCACAGAATCTTCCGTGGTCAGCGTCAATAGTGGTGCGGTTATTCGGCGGCAGACGTCTTGAGCGGTAGACCACATCCTTGCCCTCGTAGTCGGAAGCCACCTCCACCTCCCACTCGCCGGCCTTGCCGGAACCGCGGTACGGTGTCTTGATGATGGTCGGGGTCGATGGGCAGACTACGGGGCCAATCGGTTTCGTTGAAATCACAAAATTGTCATACCATAAGGACTGAGTAACGGGGGACCCCTCATTCCAATATGCCTCCAGAAAAATGGCGTTGATTCCGTGCTCCGTGTAGGTTCCACGGAGATTCAGATTGCGGCGTTCACATTCAAGGCGACCGTCGATCCATAATTGAGCGAGACCGTCGTTTTTTCCGGGCGTATTCAGTTTGACGCGGCACTCCACCATCACCCAGTAGCCGGATTCTTTGGTTGAATGAATGGGAAACTTCGATTCAGGCTTGTTGCCGAGCCATGTCATGTGCTCAAAATCGTTGTATTTGCGTGTTACAACGCGGTTGCCCTGAACGCCGCGAACCGGATCAAGCGTAATGGACCCCGGATTGTCACCGCTCCACACGTGCACGATCATGGCCTGCGCCCACTTATCATTGGCTAGGATCATCGCCCGGGACATCTTGCCCGGCGAACCGATCCAGCCATACTGATGCTTCACGTAAATCCGCCAATACACCTCACTGAATTTCTCGCCGCGTCGGGCGGTTCTGTCGAGATAGACCGGCGAGTCGCCAAAAAACACCTTTCGGCCCGCTACGTCAACCTTTCCCTTCTCATACAGACATAACATGGACTTGCCGCGCATGCCGAAAGCTACTTCGCTGTCCAGAGGCCCCTTGCTCTCCGCATATGGTTTCTCGATCCCGTCGAAGTCGTCATACCAGATTGTCGCCGGGTCCTTGGCCTGAGGCTGCTCTGGCAGTGGAATCACACAGTCAATCCGCGGGCTCTCTGGTTTCTCCGCCGCTATGGCTCCCAGGATGGAACCGGACAGGATGAGAACCAGAAACAGGATTACAGTCGAAAACGCTTTCGCAGGCATCGCAAACATCTCCGCCCGACTTCTCATTAGATCATGTCCCGCCCGTGGTGTAAGGTAGCCTGGGACTTGTCCGCCTCTGGCGGGCTGCCGAGGTTGGGCGGACTCTCCCGCGCATGGTAGGCGGCAAGGTGTTTCTCGTCAAGTGTTGCAGTCGATCGGGTGTGCCCCCAAACTACCTCGCAGTTGACAGCCCACATAGGCATGGCTATCATGGGCTGGCGGGGCGGGAGCCCCCCGGATGCTTTCGGTGCAGGCATAGAGGCGGCGGCAGCGCGCTTGTGGGCTGCGTAATTCCGTCAATAACAGCAGCAGTATTCATAGTAGGTGATGCCGATGCCAGAGGATCCTGTTAGTCAGGTGGGACCGGAAGTAGGACAGAAGCTCTCTCATTCTCCCTCATCCCCGGAGGCCGCGCGCGCGGGCAGTGTGGGGGCCTCTCTGGGGATCGATATCGGCGCGGAGACCGTCAAGGCCGCGCTGGTGACCGGGGAGGAGCTGGAGGACCTGGGGGCAGTGGCCGTCCAGGGCAAACCCCTCCAGAGGGTGCGGGATATTCTCCAGCAGGTGCGGGATATGGGGCTGGAGGAGGTGTCCCTGGGGGTTACCGGCTCCGGGGCCGTGCAAGTGGCCGAGTTGCTCGGCGTGGAGCCGGTGGACGAGCCGAACGCCCTGGCCGCCGCCTGCAACCGGCTCTATCCCCAGGTGCGAACGGTGATAGAGATGGGGCGGGAGACGCAGAAATACCTGCGTTTCCAGTGGGACGAGACGGCGGGGCGATTGCTGCTGGACGAGGCGAACCTGAGCAGCAAGTGCGCGGCCGGCAGCGGCTCCTTCCTCGACCACATGGCCCGCCGCCTGAATTATTCCTCCATCTCCGAATTCGCCCGGGTCGCCGAGGAGACCGAGAACCCGGCCTCGCTCTCCGGGCGGTGCGCGGTCTTCACCGAGTCGGACATCGTTCACCTGTACCAGAAGGGAACGCCGCGGGAGCGCATCGCCGCCGGCGTCCACCAGGCGATCGCCCGGAACTACCACTCGGCGATCGCGCGGGGCCGCGAGTTCGTGGACGAGATACTCCTGGTCGGCGGCGTGTCGCAGAACCCCGCGGTGCGCAAGTACCTGGCCAGGGAGCTGGAGGTGGAGCCGGAACGGCTCATCGTGCCCCCCCACAACCTGACGCTGGGGGCGATCGGCGCGGCCCTGCGGGCGGAGGAGACGGTGATCCTGGCGGAGGCGACGGCGCGGCTGGACGAGCAGATCTCCCGCCCGCTGGATTATCCGGGGCTGCCGCCGCTGTCGAAGGGGCTCTCGCGCCGGCTGACCGACGAGGGAACCGACGGCGATCTTCCCCGGCGACTCCCCGCGGCCGGCCTGGGAGTGGATATCGGCTCGGTGAGCACCAAGGCGGCGCTGGTGGCCGAGGTGGACGGCAAGGTGCGCATCCTCGCCAGCTACTACCGCCGCACGGACGGCGATCCGCTGGCCGCGGTCCGCGATACCCTGTCGCACATTCAAGCTCAGGTGCAGGAGGCGGGGATCGTCATCGATCGCATCTACGCGGGCACCACGGGGTCGGGACGGTATCTCACTGGAGACTACATCGGGGCCGACGTGATCAAAAACGAGATCACCGCTCAGGCCCACGGCGCGCGCGCCTTCATGCCGGACGTGGAATCCATCCTCGAGATCGGGGGGCAGGACTCGAAGTATATCCGGCTGGAGGGGGACACCATCGTTGATTTCGAGATGAACAAGGCCTGCGCTGCGGGCACCGGCGCCTTTCTGGAGAAGCAGGCGGCGCGGCTGGGGCTGCACATCAGCGATTTCGGCGAGGCCGCCCTGCAGGCCCGGCGCCCGCCGGATCTGGACTGGACCTGCACCGTCTTCTCGGAGTCGGCGGCCGTCTACTACCAGCAGAACAATGTCCCCATCGAGGACTTGTGCGCCGGCCTCTGCCTGGCGGCCGCGAAGAACTACTTGAACAAGAACGTGGCCAACCGGAAGATCAGCGAGCGGGTGGTGTTCCAGGGGGCGGTCGCCTTCAACGAGGGCATGGTGGCCGCCTTCGGGACCATCCTGGGGCGTCCCATCATCGTGCCCCCCCATCCGCACATCACGGGAGCGATCGGGGTGGCGCTGATCGCCTTCCGGCAGGGCAAGGGTGAGAGCAAGTTCCGCGGGTTCGACGCCATCGCCGAGGGAGAGTACAAGATCTCCTCGTTCGAGTGTAAGCGCTGCCCCAACCGTTGCGACGTGAACGTGTTTCAACTGGATGGCGGGGAGAAGTTCTACTACAACGACCGGTGTGAGCGCTACAGCGGCGCGCGCAAGAAACACCTGGGCAAGGACCTGCCGGACCTGATCGCGGAGCGCGAGCAGATGCTGATGGATGGCACGGACGCGGAGGCTCCCGAGGGCGCGCCCACGGTGGGGATCCCGCGGGGGCTGATGTTCGCCGAATACTACCCTCTCTACCGGGGATTCTTCCAGGCGCTCGGATTCCGGGTGGTTCCCTCCGATCCCACCAACAAGCACATCATCACCAAGGGCGTCAACTCGGTGGCCGGGGAGCCGTGTTTCCCCATCAAGGTGGCCCACGGACACGTGGCCGACCTGCTGGAGAAGGATGTCGACTATCTCTTCCTGCCCGGGGTGTGCGAGACCGAGCAGCCCAACTCCAGCCTGCGCTGGAGCCATACCTGTCCCTATGTGATGTCTGCGCCGGAGACCATCTCGGCCGCGCTGGGCCTGGAGGAGCGTGAGCGGCCGGTGTTGTTGCGGCCGCGCTTCTTCTTCCAGCGGGGCGAGCGGCACATCAGGCGGGTGTTCCGGGCGCTCGGCCGGGATCTCGGGAAACGTCCCAAAGAGGTCGAGCGGGCGATAGAGGCCGGATTGCGGGCATTGAGCGAGTTCCGAAGACGGCAGGACGCGCGCGGCCGCGAGGTGCTGGCGGGATTGAGAGAGGACCAGCGCGCCTTCGTGGTGGTGGGGCGGCCGTACACGCTCTACGATCCGGCCGTGAACATGGACATCGGCAAGAAGATACAAGATCTGGGGATCCTGGCCATCCCGCAGGATTTCCTGCCTGCGGATGAAGAGGATATCTCCGATTCCTGGCCCAATGCCTATGCGCGGCAGATACAGAAGAAACTGGCCGCGGCGCGGGTGATCAAGCGGGATCCGCGCCTGCGGGCGGTGGTGTTGACCTATTTCGGGTGCGGGCCGGACTCGTTTGCGAATCCGTTCTTCAAGGACGAAATCGGCGAGCCTTGCTATGTGATGCAGATTGACGAGCACACCGCGGACGCGGGCGTGATCACCCGCATGGAGGCCTTTGCCGACACCGCGCCCGCGGCGGTGGCGCAGGGCGCGCCGGAGACTCTGATACGCACGGACGCCACCCCGCTGAAGGAATTGGGAGATCGGCGGCTGTGGATTCCGCAGGCCTCAGACAGCGCGCGGGTGCTGGCGGCCGCGTTGCGCGCGTGGGATGTGAACGCGGAGGTGCTGCCCCGCTCCACCGACCCCGGGCTCAACCTGGCGCGGCAGGCGATCTCCGAGGACGTGTGTCTGCCCATGCTGGTGACCACCCAGGACTTGCTGGAGCGGGTCACCGCGGAGGATTTCCAGCCCGAGGGGGAGGCGTTTTTCCAGGGACAGGCGGAGGGGCCGTGCCGGTTCGGCATGTACTACATGCTTCAGCGCCGCATCCTGGACAAGATGGGCCTGGACGAGGTGGGGATCGTCACCCTGGGCAGCCGCAGCGCGGACGGGGGCCTGGGGATCAAGTTCCTGCTGGCCGTGTGGTGCGGCCTGGTGGCCCACGACATGCTGGACAAGATGAGGCTCCACACCAGGCCCTATGAACTCCGCTCCGGGGAGAGCGACATCATCTTCGATCACTACCTGGACGAGCTGTGCCGCCTGATGCCCGAGGTGCGGAAGGCGCTGGAATCGCGCGGCCCGCTTTACCTGTTCTCCCAGCGCCACGTGGAGCCGATCGCCGAATTGCTGCGCCGCGCCCAGCGGGACTTCGCGGCGGTGCCGCGCACCGACCACGGAGAGCCGAAGCCATTGGTGGGCATGGTGGGCGAATTCTTCGTGCGCATCCACGACGGATCCAACCAGAACATCATCCGCAAGCTGGAGCGCGCGGGCGCGGAGGTATGGCTGGCTCCCGCCACCGAGTTCTTCGCCTACTCGAACCGCATCGCGGGCATCCTGGCCGCCGACAGGTGGGTGGACACCCGCGCCTGGCCGGACCTCCAGGCCACCATCATCCGGGCGCTGTTCAACAAACTGGCCATGGACCACGAGCATCGCATCTTCGCGGCCACCCTTCCCTACCTGGAGGGCATGGACGACATCGGCCCGGACGAGGTGATAGAGGAAGGCGCGCGCTACGTACACCCCTCTTTCGGCGGAGAGGCGATCTGTTCCATGGGGAAGGCGCGGGACTTCGCCAAGCGAAAACTGGCCGGCATCGTGAACGTGGTTCCCTTCAACTGCATGCCGGGGATGACCGTGACCATGCTCTCCCAGGCCTTCCGCCGCCACCACGAGAACATCCCCTTCCTCAACCTCGACTACGACGGATTCGTGGACTCCAGCCGAGACGCCAAGATCGCCTCCTTCATGTCCCAGGTCAAGGAGCGCACGGCCGCGCGGAAGCTGGCCGCGCGGGAGAGAACGTAGTGCGCGACTCGCCGAGCTGATATCGAGCCGTGGCATGATGGGCAGTCATATCCGATTGCAGAAGCAAGTGGAGCGAGAAACCCTGAGGATTACCATTCCGAAACGCTCGACGCTGGCGCACATCTTGAAGCAGGCGGGCCTGGGATGGGATGAGTTCCTCGATCTTCTGTAGGTCACATCGGTCTGTCGCAGGTTCGCCGCCTGCGGCGCCGCAGTACGGTTACTCCCCCGAGCCCGCTCTGCCCACCGCGATCAGCAATCCCCCGGTGACCCCCTCCAGCGGCCGCAGGGCCGCGTTCACGAGCCTTCGGAGGCCCCGCTTGGTGGCCCACGCGTCGAGCTTGGCGGACTTGCGGTCCAGGAAACGGTCGAGCGGAGGAAGTCCGGTCCGGGGCAGCGACCAGTAGAGCCCCACGTTGTAGAGCGGGAAGAAGCGGCGCATGAGCACCGGGGTGAGGCCCGCGGCGGCGAAGAGCGCGCTCATCCTCCGGATGGAGATGGGGCGCTCATAGCCATAGGTGGCGCGGAAGCGGCCGGTGCGGCAGTGAAACTCGTTCCAGTGCGGGGTGGCGGGGACGATGACGACGACCTTCTCCGCCGCGTGGTCGGCGTGGGCCTTCAGGCAGCGAATCTGCTCCTCGCCGCGGAAGTGTTCCAGGAGTCCGGAGGAGAGCACGAGGTCGAATTTCCGGCCGAGGTCCAGGGAGAGCACGTCGGCCTGCACGAAGGAGACCTGATCGCAACCGGCGAGCACCTTGCGCGCCACCGCCAGGGCCTCCGCGGACCTGTCCAGGAGGGTGACGCGGCCGGCTCCCTGCTCCAGCGCGAACCGCCCCAGGGTGCCCCGCCCACAGCCCAACTCCAGCAGCGAGCGGCCGGTGAAATCCACGCTCCCGCGGAGCGCGCGAAATATCTCCTCGTCCAGGTCCCCGCTCTTTTCGCCCGAGCTGTGCGCCCAGATGCGATCCCAGTGGTCGCTCCCGCTCACAGTCAAACACCGTTTCCGGCCGGCGGGGGCTCGTCGAGGCCGTTCCACGCCTGCATCTGGTAGAGCCTGGCGTAGACGCCGCCCGCGGCCAGCAACTGGTCGTGGGCGCCTTCCTCGACGATCTTGCCGTCGGAGAGCACGAGGATGCGGTCGGCGCGTCGGACGGTGGACAGGCGGTGGGCGATCACCAGGGTGGTGCGCCCCTGCATCAGCACCTCCAGCGCCTGCTGCACCGCGGTCTCCGATTCCACGTCGAGGGAACTGGTGGCCTCGTCGAGGACCAGGATCCTCGGGTCCTTCAGCAGGGCGCGGGCGACGGCGATGCGCTGGCGCTGTCCGCCGGAGAGCCTCACCGCCCGCTCGCCGACCTCGGTTTCGTATCCCTCGGGCAGGGCGGCGATGAACTCGTGCGCGTTGGCCGCCTTCGCCGCCTCCACCACCTCCTCGTCCGAGGCCTCGGCGCGGCCGTAGCGAATGTTCTCCTTGATGGTGCCGCCGAAGAGAATGGTCTCCTGGGGGACGAGGCCGATCTGCCGGCGCAGGGAGGCCAGGGTGACCTCCCGCAGGTCGTGCCCGTCGATCTCGACGCGGCCCTCCGTCGGGTCATAGAAGCGCAGCAACAGGTTGGCGAGGCTGGTCTTGCCCGCGCCGGAGGGGCCCACCACCGCCACCGTCTCTCCCGGAGCAATCTCCAGGTTGATGTCGTGGAGCACCGGTTCCCCTCCCGCATAGCGGAAGGTGACGCCGCGGAAGGCGATGTGTCCCTCCACCGGGGGCAGGGGCCGCGCGTCCGGCCGCTCCACGATGTCCGGCTCCCGCGAGATGACCTCGACGATGCGCCCCAGCGCGCCCAGCGCCTGTTGCACCCGCAGGTGCAGGGTCCCGAATTTCACGAACCACGCGCCCACCTGTTGCAGCAACACGATGAGGGCGATGAGCACGCTCAGGCGCAATTCCTGGCGCAGGATGAGGATGCCCGCGTAGGTGCCGAGCATCACGAACGAGGTGTACCCCAGGAGCTGCACGGCCTGGGGGGAGAGCGCGGCGACGCGCGCCACCCGGATCATCGCCTGGAACGTGTTCTCGTTGAGCTCCCGGAAACGCTCCACCTCGTACTGCTCGCGGGTGAAGGACTGGATCACGCGCATGGAGGCGAGGCGCTCGTGCAGCCGCGCGTTCAGGTCCGCGATCCGCTCCTGCTGGCTGATGGTGAGGCGGCGGATGCGCCGGCCCGTGCGCTGGATCACCCAGCCCATCAAGGGGGCGAACACGATCACCAGCAGGGTGAGCCGCCAGTTGTAGCGGAGCATCATGCCGATGCCGCCGACCACGATGAGCGGGGCCAGCAGGTAGTTGGTCATGTCCTCCCGGAAGAGCTGCTGGACGAGGGCCACGTCGTTCATCAAGCGGGACATCAGGTCCCCCACCCGCTGGGAGTCATAGAAGGCGATGGACTGGCGCTGCAGGCGCTCGAACAGCCGGGAACGCAGCTGCACCAGCACCCGGCCGCCCACGTATTGCCCCAGGTAGATGCGGAAATAGGTCACCACCGCGCGGAAGAGCGCGACCACCAGTGCGATCGCCGCCCACAGGTAGAGCAGGCGCAGGCGGGTGGCGAGCGGCCGCGCCAGGAGGGCGTTGGCCCATGCCGCGGCGTGCCGCAGGAGGGCGAAATGCGCGGCCAGGGGTGGCAGGGAGATCGGCTGCGGGTGCTCGTCGAGGAGGTTGACGAGGGTATAGGCCAGGCCGGGGATGAGGGCGACCGGCACCAGGGCTGCCGCGAACACCGTCAGCAGGAGCAGCGCCACCCGCTTCCGTTGGGGCTTCAGTAGTTGGAGAAGAAGTTTGCGGACATGCATAGGATTGCCCGGACGACGGCCGGGTGTAAACGGCAAGATAGTGCAAAGGTCCGCCCGGTGTCAAGCCGAGGCGAAACCCGCTTTACGCGAAAGGGGAGGCATGGTATCCTAATTGCGCCGATGAGGGTGAAAGCGATTTGCCCCACACAGTAGGCAGAAACGGCCCCTGGCGGGCCCAAGGGAGGCGCAGTGGCGAAAGATCCGAACAAGGCGATTGACGCCGAGGGTGTGGTGAAGGAAGTGTTGCCCAACACCCTGTACCGGGTGGAGCTGTCGAACGGTCAACTGGTGCTCGCACAGGCCAGCGGCAAGATGCGTAAGTTTCGCATCCGCATCCTGCCGGGGGACAGGGTGAAGCTGGAGCTGAGTCCGTACGATCGCACCCGCGGCCGAATCGTCTATCGTCATCGCTGAGTCGTCTGGCTTCTTCGGACATCTGAGATGCGGACCGGCACCGCACATCTGCCGCTCCACGGGGGGCAGGCCCCCCGCTGGCTGTTCTCCCGCATGGTGGCGCTTTCCCGGGAGATCGTGCGGGTGATGGTGGAGGAGTTCGGGCCGGGGGAGGTGTTGGAGCGGCTGTCCGATCCCCACTGGTTTCAATCCCTCGGCTGCGTGCTGGGTTTCGACTGGCACAGCTCCGGCCTCACCACCACCACCACGGCCGCGCTGAAGGAGGCGGTGAAGGGGAGAGAGGCGGACCTGGGCCTGTTCGTCGCTGGCGGCAAGGGGGCCACCTCCCGCAAGGCCCCGGCCGAGATCGCGGCCGCCGCGGAGCGCCATTCCATCGCCAGGCCGGCGGAGGAGCTGGTGTACGCCAGCCGCCTCTCCGCGAAGGTGGACAACACCGCCCTCCAGGACGGCTACCAGATTTACCACCACACTTTCTTCTTCGTTCCCACCGGCGAGTGGGCGGTGGTCCAGCAGGGCATGAATGCAGGGACCGGCTGGGCGCGGCGGTATCACTGGCTTTCGCGGGAGACCTCCGATTTCGTCTGCGAGCCGCACGCCGCCGTGGTATCCGACCAACGTGGCCAGCAGGTGTTGAATCTCGTCGCCGAGGAAAGCGAGGAAGCGCGGAAGGCGGCCGCCCTCCTGTCGGCCGAGAAGCCGGAGAAGCTGGTGGGGGAGTTGAAGCGGGCACAGGAACTCTCGCTCCCAGGCCGGCATGACATCCTGATGGCGGACATCCGGCCCGAGTCGTTCCGCCGGACCCTGCTGAAGACGTATGAACAGCCGCCCGCGGATTTCGAGGAGTTATTGGGCCGGCGGGGGGTGGGCCCCAAGACCATCCGCGCACTCGCGCTTATCGCCGACCTCGTTTACGGGGCGCGCGCGAGCACTCGCGATCCGGCGACATTCAGCTTCGCCCACGGCGGCAAGGACGGCATTCCCTATCCCGTGGACCGCGCCACCTATGACCGCTCCATCGAGATGCTCCGCGAGGCGGTGAACCGCGCCAAGGTGGCGGACAGGGAGAGATTGCGCGCGCTGAGGAGACTGGCGCGGTATCAGGGGGAAGAGAAGAGAGGCGGTTTGTAGGGCGGGGATACTCATCCCCGCCAAACCACCTCACACAAACGAACCACTCTCCGCAAGCTCCGCTTGCGGGGCGGGCAAAGGTGTGCCCGCCCTACAGCAGGGCCGCGGCCCCCGATACCGAAGGCTCTCACCCAGCAGGCGGGCGTAGCACCATACTTCGCCGAGGCTTCGTATGGCAAGCAACCCGCCCTACAATCGCTACCACTCCGGCGGCTTGTTGCCCAAGAAGAAGGCGTAGGTGGTCTTGGGTTTCACCGGGATGGTGAACTCACGCACGCCCTCGGCGATGAGTTTGCCTTTCGCCAGCATGTCGTAGACATTGGTGCGTCGGGGCAGGCGGATGGTGCGGGTGCGGCCGGGGCGCCAGTTGGTGTGCAGCGCGATGAAGCGGTCGTTGGCGTAGAAGGCGTCGTCGGTGTCGAGATAGATGTGTGCGCCCGCGTACCTGGCGAGGCCCCGAATCAGCTCCGAGGTCATCGCCACCACGCCCGCGTAGACGCTGGTCCAGTCCTCCCCGTGCTTGGCCGCGAAGCCGATGTAGCGGTCGTCGTCGTGGCGCCTGGGCTTGGGCCTGCGGCGGCTGGTGGCGACGGGATCGGGCAGCTCGTCGAAGGTGTAGTACCCCAGCGACAGGGCCTCCGCGTCGTCCACCGCGAACACCGGCGAGACGGGGAGGATGCGCGGGAAGATGGGGTCCTCGTCCGAGCCCCCGAAGAGCGAGCGGCGCAGCAACCGCGGGAACTGCCCGAAGGTGAACCCCACGGGGAGCGCGTTCACTAGCGGGTGATCGCGGTCGCTGGTGACCACCGTGGTGGGAACCCGGACATCGAACTCCTTGAAGTCCATGCCGATGAGGTCGGCCATGTTGTCCACGGAGGCGGTCCTCCGGGCGTCATCGTTGATGAACCCGGCCGCGTGGTGGAAGAACAGCACCTTTCCGTCCCGGCGCAGGCGTTTCACCGCGCGCCGCTGGGCATCGGTGACGCGGAAGGTGTTCAGGAAGATGTAGAGCTTGTAGTCGGGAAGATCGCGCCGGCGGAGGTGGTCGAAGAGATACACGTCGTGCGGGCACCCGATCCGGTTAATCTCGTGGATCATGAAGCGATGGCCCAGGTTGGTGAGCAGGGAGTTGTCGCCCCGCGAATAGCAGATGGAGGCTTCGTCGATGAAGACCGCCACCTCGGCCGCGGGGCGCGGCCGCGCCTTCTGGACCGCGATGCCTATCTCCTGAAGTTGCCGGAAGAACGGGAAGAACCACGACTCGGTGAACCAGCGCCACTGGAAGTCCCAGTACCAGGCGAGAGTGCCCTTCGCGAAGGTGTTGAATATGGAGCGGGAGATGACCTGGCGCGACTCGTCGCGCGTCCGGCAGTGTATGTGGCGGCCCGCAAGCCGCTTCATGGTGTGCGGCCGCGTGTCCTCCTCCAGGAAGTAGAGCTTGTTGTCGAGCCGGAGTGAGTCTATCAACTGGTGGAGGGGGATGGGCTGGCCGGCGAGGCGGGATTCATAGCAGGGAGGGCCGCAGTAGAAATCTATGTTCGGGTCCTCGATGACCTGTTTCCAGGCGTGGTCGTGGGGCCCCACCTCCATGGGCGGCTCGTGGAAGATGCCCACCAGCCGGCCGTCCGCCCTCTGCTTGGCCGCCTTGCAACAGGCGTGGATGCGGTCGGCGATGTTCTGCATGTAGCACTCTTGGAAGTCGATCACCCTCCGGCCGAGCGAGGGATCGAAGAAATCGCCGCGGGTGGTCTGCTCCTGCTCCGGCTGGGAGGGGACGGCGGCCGACTCGAAGGTCACCTTCGGGTCCTTCCACGCCTTGCGGAGGGCGCTCTGCGTGCGGTACTTCTTTCGCAGCCACTCCCGGAAGGCGGTGGTCACGACCGGGGCGTAGTCCATCTGGTCGTGGCGGTTGAATGGGATCCACTCCTGCGCGGCCCCGGCCTCTATGAAGAGCCCGATGATGCGGTGCGCGAGGGGATGATTGCGCGCGAACTCCGCATGGGCCTTCACCTGGCGCACTCCCTCCCTCTCGAAGGCGCGGGAGAAGAGGGAGTAGGGCATGGTCACCAGGCCTCCGTGGCTTTTCTCGATGTAGCTGGGCGCAGGGGAGCCGTCAATGCAGCGGGCGATGTCGTCCGGGTGCTCCTTCGCCCACTTCTCGTCCACTCCCAGGTACATGCCGAGGATCAGCAGCACGTCGTCGTTGAAGCCGAGGATGCGGCGCACGTTCTCGTCCACCGCCTTCCAGTACTCCTCCTCGGGCTGGTCGAAGTGCCGCGGATGGGTCATGAAGAAGATCACGTGGCCGGAATCGGCGAACTTCTTCATGTATTTGAAATCGTGGTGAATGCGGTTCCGGTAGGCGATGGTCGGGACCGGCTTGCCGTTCACATACAGCCTGGGGATGCCGTTGATCTTGCGGATTTCCACGCGGGGTGCATTGCCTCTCGCCACAGTCATCGCTCCTCGTTCGTTCTGAAAATGAGAGAAGAATCGCCGGTCTTCTTTCGCCCGGAGCGCAGGAGAATCCTGCATCGGCCGGAGCGGGATGCTTTCATGGTGATTGGGTTTGTAATGGGGGACCTCCCTGGTTTGTTCGCCCGGTCGAGGGGCGAGTTGTCCCGTCGCCCTGCTTCGCCAAGCCTCCTTCGCGCAAGGCTTCGGATCCCAAGGGCTACGCAGGACAAGCAAGAGGACCGCGCATCTATGGCGACGCGCTCCGCGTGCGTCGCCGGATGGATCTCCTTCACTTCATTCAGGACAGGCCTTGCGTTATCACGGCCGAGCGCCTGCGGCGCCGGGGCTCTGGATGACAGCTGTGGGGCGGTCGCCTGTGGCGACCTAGCCAAATGCCAGCCCTACAGAAGGGCCTGGCGGGGCATCGGAGAATGCCCCGCCCTACAAGAGGAACGCGCTGGAGGCAGGGATGTCTCTCCATCCCCGCCGAGGACATGCCTCCGCCGCGTCGAAAGATCACCATACATATCAGATCTGACTCGGGTCCATGGCAAGATGCGCAGATGTCTCCGAATCCATCTGTCGACGGCCGCGTTGATATTGCTC
The DNA here is from genome assembly GCA_015486155.1 of Armatimonadota bacterium. Taxonomy (GTDB): domain Bacteria; phylum Armatimonadota; class Hebobacteria; order Hebobacterales; family Hebobacteraceae; genus S016-27. The sequence goes on from WFSF01000042.1 coordinate 22,392, forward strand.
GTACTCCTGGGACTCGCGCCTCGCCGGGCCGCGGCGGACGAGGCAAGGCACCCCCTGGGTGAGGTGGCCGCCAGGGCGGTGGTCCGCGTCCAGGTGGCGGCCGATCCGTTCTCGTTCGCGCCCGCGCTGATAGAGGATCTGGCCCACGATCGGACGTGGACTCCATATCAGAAGGAACTGGCGCGCCGGCTGGAGCACGTCTCCTTCGGGACCGGATTCTTCATCACCCCTGACGGTTGCCTGGTCACCAGCGCCCACGTTGTGCTGGCGGGCATCCGCTACCGCGACCTGCACTTCACCCGCCAGCAGTGGGACTCCATGCGCCGCCTGATAGAGGTGGAGAAGGACGTGTGGGTCCAGGTTGGGGAGGGGGATGACTCCCGGTGGTATCTGGCGCGGGTGATCGCGATGTCAGAGGACCTCGACCTGGCCGCCCTGAGGGTGGTGGTTCCGCCCGGGCAGAAGGGTGAATTCGCATTTCTGACCATCGCCCGGTCCGATCACCTGGCGAGGGGGCAGCAGGTCCTCGCGGTCGGTTTCCCGGAGGATATCTATACGGTGAGCGGAGGAGAGGTGCTGTCGCTCATCAGCGGAGCCTCCGTTCACGGGGACATGACCTATGTGCGGTCCCGCGATCCCGAGACCGGCGAGGAGACCGTGCTCGTGCGCGGGGTCTCTCCGGGGCCCATTGGGCGGTTCCAGCACAGCGCGCCTACCGGACACGGCAACAGCGGCGGCCCCGTGCTGGACGCGCGGGGACGGGTGGTGGGGGTCGCCTATGCGCTCCTGAGCGAGGTGGGGGCCTCCGGCCGGCCCCGCACCGACCTCAACCTCGCGCTCGCCAGCAATGTGCTGGAGGATTTTCTCCGCCGCCACGGCATCCCGTTCACGGAGGCCGCGGATGAATAAGGCGATGTGGCGGACACTGGCGGCCTTCGGCGCGGCCCTCTGGCTGCTCTCCGGCGCGGCTCCGGCGGCCGTGGAGCCGATCGCGGTCCTGGAGGCGCGGGTGCGGCAGAGCCCATACGACTACCAGGCCCGCCAGCAACTCGCGCAGGCCTGCCGCAGGGCGGGGGAATATGGAGAGGCCTTCCGCGAGGCGGCGTGGCTCGCCTGGCTCGCGCCGCAGAAGTATGCCCAATCTCCAGAGGGCGCGCGCTACCTCCTGGACCGCAGAGCGCGGGACCGCGCCCGCGACGCGCGAAACGCCGCCGCGCGCCTGCCGGTTGCCGCGGTGGAGGCGCGCCGCGCGCTCGCCGATTCCTGTTTCGACGGGACCGTCACCCAGCAGACCGAGAGACTGCGCGCGGAGACGGAGCGGGCGATCCAAGAGGCGGAGGCGGACGCGGCTGGAGAGAGCGCGCTGGGGCCGGTGGACCGGATGGCCCTCGCCCACATGTACCTGGTGCTCGACCACATCTTGGCGCTCGGCGAGGAGCGCGGGGGCAACGCATTCCACCGCGCCCGACTACGCGCTCTCCGCCGCGCCGCCTCTCACGTCACCGCGGTCTCCGAGGCCCTGCCCAAGGCGCCGGGCGCGCACCGCACGCTCGCGGTCATCCGGGCGCGGCTGGCCGAGCTGGAGGATTCCCAGGAAATGTGGAAACTGGCGACCGCCGAGTGCAAACAGGCCAGCCGCCTCGACCCCGATGACGCCTCCCTGGGTGAGATGATGTGGACCCTGGCCTTGCGCACCGGTGATTGGACGGAGGCCAAGCACTGGGAAAGGGTCACTGTCCAGGCCGAGGAGTAGGGGAGGGGCCCGTCGGGGACCCGTGTGCTAAGAGTTACACAAGGTGTGGTAACAAACCCTCGACATGCGCTCGCTATTGTTGTAGCATACGAGTCCTCGTGGTAGCTGAGCGACCGTGCGGTTCCACCTGAGAGCGCTAGCAGTTCTCTGCATCAGTTCCGCAGGGAGGCGAAAAAGGTGGAAACTGACTTACGACGCCGCCGGACCCGTCGCACGTGGCGCGAACGGAGCATCGGGTGTCCGGAAGTGGTTGGCGCACGGCGCTGCATAGACTGCGCCAACTACGACCACGTCCACCAGCGCTGCCGCGTTCGCCGCAGAGCAGTAGACTTCTTCGAAGCCCTCTATCCCTCTCCCCTGTCAGCAAGCGCGGATTGCGGCCGCTATCGGCACGCGGGGTCGGCCAAAGGATCCTGACCCAACCGGATACCCCGGCTCAAACGCGTCTCTCGCGGTCGGCGCGGAGCACGTCGCTGAGCGCGCGGATGCGGTCCAGAACACGCTGGAGGTGGGCCAGGTCCTTCACCTCCAGGGTCAGCTGGAACCGGGCGCGCCGCGGCTTGCCGACCGTGCGCGCCCCGAGCTCCAGGATATTCGTGTCCTCCGCGCTGATGATGGCGCTGATGTCGCTCAACAGCCCCACGCGGTCCAGGGCCTCCACCTGGATGGTCACCGGATAGTAGACCTCGGGGCTGAGCGTCCACTCCAGCGGGATCACCCTGTCCGGCTCCCGGCGCGCGTGGTGGGCCACGTTCGGGCAGTCCTTCCGGTGCACGGTCACCCCCGCGCCCCGGGTGATGAACCCCACGATGGCATCCCCCGGCAGGGGCGCGCAGCAGCGTGACAGCTTGAACAGCACATCCGTCATGCCGCCGGCAGTCACCCCCACGCGCATCCGCCCCTGGTCCTTGCCGGCCGTCTTCTGCTTCGCCTTCGGCGGCTCCCCCCGCAGCTTCCTGACCACCGTCTCCGCCACCAGGTCCCCGTAGCCCACGGCCGCGTAGAGATCGTCCACCGAGTTGTAGCGCAGCTCCCGGGCCAGCGACTCCAGCCGCTTGGCCTGCAGCACCTCGTCCTGCGGCACCCCCAGGCGCTCGCACTCCTCCACCATCCGCTCCCGCCCGCGGGCGATGCTCTCCTGGCGCTGCGCCTTCCGATACCAGGTCTTGATGCGGCTCTTCGCCTGCGAGGTCGCCACGAACGACAGCCAGTCCAGGCTGGGCCGCGCGCTGCGGCGGGAGGAGGTGATGATCTCCGCCACGTCGCCGTTCTTGAATTGGTAGTTTAGGGGAACCATCCGACCGTTCACCTTCGCCCCCACGCAGCTATGCCCCACCTCGGTGTGGATGCGGTAGGCGAAGTCCACCGGGGTCGAGCCGGCGGGAAGGTCTATCACGTCCCCCCTGGGGGTGAACACGAACACCTGGTCCTTGAACAGGTCCAGCTTGAGATGCTCCAGCCATTCGCTGGGGTCGCTCAGATCGCTGTGCAGGTCCAGCAGCTGCCGCAGCCACGACAGCTTCATCTCCGTGTGCGCGTCGGTGTCCGCGCCCTCCTTGTAGCGCCAGTGCGCCGCGATCCCGTACTCCGCCCGCCGGTGCATCGCCCAGGTGCGGATCTGCACCTCCATCGGCCCCCCGTGGGGCCCGATCACCTTGGTGTGAAGAGCCTGATAGCGGTTCGGTTTCGGCTTGGCGATGTAGTCGGTGAACATGTCCGGCAGGGGCAGCCAGAGGGAGTGCACCACCCCCAGCACGGTGTAGCACTCCGATTCCGTGTTGACGATCACGCGGAGCGCCTCCAGGTCGTGGATGTCGTCGAAGTCCACCCCCTGGGTCTTCATCTTCTGATAGATGCTGTAGAAATGCTTCGGCCGGCCCTCGATCTCCGCCGAAATGCCCGCCTCCTCCAGCCGCTCCCGGAGATGGGCCACCGCGCGGTTTATCACCGCCATCCGCTCCTGCCTGCTCTTCGCCACCGCGCGCACGATTTGATGGTACTGTTTCGGCTCCAGCACCCGGAAGGCCAGATCCTCCAGCCGCCACTTGTAATGCCAGATGCCCAGCCGGTGCGCGATGGGGGCGAATATGTGCAGGGTCTCGTCCGCTATCTCGCGTCGCTTCTCCAGGGGCAGGGGGCGGATGGTGCTCAGGTTGTGGAGGCGGTCGGCCAGCTTGATCAGCACCACCCGCAGGTCCTTCGCCACCGCCAGCAGCATCTTCCGCAGGTTCTGCGCCTGGTGCTCCCCCCGCCGGTCGAAGTGCAGCCGCCGCAGTTTGGTGAGGCCGTCCACCAGGGAGGCGATTTCCTCGCCGAACTCGCGGCGGATGTCGTCCAGGCTGCGGTCCGTGTCCTCCACCACGTCGTGCAGCAACGCGGCCGCCAGCGCGCAGTGGTCCACCTCGATCTCCGTCAGCAGGGCGGCCACCGCCAGCGGGTGGCTCACGAACGGATGGCCGGTCATCCTGCGCTGTCCGGCATGGGCCTCCGCGGCATACTCATAGGCGCGCCGCACCACCTTCCGCTCTTCCTCTGGGAGGTAACGGGCGCGCTCCAGCAGATCGTCGATGCCCCCCGGATCGGCCGCCACCTCGACGGAATCCGAATCCCTCTTCGCTTGTTCCTCCACGGTCTTGCGCAACTCGCTCACCGTACGGCCGCGTCTTCCACGAACAGGCGCACCCGCCTCTGGCCGTTCCATTCGTCCACCCTGGGATGATAGCACAGATCCACCACCGCGCCGGGCGGGAGGTCCTTGGCCGCCGCCCCCCTGCGGAAC
>WFSF01000043.1 GCA_015486155.1 Armatimonadota bacterium
CTCCAGGGGGCCCTGCAACAGTCGTGGATCGGCGCTTACGCGGTGGGGAAGACGGTCTCCGGATTTCTGGCGGGGCACCTGGGAAATCGGATGTTCCGGGAGAACTGGCTGGTTCCCGCGCTCTCCGCGGCCGTGCTCACCGTGGTCAACGAACTCTGTTTCCTGCTCCTCGCTCGTGAACCCCATCTCTGGGCCGGAGCCGGCCGGATAATCGCGGTGCGGATGGGCTACCACGCGGTCCTGGCTCCCTTTGCCATGGCGGCGGTGACGCGGGCCGAGCGCGCGCTGGCCGGCCCGCGCTGGAAGCCGGAGTGACCGGATGAATCGTCGCCTGGCGATACTGAGAGTGATCGCCTGTCTTGTCTTCGCCGTGATCTTCGCGCGGCTCTTTCAGCTTCAGGTGTGGCAGGGGGCGCGCAACCGCAGAATCGCGGACGGCAACCGCATCCGCGTGGTGCGCCAGTCCGCGCCCCGGGGGGAAATCCTGGACCGCCGCGGCCGGGTGCTGGCCGGCAACCGGGTGGCCTTCTCCGTGTGCGTGGTGCCGGAGGAGTTGAGCGTCGCGGGCTATTCCGACCCCGTCGCGGGCCTGGCAAAGCTGCTGGGCCTGCCAGAGAAGGAGGTGCGACGGCGCCTGGAGCAAGTGGAAGAGACGCGCGCCCAGCCGATCGCGGTCTGGCGCAACGCCCCGGCGGAGGCGGTGGCGCGGCTGGAGGAACAGTCGGTGTACATCACCGGGGTGACGGTGTTGTCCAACGCCGTCCGCAACTACCCCAACGGCCCCCTCGCCGCCCACGTGTTGGGCCACGTGGGCGAGATCTCGGCCGAGGAGCTGGCCGCGCTGGGCGACCGCGGCTACCGCCCGGGGGACCTCATCGGGAAGACGGGAGTGGAGAAGATCGCCGAGGAGGCTCTACGCGGCCGAGCCGGCGGGGAACAGGTGGAGGTGGACGCACGCGGGCGCAAGGTGCGCACTTTGGGGGCGGTGACCCCCAAATCCGGACGTCGGGTTTGGTTGACGCTCGACCTGGACCTGCAGCGCGCGGCGGAGGAGGCGCTGGGGAAGCACGCGGGCGCGGTGGTGGCGATGGACCCCAACACCGGAGAAGTGCTCGCCCTGGTCAGCCATCCGGCATATGATCCCAATCTGTTCGCGGGCTCCCTGACGAAGCGGGACTGGCAGCGACTCACGGGCTCCGGACACCCACAGCTGAATCGCGCGGTGGATTCGTGCTATCCTCCGGGCTCGGTCTTCAAGCCCATCACCGCGGCGGCCGCCCTCGAGGAGGGAAAGGCCGACCTTGACAGCCGGTACTATTGCAGCGGCTCTCTGTCCCTTGGAAAGTGGCGGCTGCGTTGCTGGAAGAAGGGGGGGCATGGGGCCATCACTTTCCTGGAGGGGTTCGCTCAGTCGTGCAACGTGATGTTCGCGCTTCTCGGCCGCGCGGTGGGGCCGGAGAAGCTGGCCGAGGAGGCCCGCCGCTTCGGCCTGGGGCGAAAGACCGGAATCGATCTGCCGCAGGAAAGGTCCGGCCTGGTTCCCGACCCGGAGTGGAAGAAGAGGAAGAGAAAGGAGTCGTGGTACCCCGGAGACACCTGCCAGATGGCCATCGGCCAGGGCGACCTGCTGGTGACTCCGCTCCAGGTCGCCGAGGAGTTCGCCGCCATCGCGAACGGCGGCCGCCTGGTGCGGCCTCACGTCATCTCCCGCATCGAGGGGGAAGAACAGAGCGCGAAAAGCATGCGCGCCACCTCCCTGGGCCTGAAGAAGACCACCCTCGCGGACCTCCGTCGCTGCCTGAAGGCCGTGGTGGCGCCCGGCGGCACGGCCGAGCGGATCGCCTCCGACCGGTACGCCATCGCCGGGAAGACGGGCACCGCCGAGAACTCCTCGGGAAAGCCCCACGCCTGGTTTGCGGGATACGCGCCCGCCGACAACCCGCGTCTGGTGGTGGTGGTGATCGTCGAGCACGGCGGCCACGGGGGCCTCGTCGCCGCCCCCATCGCGCGCTATCTCTTCGACACCGCTCTTCTCCCTCCCGCCGAGAGGCCGACCCGGCCTCCCGGCGGGACCCGGACCGAGAGATAGTGCGATGTTGCAGCTCCTCGCGCCGCTTCTCGTCTCCGCCGGCCTGCTCCTCGCCCCGCATCTCCCCGCGGGGTACATTCTCCGCTATCGCCCATCACCGGGGCAGACGGCGACATTCCACGTCAGCGTGGAGGCGCAGGGCCTGCAGACGTTCCAGGGCGAGACGCGCCCGGTTCGCTTCCGCGCCCAACTCGAAGTGCGGGAGGAAACCCGGCGCGTGGAGCCCGACGGCTCGTTCTGGCTGCTGGTGACCGGGCGGGCGCTGCACGTCGAGGACCCCACCGGCACCTTCGGCTCCGGGGACCGCGCCCGTTGGCCTGTGGTATTGATGCACGTCTCCCCGCGGGGGGAGGTGCTGGAGACGAAACCCGAGACCTCCGGAGGGCGAGGGGGAATGTTCTCCCGCGCCTTCGCGCGGGCCATGTTGCTGCCGCTTCCCGTGGTCCTGCCCGAGAGGGGCGTCAGGGTGGGCGACACCTGGGAGTGGCGGCGCGGTGGAGCCCGCCAGGAGAACCACCTGACGGGGATCACGCCGGGAAACCCGCTGACCGCGCGCATCTCCTCCCACGGAAGGGCTCCACTGCGACTTGAAGAAGTCAGCCCTCGCCTTGGGCTGACGACGACCGTCACCGGGCGGATGGAGCAGCGGTCCGAGGCCGAGTTGCTGCTGCCGTCCGGCCTGACCTCCCTGCAGCAGGGAGAGATTCATCTCGCGACCCGCGGGCGGATCGCTTTACGGCTGGCATCCGAGACGAAAAGTTTTCCGCTGGCCGGGGACATCCGGCTGCGGTTCAGCATCAAATTGACGGGGCTCGACGGACGACCGGCCACTTCATCCCAAGCGGAGGGCGGAAAATGCAACAAGCAGGAGCCGCGCCCTTCACCACCATCTTGATGATGGGAGTGTGCGTCTTCCTGTCGTTTGCGGGGGTGCACTGGATAATGGCCTCCTGGTTTGCCCGTCGGATACGCGGCTGGGAGGCGCTTTCCCTGCTGGGGGTCATGCTGGGGGTGTTGTACTTCTCGGTCTCGTTGGTCTTCAACGGCAATCCGCTGGGGATGTTCATCCCCCCGGCCGCGCTGCTGGCGGGGCTGCTGGCGCGGGTCATCTTAGAGTTGTTGGACCGGCGCCGGTATGAGCAATTCGACGAGGAGGACCTGCACCGCTATCGCGACGCGATCGCACAGGACCCGAAGAACGTGGCCGCGCACTCCCTGCTGGCGGATCTGCTCAGGCGAATGGGCAGGTTGGAGGAGGCGATTGCGGAATATCAGGCTGCGTTGGATCTCGACGGCAGCCTGAAAGAGGAGAAGTACTGGCTGGAGCACTGCCGGAAGGAGCTAGAGCGGCGCGCCCCCGGCGCGGAGATGACCTGCCCCCGATGCGGCGCGGTACGGAGACGCGGAGAACCGGAGTGCTATGAGTGCGGGCGGGCCTATTCCACCTGGGAGACCTGGAAGTTCGCCTTCCTGACCATGGCCCCGTTCCAGCAGGCGCTCTGCTCCGTGATCCTGGTGACGGCCATGGTGGTGCTGCTCGCCTTTGCCGCGCTGATTCCGGGAGGAGGCATGACGCTGATCATCATCGGGATGTTCGCGTCTTCGACGTTCATGCTGATCGTAAGCTACCGGGAGCGCCGCCGGGGGAGGGGGGGTCCGCGATGAACGAGTCGTCGGCTGGAAGGAGAAAGGTTTTCATGGCAGATTTTGCGTATTCCTCATCACTTTCGCTCCTCTGCCTGGCCGCCTGCGCGGCCCTGTGTCTGACCGCGCAGGCCGGCCTTGGGGCGAACCCCGCGCCCGGGCCGGGGCGCCTCGCCGTCCAGGAGCACACCCTCGCCAACGGCCTCCAGGTGCTGGTCCTGGAGGAGCATTCCGCGCCCCTGGTGTGCTCCTACATCTGGTATCGGGTGGGGCTCCGCAACGAACCCGAGGGGGAGGCCGGCATCACCCACTTCCTGGAGCACATGGCCTTCAAGGGCACCCCCACCATGAGCGGCCGGGAGATGGACCGCCTGGTCACCCAGAAGGGAGGCTACCTCAACGGCTTCACCTCCATGGACTACACCGCCTACGTCGAGACCCTGCCCAGCGACTCGCTGGACCTCGCCCTCCGCATCGAGTCCGACCGGATGGCCAATTGCCTGTTGAACGCGGACGACCTGGAGAGCGAGAAGGGGGTGGTGCTCTCGGAGTTCGAGGGGGCAGAGAACGACCCCTCGTTTCTCCTCACCAGAAAGGTGATGGCCGCCCAGTTCCCCGGCCAGCCCTACGGCCGCCAGGTGCTGGGCGAGAAGGCGGACCTGCGCGCCCTCACCAGAGAAAAGGTGCTGTCCTACTACCGAAGGCACTACGCGCCCAACAACGCGGTGCTGGTGGTGGTGGGAGATGTGAAGGCGGCGGAGGTGTTCGCGAAGGCGGACCAGTACTTCGGGAAGATTCCCCGGGGCGAGCCGCCCGCGCCCGCCGCAAACCCCGGCCGAGGCGCGACCGGGGAGCGGCGCGTGAACCTCGAAGTGCCGGGGCGCACGTCATATCTGCAAGTGGTGTATGAGGTGCCTCCCATCGACCACCCGGACCACGTGGTGTTGGAGGTGATCCAGAACCTCCTCTCCGGCGGCCGCACCAGCCGCCTCTACCGGGCGCTCGTGGACTCCGGCCTCGCCTCCCAGGCCGGCTGCTGGGATTACGAGAATCCTCAGCCGACCGCCTTCATGTTCCAGGCCGCGCTGCGGCCCGGCGTGAAGCACGAACAGGTGGAGCAGGCCCTCGACGCGGTGATCGAGGAACTGAAGTCCGAGCCGGTCGGCGACCGTGAGCTCGCGAAGGCGAAGAACCAGACCAAGGCCCACTTCATCTATGCCGGGGACGGCGTCAGCAAGCTGGCGCAGCAGATCGGTTACTATCACATCATCTCCAGTTACCACTATTTGGAGCAGTTCCCGGACCGCGTGGATGCGGTGACCGCGGAGGAGGTAAGGCGGGTGGCGCGCAAGTATTTCCGGCCCGAGAACCGAACCGTGGGCTGGCTGGTGGCGACCGGCGGAGACGGGGGGCCGGGCCCCGCGCTCTCCGGTCCTCCGGGCCCCCGCCATTACCGGCCGGAGGCGCCGCACCGCCCGCCCGTCGACGCGCAGCCGATGCTCGTTCCGCCGCCCCCCGACCTCGCGGAGGCGCCCGCGGTCCACGAGCTCACCCTGCCCAATGGGATGCGCGTCATCCTCCGCGAGAACCACGCCGCGCCGTTCGTGTCCATCTATGGCAACGTGATGGCCGGCCCGGTGTTCGAGCCGGAGGACAAGGCCGGGCTGGCGGCCTTCTGCGCCGAGATGCTCTCCCGCGGCACGGAAAAACGCTCCTGGCAGGAGATCCGCGAGTCGCTGGAGTTCGTCGCGGCCAGGCTGGGCTTCGGCACCGGCACCCAGGTGGCCACCGTCAGCGGCCAGTGCATGAGCGGTGACCTGCGGCTGGTGCTGGAGGCGGCCGCGGAGCAGCTCATGTCCCCCAGTTTCCCGCCGGAGGAGATAGAAAAAGTCCGCTCCGAGCTCATCGCCGCCCAGGAGCGGAGGGATGAGGACACCTACCAGGTGGCGGAGAAGGAGTTGTTCGCCCGGCTCTTCCCGAAGGGGCACCCCCTGCATCATCCCTCCCTCGGGGACCGGGAGACGATATCGAACATCACCCGTGACGACCTCGTCGCCTTCCACCAGCGCTACTACCGCCCGGAGAACACCATCCTCGCCATCGTCGGCGACCTCCAACCCGAGAAGGCGGAGAAACTGGTCGAGGAGATATTCGGCCCGTGGCGGCGCGGAGGGGAGCCGGCGCGGCCGGACCTGCCCCAGGTGCCCGTCCCGGAGAAGCCGGAAGTGGTGCGGGTGCCGGTGGCCAACAAGACCCAGGTGGATATCGCTCTGGGGTTCCCGGGGATCGCCCGGAGCGACCCGGCCTACTACCAGGCGGATCTCATGAACTATCTCATGGGGCGGGGGTTCATGTCCCGGCTCAACATGCGCATCCGGGAGGACATGGGGCTGGCCTACTATGTCTACAGTTACTACTACGCGTTCTACGGCCCCGGCCCCTGGGTGCTGCACATGGCGGTGAGGCCGGAGCACGTGGGCGAGGCCGTCAAGGCCGCGGTCGAGGAGATGGAGCGCATCCAGAAAGAGCCGCCCTCCGAGGAGGAGTTGGCCCTGTGGAAGGACTATGTCCAGGGCACCGTCGCCCGCCAGATGGAGACTTTTTCCGGCATCGCGCGCAGCCTGGTCGTCTCGGAGTTCTACGACCTGGGGCTCTACTTCCCGTATCAGTACCCGAAGATACTCCGCAAGATCACGCCCGCCCAGGTAACCGAGGCCGCGCAGAAGTTCCTGCATCCCGCGGGATACATCGCGGCCGCCGCCGGGCCGATGTAGGGCGGGGATGTCTCTGCATCCCCGCCGATGGTCTATGTGTCTCCTCTTCGGCGGGGACGGCCTTCGGCATATCTCCGCCCTACAAGCTCTGGGCGAGATCCAGCATTCCCCAGGCGGCGAAGGAGATGTAGTAGGCGACGGCGATGCGCGCGCTGGCGATGACGGCCCCGTGCAGATCGGGGAAGTGCGGGCAGTTTCGCTGCCAGCGCATCTCCCATTCCGCCATCTCCACGCAGGCCTCCCGCCAGCGCGGGTCGGGGGCCACTTCATTCAGGGCCAGCCATACCCGGGTCATCGCCCCCGGTGAGGCGACGTCCACGAGGGGATCGGATTCCACCCACTCCCCCTCCCGCCAGGTGAGCCAGTCCGGGAAATAGCCGAAGCGGTGGAACAGGTCGATGGACCACTCCGCGCACTTGCGCGCGCTCTCCAGGTACCGCTGATTTCCGTCGCGGCGGTACTGCTCGATGAGAAAGCGGGCCGCGTAGTAGTTCTGGCGGGGGCCGGTGTCCATGCGCTCGATGCCCTCGATGAGCGGGTGGCCGGCCTCGTCGTCGAAACTCTCGAAGACCGGGGTGCCGTCCGCGCGCAGGCTGGTGTAGTAGGCGCCGCTCTCGTGCTGACCGGGGCCGGAGAGCATGTCGGCGAGCGGCTTCAGGGGCTCCGCGTACTTCTCCTCTCCGGTCACCTCGTGGAGGTGGGCGAGAAAGAATCCGTGCTGCCCGTCGCTGCCATGGCTGTAGGCGCAGGGCGTCCTGGTGGGCAGTATGAAGTAGGTGGCGAACCCGCCGTGGGACATCCGCGCCACCCGCAGCAGCCAGTCCGCGGCGAGCCGCGCCCGGCGCAGGTACTCCTCGTCCCCGGTGCGGCGGTAGAGGTGCAGAAATAGATTGCCCGCCCAGGAGGCATCGGGCACATCCACGAACTGGCGGTCCTTGCTCACCACGAAGGTGCCGTACCGCGCCTCGTCGGACTCGTCCAGGTTCTGGTTGCTCTTCACATAGCGGGCGATGAGGTTCACGCGGTCCAGGTAGAACTCGTCCCCGGTGATCTCGTGGGCGGCCAGGGCGGCGAAGGCGGCGAGGCAGGCGGACCAGGTGAGGCAGAGCCCGTGGCCGCGCCGCGGGAATATCCTCTCCAGGGGGTAGTAGACGTTCCGCACCCCGCCGTACTCCGGGGAGTCGGGGTCCACGTCCTGGGCGAACCGCAATACCCAGTCCACCGCGCCCAGGCCGCACTGTTTCACCGCCTGCTTGAAGAAAGTGTCCGCGGATATCTTCGCCATGTCACGCTCCTTCGGACAGAAATCTCCAGGTCTCGATGAAGGCCCTCACATTGCGCCACGCGTTCTCGGTGTCGGCGCGCACGTTGTCCACCGGGCAGAGGATGAAGCGCCCGGTCGCGCCCAGGAGATTCATCGCCTCCTCCACCGCGCGCCGAGTGTCCTCCTCCGTCCCCTCCTCCACCACCAGCGGCCCGCTGACTCCACCCCACAGCCCCATCCGCCCGCCGAAGAGATCGCGCACCTCGGCCAGCGTGGTGCCCTTTCCCTCGCCCGGGTCCACCCCCACCATCACGTCCGCGCCGGATTCCAGAATGAGGTCGGCGATGGCGGTGACGCCGGAGGTAATGATGTAGCCGAACTTCGCCCCCGCCTGGTGGGCCATCTCCACCTCCGCGGCCAGGCCGGGCAGGATGAACTCGCGGTAGAGCTTGGGGGACCAGAACTCCGTCCCCTCATACCAGGCCCTCCGCATCACCAGGTCCACCCCGGCCTCCAGGTGGAGGGCGAGCCGCTCCCGGTTCCAGCCCTCGATCACCCCGATGAGCTCCCGCAGAAAGTCGGGCTGGTCGTAGGCCCAGAGGAGCGGCTCGGTGCCCCCGCACAGCCACATCAGCGTGTCTATCACCGTGCCGGTGCCCCCGTTGTCCCCGATCAGCAATTTGTCCTCGCCGGGCACGAACCGCTGGGACTTCCAGCCCCCCGTAAACAGCAGCCCGTGCTCCCGCGCGAATTTCTTCCTGGCCGCCGCCTGCGCGCGGAACTCGGCGATATCCTCCGCCGTGGGCGGGGCCAGCAGGACGCGCAGCGCGGGCAGGTCGTCCGGGCCGGTGACGGGGTATTTGACCGCCCGCGGGCTGAACCAGTCGTCGAAGATGGGGATGCTGGTGGCATAGGGCCAGTCGTCGGTGAACTTGCAGGTGGCGGTGAGGGCGCCGGCGGGGGTCTTGTAGGCGCGGTGGAGCAGGCCCTCCCCCTGCCACTCCGTGATCGCCGCCTCCGGCGAGAATCTGATGGGGAGGTCGTCCAGCTGCACCCGCGCGTCGAGGCCGAGCTCCATCTGCCGTCTGGCGAACTCGAACTCGTCCGCGCACTTGGCGCGCAGGGCGCGGAAGATCATGAAAGAGCAGGGAACGGGCGCGCCCGGCCGGCCCTCGATGGCCGAGAGCATTCTCTCCCGCGACGATGCACTCGTCATTTCCGCCCGGTTCCTTTCTATTCCTCGAGTTCGGCCTGCAGGTGATTGGGGGAGAAGAACACGTCCATGGACCGGTAGTCGTCTGAGGTGACCGAGGCGTGAGGAACGCCGGGCGCGAGGTGGAACACCTCGCCCGCGTGGTACCTTCTCTTTCCCTCCGGGGTGATGATGTCACACCAGCCGGTGATCACGATGCCCCACTCCGCGTAGGGGTGGCTGTGCTCCTCGCTCTGGTACTGCACCTTGGAGTGCCAGAACACCACCTGTTGCTTGGGCCCCTGGACCAGCCAGCCCCTCACCGGCAAGCTCTTGTCATAGGGAAACCGCACCTTGGGGAATTCGGCGAATACTTTCTCGAAATCCAGCTCCTCGGACATGATCGCTCCTCCCGGCCCACGTGGTCTGCGCCTGCGCCGGCTCAGACAGAATCCTCCGCGGAAGGAGATTCTCTACCCGGTTGCGCCTTTCCTGTGACACCGTGACGGGGGATTTGCCGCGTCTGTGCAGAAGCAGTGTCAGGAACACTGCGGCGCACCACGGGAGCCGTTTCATGGGGATTGAAGGCAAGAGAATCGCCATCCTGATCGCGGATGGCTATCACGAGCACGAGTTCCTCTTCCCGTACTACCGGCTCAAGGAGGCGGGAGCGGAGGTGCTGGTGGCCGGGCCGGAGGCGGACGCCGTCGTCTACGGCGAGGGGCGGCACGGCCTGGACGGGCTGCCCTTCACCACCACGCACGCGCTCGCCGACCTGAGCGCCGGGGAGCTCGACGCGGTCCACGTGCCCGGGGGCATCTACGGCCCGCTGTACCTGCGGGACCGGCGGGACGTGTGCGCCCTGGTCCGGGAGATGGTGGCGGCGAACAAGATAGTCGGAGCCATCTGCCACGGGCCGTGGGTGCTGGTCTCGGCGGATGTGGTGCGGGGGCGTAAGGTGGCCTGCCCGCACGACATGGCCGTGGATGTCGAGAACGCGGGTGGGACCTATGTGGACGTCCCCGCGGTGCGAGACGGCCCCCTGGTCACCAGCGTGTACTTCGGCTATCTCCCGGAATACATGCGGGAGTTCATAGCGGCCGTGGGCGGGGGATGAGCGAGCAGCCGGAACAGGCTCCATCGCAGCAAGTCATCCCTATTGCCAAGGGTCTCCTTGTGGGATAACGGGCTTGATGCGGATCGCCGAACCTCAGGTAGGGGTGGGCCGTAATCGTGGAGGTCGAGAGCGAGGAGGAGGTGCGGCACGTGGACGAAGTCATTGACCCGATTTACCTGCCCTTCCCGGAGAGGCAACTACGGCGACATTTCCTGTCGGACCCGGATGGACACACTCTCCCATTCCTGAAGAGCGCCCAGCGTTACCACGAGTTCTTGAAGGCGCATCCAAAGCGAGCAGGCATACCGGTCGGCCAGGCCCGCCATTCCTGTCAGATCGAGAAGGATGAGCGATTTTGGACGGCAACGGCGCTGATGCGACTCTATCATTGCGAAAGCCCTCGCGACAACTTTGCCAGGCTTCTGTCCATGGGGTTTGGTTCCGTTCCGCCATTGGAGGGAATGGCGTCATGGGATGACTGCCTGGCGGGAGAGGTGCACCTGTTCCTGGAAGCGACCCTGTCGTCGCCATCGACATACAAGAACTGGCTCCAGCAACATCTGTCACAGCAGCAATTCATTCCCTATGTGGTCGAGGCCGCCGCCGCGGGCAGAGCGCTGGAGGGCCCCACTCACGTGGACGCCTTGTTGCTGAATGAGACCAACGGCTTTGCCGTCATGTTTGAGGCCAAGGCTCTATCCGACATCAGCTGTCAAGTCACGTTCGATGTGAGGCGAAATCAGATCGCTCGCAATGTTGACGTGATGCTGGAGATGAACACGGGCCTGGAGTTGCCGCTAAGCCGACGCGATCCCTACAAGACGCTCTTCTCTCTGCTTACCCCGGAGGTCTTCCGGACAAATCCGCATTCCCGTCTTTACGGATGGCTGTTTCACGACTACCGTGACCACCCTCGCTCGCTTGCCAGAGATTTGCCCCACAGGCAACAAGAAGACTGGCCCGGCATAGCGCGTCGGCTTGGGTGGCTGACATGGGAGGACTGTCGGGCCGTTCTGCCCGAGGCGTGCCCGTGGCTGGGTGCTCAAGGATGATTCCTCGGATTGTCTGCCTACCAAGGCGGATACCTGTGCGGGTCCTCGCAATCTTCTGGATGGCAGAGGTCTCGGCCCATTTGCTCGATAACCCCGCGCAATTCCAGGTCTCGCAGGAACGCCTCCGGAATGGCGGATCGCCCCCAGCGCGCCCCCAGGAGGTTGCCGGTGATGGCTCCGGTGCTGTCTGAGTCCCCGCTGTGGTTGACGGCCAGAAGGACGCCGTGAGCAAAATCCCGGGCTTTCAAAGCGCAGAACAGAGCGATCGCCAACGCTTCCTCCGCCACCCACCCCTCTCCAAGGCTTTCCACGCTTTCGGCGCACGCTTCAGCCGATTCTGCCAGGCTCGCGGCCGCCTCTACCGCAGCCAGACACTCCTCATGATGGGGCCATCGGACGAGTTCATCTCGTGCTGAGGCTATGGCCGCGGCCAGGTCATTCCCCCGCCAAAGCTCCGAGACCATGTGCGCCAGGAAGCCTGCGGCCAGATAACCGCTGGGGTGCCCGTGCGTGATCGCCGCCACCTGGCAGCCAAGTCGGAAGGGGGCTATGGCCAATAGCCCCACCGGGGCGATACGCATGATTCCGCCGCAGCCTTTGCTGTCGTTGATCGGCTCATCCGTCGTCCCGAACACACCACTCCGCAGAGCCGACAGGCAGGTGTCGCCCGGATTTCGGCGTTGATGGAGCTGCCGCACCTCCCACAGCCAACCGTTATGTCTGGACGGAAACTGGGGGTCAAAGCGCATCTCCCCTTGAGTCCCCAGCCACCGGAGGTACGCGTGCCAGAGTACCATCACCGGATTGCATATGCCCCGCTGGTTGTAGCGGCGCACCCCGCGAATAAGCCCTTCCGCAGTGAAAAGAGTCATCTGGGTATCGTCGGTAATGGCACCCAATCGGCCGTAGGCCGGGGCATAATGCTGCACACCACTGGGCCCGAACTGCTCTCGGATCTGTGCCAGCGACAGGAACTCGACCGGCGCGCCGAGCGCATCGCCCACTGCCCCGCCCAACAGACATCCGACGACCCGCTCTTCGGCAGAAGCAACAGCGGTCACCACATGACCTCCAGGAAAGTCGCTCTCGCGCATCTCTTCGGGAATTCCTCCCTCACAGGCGATAGTCGGCTCTGTGCGCCCGATGGAATTGATCCAAACACTTCCGCAGCGGAAGAAGAAAGAACCGCCATGAGCAGAGAGTAGCAGATTAGGAGGTAGAGGGGCAAAGATGCGCCTGCGTTAGCAGTAAGCGGCAGATGAGGGGGCGCTGTGTCACCGCGTGGGAGCACCTGCGACAGGGCTTGCCGGATATATGCCGAAGTAGAATGAGTCGCCGATGTGCAGAATAATCTGAGCAACGCGCTGATCCTGCATAGGTATCGTGGGGGCGCGTGCGCGCCCCGAGGAGAAAGTTAGGACTATGGCTCGACGCGCTATCAGCCCGGAAGACGTCTATCGTTTGCGAAATGTGAGCGACCCGCAGATCTCGCCGGACGGCGAGTGGGTCGCCTGCGTGATCTCCCAGGCCGACCGCCAGAAGGACCGGTGGTTGTCCGACATCTGGCTAGTCTCGACCGATGGGAAGCGGCGGATCCAGCTCACCAACCGGCACCACCGGGACAGTTCGCCCCGCTGGTCGCCCGATGGCAAGCGCCTGGCCTTCGTCGCCCCCGAGAAGGACGACGACAAGGCGAAGCCCCAGATCTGGGTCATCTCCGTGGAGGGCGGAGAGGCGAAACAGGTGACCGAGCTGAAGCAGGGGGCCTCTCATCCCGTGTGGTCCCCGGATGGAAAGCACCTCGCCTTCCTCGCCCGCGACCCCAGGCCGGAGGACGAGGAGGATTACGAGAAGAAGCCCAAGTTCCAGGTGAAGCGGGGCCGCGTCTACGCCACCGATGTGAAGGAGACTGACGAGCTGCGCTACCGCTCGACCGATTTCCTGCCCAAGGAGGAGAGGCGGCACATCTATGTGGCGCCGGCCGACGGCGGCAGGGCCAAGCAGATAACCGAGGGGAATTGCGATGACTCCCATCCCGCCTGGTCTCCGGACGGAAAGCTGATCGCGTTCGTCTCCAACCGCGGCCGGAAGCCGGACTGGGACCTGGTGGCGGACATCTGGGTGGCGCCGGCCAAGGGCGGCAAACCGCGCCGGTTCACCGACCTGCCGGGGGGCGCAGGCGAGCCGGCCTGGTCGCCGGACGGAAAGTGGCTGGCATTCACCGGCTCCCAGGAGGAGCGGATTCCCTGGCTGTCCCAGGAGCTCTACATCCAGTCGGTCCGCGGCGGGAGGCCCACCTCGTTGAGCGCCTCCCTGGATAGGCTGCCCTCGTCCCCGCGGTGGGCGGCCGACGGGTCGGGCGTGTATTTTCTTTGCTATGACGAGGGTTTCTGCTCGCTCTGGCGGGCGGATTTGGAGGGTCAAGTGGGCCGGGTGCTGCCCAAGGAGCGCGTGGTCGGGGGCTACTCGGTCGCCGCGCAGACGGGAGACATCGCTTTCACCCACGCTCCCTTCGATCACCCCGCGGAGGTGTTCTGCTGTGATGCGGCCGGGCAGGGAGAGCGGGCGCTGACCCGGGAGAACGAGGCGTTCGTGCGCGGCGCGGCCCTGGCGAAGGCGGAATCGTTCTGGTGCCAGTCCTTCGACGGCACGCGGGTGCAGGGGTGGGTGGTGAAGCCGCCCGGCCTGCGCGCCGGGGCGAAGCGGCCGGCGGTGGTGCTCACCCACGGCGGACCCTACCACGCATTCCTGGAGACCTTCCGGCTGGGGACACAGGTGCTGGCGGCGAAGGGATTCATCGTGATCTTCGCCAACTGCCGCGGCTCCACCGGCTATGGGCGGAGATTCAACACCTCGGTGGTCGGCAAGTGGGGCCCCAACGACTCCCGCGACTACCTGGCAGCCCTGGATCACGTGATCCGCAAGGGACAGGTGGATCAGAGCAAGGTGGGGGTGACGGGGGCCTCCTACGGCGGATTCATGACGGTGTGGCTGCTGGGCACCACGGACCGGTTCGCGGCCGGGGTGGCCCAGTGCGCGGCCACCGATGAGCCGATGTTCTACTACTCGGCCGACATGCCGCAGTGGTCGGAGCAGGAGCTGGGCGGGCCGCCCTGGGAGCGGTTGCCGGAGTACCGCCGCGTGTCCGCCTCCAGCCACGCCCACAAGATCAAGACCCCCCTGCTTCTGCTCCACGCCGAGGACGACTGGCGGGTGCCCATCTCCCACTCCGAGATCGTCTACACCACCGTCAAGCGTCTGGGGGTGGAGTCCACCTTCGTGCGCTACCCGTCCGGCGGACACGGATTCGCCGGCTCGGTGCCGCGGTATCTTTGCGACACCCTCAACCGAACCCTGGACTGGTTCGGAAAATATCTGGGGAAATAGAGAAACCACACAATGGAGGCGAGGACGGAATGCGTTACGGCCACTTCGATCGACAGAACCGCGAGTATGTAATCGAGCGTCCGGACACCCCGGCGCCGTGGTGCAACTACCTGGGGCATATCGGGTACCGGGCGGTGGTGAGCCACACGGGCGGCGGGTACTCGTACGCGGGCGATATGAGCCTGATGCGGGTGCTGCGGGAACACCCGCGCCGGCTCCCCGACGACCGACCGGGGAGGTATCTGTACCTCCGGGAAGAGGGCGAGGAAGGCGCGCCCGTCATCTGGTCGGCCACCTGGCAGCCGGTGATGGCGGAGCTGGACGCCTACGAGTGCCGGCACGGCATGGGATACACCACCGTCCGCGCCGAGAAGAACGGCATCGCCTCCGGGGTCACCTATGTCGTGCCGGTGGGGGAGCGGCTGGAGCTATGGATCTGCGCCATCCGCAATGATTCCGACCGCCCACGCGATCTGGACCTGTTCACCTACGCCGAGTTCTGCCTGTGGGGGCTGGTGAAGGATTTGCTGAACCAGCAGGCCTCCAAGTATGTGGGCATCGTGAGCTGCGAGGACGGCGTCGTTCTCCACGAGACCCGCAGCGACAGCGGGCCCCCCAAGGGAGACGAGGTCTTCGTGCTCCATCGCGCCTATTTCGGGTGCGGCCGGCAGCCGGAGTCCTTCGACGTGCAGCGCTCCGAGTTCGTCGGCATGTGGCGGGACGAGGGCAATCCCGTCGCGGTGGAGCGCGGGCGGTGCTCGGAGAAACAGTACTACGGCTGGGACCCCATCGCGGCGCTCCACCTGAAGCTGCATCTCGACCCCGGCGCGGAGGACACCATCGTCTTCGTGCTGGGGGTGGATGACGAGGGGACGGAGTGGCGGGAGAAACTCGCGCACTACACGCAACCGGAGAACGCGCGCGCCGCGCTGGAGAGAGTGAAGGAACACTGGGACGAGCGCCTCCGCACCCTCCAGATCGAGACCCCGCACGAGGGCATGAACGCGGTAGTCAACTCCTGGAACGCATACCAGACGGTGAACACCTTCCTCACCCCCCGCGGCTACCGGGACACCAGCCAGGACGTGCTGGGGATCATGCACATGCTGCCCGGCGACGTGCGGGAGCGGCTCGCCCTCCTCCTCCGGCACCAGTTCCAGAGCGGGGTCACCACCCATGAGTACGCGCTGGAGGGGGACCTGGCGGCGATGGTGGCGGGAGGCTACATGTTCGGGGACGGGGAGATCGGGATCCCGGGTGAGGGCGGGGCCACCCTGGAGGAGCAGCTCGCCACCCCGGCCTCCGACTCGCCGCTGTGGGTGGTGCCCGCGGTGTGCGCC
>WFSF01000044.1 GCA_015486155.1 Armatimonadota bacterium
CCCGGCATCGGGACGAGCTGTATGCATACTGGCGGGAGCGGTGGGGGGATGAGATCACGGTGGAGCGCAGCGAGCCCGAGTACCTGGAGTTCCTTCACCGGGAGGCGCACAAGGGCGCGGCCCTGGCGGCGGTGGCGGATAGGTATGGGGTGGACCGCGCTCAGGTGCTGGCGATGGGGGATTCGTTCAACGATGTGACCATGCTTCAGTGGGCCGGCTGCGGGGTGGCGGTGGCGAACGCGGTGGAGCCGGTGAAACAGGCGGCGGACTGGATCTCGCCTCTCACCAATAAGCAGGGAGCGGTGGCCGACGCGCTGGCGCGGCTTGTGGCTCTGGAGTAGGGCGACAGTTTGGCGAGTCGCTTTGGCCCGCCGGCCACGCGTTGACGGAGTGCCGCTCGCCCCGGAGTGACGAGGCGACGCGCGCGAGCCTCCGGCCGCGCCGGCGATAACGACGCTGCCCCCACGGGGAGGTGGCGTGGGGGCAGCGAGTACGATGAGCAGCCGGGCCTGGGGCCGTCAGCACGGCCCAGTGCCTGGGGCCCCGCGGCGGACAGGTTCAGCTCCGGAGACGCCTCCAGCCCTCACAACTCTCGCCGCGCGGAAGAGTTTGGAGGCGTCCGGGACCGGGCTGAAGCCGGCCGCGGGGTGCGAGCAGGCCCGGCCAGAGGTGACTCCCGGGGGCAAGCGAAAACGGAGTCGTAGGGCATCTGGGGGCTGTAGAGCGGAAATCCGGGGAAACGTTTCCGCCGCGCGCCTGCCGCGGAGGAGATGTGCCGCCTCACTGCATTGCGCCGCACATTGTGTCGTTCCCGTTGTCCGCATACCCCATCACCACTCACTCGCATGATCGCCGACGCACGCCGCTGTAGCACCGCGATCTCCGCCGCGCCGGCCGCCTCTGGCCCTCTCATCGTGAGGCCTTCTTCCACGGTCTCCTCCGCATGTGTGAGTTGGTGATCACCCCGCATGTTCACAACGCGCACACCAACGCGGAGGCATGGCCGCGCGGAGTTTGCACGCGCAGCGGTGTCGCCGTCGTTGTGAATCGGCATCCCGCGATCGAATCTTTTTCTCCGCGCGCATTGCACGCGCGCGAGAGCGTCGAAAGCAGCTGCTGTTCCCGTATAACGATAACCGTTGAGAAAGCCGCGGCGAAAAAAGGCGCGCGCCGCGACTAGACAAGAAGGATGTAGGGAAAAGACTGAGAAAATATGGGCGCGGTTCTTTCGAATGTTTGCGTGTGGTGTGGCATTACGCGAGGTGATCGCGTGCGTGCGCGATTGAGGCCGTGAGGCGGACGGCCGCAATCAACTTGCTGCGCCGATGGGGCCTGTGAACCTAGGCACAGGTGATGCCGGAGGCCGGGCGTCCGCAGCATGAAGAAAGGGGGGTACAGAGGTGCCCGCGAAGAAGAAGGCCGCAAAGAAGAAGGCTGCCAAGAAGACCGCGAAGAAAAAGGTAGCCAAGAAGACCGCAAAGAAGAAGGTCGCCAAGAAGAAGACCGCGAAGAAGGCGAAGAAAAAGACCGCCAAGAAGAAAGTAGCGAAGAAGAAGACCGCGAAGAAGAAGGCCAAGAAAAAGGCCAAGAAGAAGGCCGCCAAGAAGAAGCGGCGGTAACCGCGGTCACACGCTGGCGAGGAGGGACAGCATCCCTCCGTCGGCAAGTTTAGGGTCGAGCGAGGCAAAGAACTGCCTCGCTCGATTCGTTTTACCGGCCTCTGCCTGTGGGCAACTTCATCCAGAAGAACGGATCGACGGCCTCGTGGTAGACATAGACGCCGAAATGGAGGTGAGGCCCGGTGGCCACCCCCGTCTGCCCCACTCTCCCGATTATCTCTCCCCGGGACACGCGCTCCCCCACGGAGACCTCGATCCGCGAGAGATGGAGGTACAAGCTCAACACCCCCTGGCCATGGTCTAGCACGATGGTCTTCCCGTGCAGCAGGAAGGAGTCGTCGGCCAGCGCCACCACGCCGTCCGCGGCCGCCCTCACCGGAGTTCCCTCCGGCGCCGCGATGTCAACTCCGCGGTGCCGGTAGGAGAACTTTCCGTTCACATATCGCTTGATGCCGAAGGGCGTGCTGATGCGCCCCTCGACGGGCATCACGAAACTCCCCCGCCACAGCCGGTCGGGAGTGACCCGGTCCAGCGCGGCCGCGATCAATCTCTTCTCCCGCTTCGTATCCGGGGATGAGTACTTCTTCGCCTGTGAAGAACTGAGGCGAAGGCGCTGGACGCCGAAGTCGCGCGGCCGCACCTGAATGGTGATGCTCTCCCTTCCCATTGCGCCGTCCGCGTATTTCCAGTATACCGTCGCGCGATGCTTCCCCGGCCTGGTATCCGCGGAAATGGGGAGCGCGAGCGGATAGCGCCCACTCTTCTCCCGAAACCGGAACGGATAACTTCGTCCGTTCCACGAGCACGCCGCGCGCAGCAGCTCCTGCTCCGGTTCCAAGGTGACGAAGAGCACCTCGCCCGGGCGCGGGGATTCCGGCGTCACCGTTACCCGCGGCGCGGCGAGGCACACGCCCTGCACAACCAGCAACAGCGCAAACACCCCAATACAGATTCTCATGCCAACCTCACGGTGAACTCACCTGCGCAAAGGTGTGATGCGGCCTCTTGTATTTCGCGGCGGCACCCGTCCGAGCGACGCCTCCTGAGAAGTACCACATGCTCTGCTGTCCCTGCGGCGATATTCTCCTGGGGCATGGCTTTGCCGCCATCTAGCCTCAGCCCTGCAAAGGGAGCCCCCCTTCTCTCTGAACGGGGCACCGTGGCAACGGATGCGCCTTCTGCTCCGCAGGAAACCGCCTCCGGTTCATCTCCTCGAATTGCATTACAGATGCACATTCGCTCCCTTGTCTTTCGTTTCGTCGTTTCGTAAAATGGTAAACTGAATACAGGAGGATCTGATGGCGCAGCAAGTGATACGCGTGCGACGGGCGGAGAATGGTGAGTGTGAGGTCAACGCGTTCGACCCACAACGGGTGCGGAGGGCGCTGGCCGCGCTTCCCCCGGAGCGGGAGTTGGAGCGACTACTGCGCCTGTTCAAGGCGTTGGGCAGCCCCACCCGGCTGCGGCTGCTGTTTGCGCTGGACGGGAGGGAACTCTGCGTGTGCGACCTCGCGCAGGTGCTGGGGATGTCCACCTCGGCCGTCTCCCAGGAGCTGGGGCGTCTGCGCAACGAGGGCCTGGTGACGTATCGGCCGGAGGGAAAGATGGCCTACTACCGGCTCGCGTCTGGGAAAATCATGGCCCTGATTCGCGCCGCCAAGAATCATAAGACGTGAGGACCAGCCGCGCGATGGCTGAGACTGTGGAGTTGAGAATCCCCGAGATGGACTGCGCCGAGGAGGTGGCGGCGCTCGAGGCCGAGTTGGACAGACTCGACGGGGTGGAGGGCGTCGTTTGCGAGGTGCTGAAACGCCGCGCGGTGGTGCGTTATGAGCCGGACGAGATCTCCCTCGACGACCTCTTCGCCGCCGTTGCGCGCGCTGGATTGCGGGCCGAGCTCTGGGGGACAAACCGCCGCGAGCCGGAGGGCGCGGGTGAGCGAGAGATCAACCTGCGCCTGATCCTCACCATCGCCAGCGGCGCCTTCGCCTTTGCCGGTTTCCTCGTGCACGCCGTCGCGGCCGGCGGGGTGCAGTTCGCCTTCGGAGCGGGACTCGGCCGGGAACACGCGCCCCCGCTCGGCACCAAGATGTTCGCGGCCGCGGCGATCGTGACCGGATGTTGGTTCGTCGCGCCCCGCGCCTGGCAGGCCGCGCGCCGCCTCCGGCCGGACATGAATCTGTTGATGGTGGTGGCCATCACCGGGGCGGCCTTCATCGGCGAATGGTTCGAGGCGGCCACCGTCTCCTTCCTCTTTGCGCTCTCGCTGCTGCTGGAATCGTGGAGTGTGGAGCACGCCCGCGACGCCATCGCCGCGCTGATGAAGCTCGCCCCCACGGAGGCCGTCCTGCTCCATCAGGACGGAGAGCAGGATGCGCTCCCGGGCCTGGATTGTCCGCCCCGGCCCCACGAACACATCGTCCCTGCGGAGCAAGTCCCCGTGGGCTCCCGGATCCTGGTCAAGCCGGGGGCGACGGTGCCGCTGGACGGGAAAGTGGTGAGCGGAGCGAGTGCGGTCAACCAAGCGCCCATCACCGGCGAATCCATGCCGGTGCCCAAGGAGCCGGGTTCCCAGGTGTTCGCCGGCACCATCAATGGAGACGGCGCGCTGGAGGTGGAGACCACGCGGGCGGCCGGAGAGACGACCCTCTCCCGCATCATTCGCCTGGTGGCGCAGGCGCAGGCTCGGCGGAGCCGCAGCGAGCAGTGGGTCAACCGATTCGCGCGCTATTACACCCCTATCGTGATGGCGTGCGCGGTGGTGATCTGGGCGGCGCCGCCGTTGCTGTTCGGGGCCCCCTGGGCGGTGTGGCTCTATCGGGCGCTGGTGTTGCTGGTGATCGCCTGTCCCTGCGCGCTGGTGATCTCCACTCCGGTGAGCGTGGTGTCCGCGCTGGCCGCGGCGGCCAACCAGGGGGTGTTGATCAAGGGGGGGCTGTACCTGGAGATGCCCTCCCGGTTGCGCGCGATCGCGCTGGATAAAACGGGCACTCTCACCCGGGGTGAGCCGGAGGTGCTGGAGGTGGTGCCCCTCAACGGCCACACCGAAGACGAACTCCTGGCGCGCGCGGCGGCGATGGAGGCCCGCAGCGAGCACCCGTTGGCGCGGGCGATCATCGCCCATGCGACGGCGCGAGACATCTTCCCCGAGGCGGCGGCCGACTACGAGGCGATCAAGGGCAAGGGGGCCACCGCCGCCATCGGGGGGCGCACCTTTTGGATCGGCTCTCATCGGCTGCTGGAGGAGAGGGAACAGGAGACGCCGGAGGTCCATGACCGGCTGGAGGAGATGGCCGCCGCCGGCGCCTCCGTGGTGGTGGTCGGCAACGACCGACATGTGTGCGGGTTGATCGCGGTCGGGGATCAAGTGAGGCCCGGGGCCGCCCGCGCCGTGCGTCAACTGCGGGAGGCGGGGGTGCGTCACATCGTGATGCTGACCGGGGACAACCGCGCCACCGCGGAGGCCATCGCCCGCCAGGTGGAGGTGGACGAGGTGCGCGCCGAACTGCTCCCCGAGGACAAGGTGGCCGCGGTGGAGGACCTGGTCCACCGCTACCGCCACGTGGCGATGGTGGGGGATGGGGTAAACGATGCGCCGGCCATGGCGCGCGCCAGCCTGGGGGTGGCGATGGGCGCGATGGGCACGGACGTGGCGCTGGAGACCGCCGACATCGCGCTCATGTCCGACGACCTCTCCCGCTTCCCCTGGCTGGTGGGTCTTTCCCGGCGCACCCTTTCCATCATCAGGCAGAACATCACCGCCGCGCTGGCGGTGAAAGCGGTGTTCGTGGCCCTGGCTCTGGTGGGGCGGGCCACGCTGTGGGCGGCGATCGCCGCGGACACCGGCATGTCCCTGCTGGTGGTGTTCAACGCCCTTCGCCTGCTCGCGCCTCGTACCGACGGGTGAAACATCGGCCCCGGCCGCTGGGGGCAGACCGGGGAAAACAGGCCGCGCTCCGCCTCAAGGCCCCCACAAAATTTCGCGCGCCGAACAGCCCTTTTTTGCCTCTTTTGATTCAATTTGGGTGACCGTTAGACGGTTGTCCTTGACACCTGTATTGTTGGTTGCTATCATACTGTGGTAACTGATTGAGCGGCCTTACCAGAAGTGGTTTGGCAAGTTAGCTGCGATGAGGCCCGTCAGCCCCCTGCGGGTAGCATCCAGGACAGTCCGAAGGGATTGTGCCGCTGATACTGTGTTGGAGGGTTTGCCCCAATGGCCGACCCGCAGCAAAGGGCTGGCGTATCAGATTGTGAAGCGATTATTTCGCGCTTGCGCGGGGTGAGTTCCGCGCGGGTGGTCACCGATGGGCAGGGGGGGATCCTGGAGATCCATGTGGTGGCCGATGACTCCCGTTCCCCAAAACAGTTGTGCAGGGATATAGAGTCGGCGCTGCTCTCCGAGTTGGGGGTGCGCGTCGACCATCGGAAGATCAGCATCGCACAACTCAAGGGGGAAAACCCCGAGGCCGCGGCGCCCAGGGATATCCGCCTCAAGTTTCTCAGCATCGAGTATGCGGTGGATCGGTCCGGCGCCAGGGCGCGGGTATCGGTGGGGAGAGACGCGGACACGTTCGTAGGAGTGGCGTCGGAGGCGATCGGTCCGGAGTTGAGACAGGAGCAGTTGGTGGCGCGGGCGGCGGTGGCCGCGGTGGAGGAGTTCCTGCGCTCGCACGGGGCCGAGGGAACGGTGAGCCTGGAGTTGGGGGATTTTACGCAGGGGAACGGCACCAAGCGGCCGTTCGTGATGGTGACGGTGCGGGTGTTGGGCAATGGGGGTGAGGAGAATCTGCTGGGGTCGGCGCTGGTGAGAGACGACCCCTGGCGGGCGGCGGCGTGCGCGGTGCTGGACGCGATGAACCGGAGGCTGCCGTCTTTGATGTGATGTGCGCCGGAAGCCCCGGCCCCGCGGTGCGCAGGGCGGGCAAAACGGGGCTCTTGGCATTGCGGAAGGAAGCGGTGGGCACATCCCGATTCCACCTGCCGAAGGCAGGACCGGGGTATACTCGCCCTAACAAGTGAATAAGCAAGCGTAGGCGAGCCCGGCTGCTAGAGCGAGTCTCAGCGTTACATCCAGCGGAGCGGTCCCGCCTGCCCGCAGATAGCGGACGCGGGTAGAGCATTGGCTCCTGGAGGTATTCCTGTGGGCAAGTGGACCTCGATTTTGCTGGCGCTGCTGTCGCTGGTTCTTGCCGGTGGCGCCCGCTTTGCATGGCCGTAAGCTGTAGGACCGTAGCAGTTTGACGAGCGGTCCGGGCTCGCACCTTTTCTCGCCTCAAGTCTCAGCAGTTATCACAGCCATGAACAAGGCAGCAAGAACTGGCACTGCGGTGAGAGATCTCTTTTCCGCGCTGTCGCGCCGAGCGCGCGATCCCCAAGTCCTCTATAACGCTTACCTTCTCCTGGTCGGCGCGGCCGGCTACGGCGTGCTCATCCACCTGACGCTGGCGCGGCTCGCGCAGGGGATTGCTCCCGCCCTGCTTCTGCGGGCGGGATTTTTCCTGGGGCTGGCGATTCTGGTGGGGCTGTATCCGGTGAAGCTGCCCGGCGGGGTGATCACCACGGTGGCTTTTGCGGTGGACTACGCCAGCCTGCTCATCTTCGGGCCCGCGGTCGCCGCCTGGGTGGGGGTGCTGAGTTTCGTGGTGCTGCTGTGGCGCAGCGCCCGGCTGCGCCAGATCTTCAACCAGGGCCAGGTGGTGCTTTCCTTCGCCGGAGCCGGCTGGGTGTATTCCCAGCTGGGGGGGCGCTATGTGGAGAGCGGAGCCGGCGGCGGGGTGAACTTCGGGGGGATGGGTCTGGCGC
>WFSF01000045.1 GCA_015486155.1 Armatimonadota bacterium
GGGCCGCTTCTGCTCCGGCCGCGCCAGCTGGTAGAAGGTGCGGTAATACTCCTCGAACAGCGCGGGAGAGGTGATGTCCATGCCCGCCGGCCCCTTGCTCTGCAGCAGCATCTTGGTCACGTCCGAGGCCTGCCGGTAGGCCCCCGGGGGATATCCCTCGTCCTCCGGCCGAAAAATCGTCACCTCGCCGCGCGCGAGACGCCCCTCGCGGTTGCAGCGCCCCGCCGCCTGCGCGATCGCCTCCAGCGGCCCCATCGCCCGGTACACCACCGGGAAGTCAATGTCCACCCCGGCCTCCACGCACTGGGTGGAGACCAGCCGGCAGGAAAGGCCGCGGCGTAGCCGCCTCCGCACCAGCCGCAACACCGCCTGCCGGTGGGCCGGGCACATCGCCGTCGAGAGATGAAACACTCCATCCACCGCGCGCCCCAGGAGCTGTTGCATCAGTTCCCGCGCGTGGCGCTTGAGGTTTACGATGCAAAGGATCTGCGGCGTCGCAGCCACCTCCGCGGCGAGTTCCTCCCAGGAGGTCGCCTGGTCCGGGTCGGGCCAGTTCACGTGCGCCCGCCGCGCCCGGACGAACAGTTGCAACCTGCGGGGGGCGATCTCCCTGGGGGCCCACCCCACCTCTCCCAGGGCGCGCACGGGCCGATCGAGGTGAGAGAACGCCGGCTGGGTGGCCGTGGCGAACACCACCGTGGAATGATAGCGCTTCGCCAGCCACGAAAGCGTGGCCAGAGTGGGGACGGCCAGGTGGTCCGGGATGGTCTGCACTTCGTCGAAAAGAATCACGCTTCTCGCCAGGCGATGAAGTTTTCTGCACGCCGAGGGGCGGTTGGAGAAGAGCGATTCCAGGAATTGGACGCTCGTGGTCACGACAAGCGGGGCCTCCCAATTGTCCGCGAGAAGTGCCTCTCTCCGAAAGGCCTCCGTGTCCCCGTCCCGCTCCCTCCCCGGCGCCGGTTTCGGTTCCTCTCTCGTTCCGGTCAGGCTGTGATGCTCACACACATACCCCCGGCCGAAATGCGGCTCGAGCAGGCGGCGGTAGATGGCGGCGGTCTGCTCGATGATGCTGAGATAGGGGATGACGGTGATCAGGCGGCGAAGCCCGTGGACCGCCGCGTGGCGCAGGCCGAAGGCCAGCATCGCCAGCGTCTTGCCGGCCCCCGTGGGGGCGGAAAGCGTCCACAGGCCCGGCGGCTCCTCCGCGGCCTTCAAGCACGCCTCCGCCAGTTCGCGCCTGATCTCTCTCAGCCCTTGCGCCGCAGTGGAGGAGGCGGCGAGCGAGGAGAGGTGGTCCAGAAGTATCTCCAGGGCGCGCTCCGGCTGCAGCGCGACGGGCGGATGCGCGCCCACCGGCTCGCCGGCGAAATGCGCTCCGGTGTCCAGCCAGTCGGCATCCACCAGCGCGGAGAACAACATGCGCACGTCGAGCATCGCGGAGGCCGTGGGGCGGATACTCTTGCCATAGGCCGATCTTTCCAGGCTCTCCGGGGCTTGGATCCCGTCCTCCTCGAGACGCCTCCATAACACCTCCGGATCGGCCTCGGACAAGCGCAGGCCCAGGGGATGCTGGGCGGCCAGGCGCGCCGGCTCCAAGGCCCGCAGCGCGTTTTTCTCGATCTGCTGTAGACCTATGTGGTGGCCCTGAACGGCCGCCGCGACCGCCACCGCACGATATCTCTCCAGGGCGGCCCAGGCGCCGGCCGACCAGTGGTCTATCCCCCGGGCCTTCCCCTGCAGCCGCGCCTGGAAGAGGTCCCCGTATTTTCCCAGATCGTGCAGCAGTCCCGCCAACCGCGCCTCCTCCGCCGCGTCGAAAGCGCCCGCGAATTCCCCGGCCAGGTGGGCCACGGTTTGCAGGTGATCGGTCAGCAGGTGTCCGCCTGAATGCGCCAGGTACGACATCTCTACCCTCCTGTGCTGCGGTGAATGTCCGGCCGGCCCGCTTCCCCCGGCCGCGGGAGAGGCCCCTCGCGGGGCCCTCATGCAAACATATATTCTATATAAACTTCCGCAGTCCTGCGCATGTTCGCAACAGTGATCACGGATTGAGATGAAATTGCTTTGTTGCACAGGTGTCATAGAGTATGGCACTGGCAGGTATGAACAGAGAGATATCGTTGTGAGTCGTGAAGATGGCTTTGGCGGCGGCGGAGAAGTGGTTGCCTCTTACAGCACTCTGTGCCGCTTCGAGAACCGTTGGCTGAGCCCACAGCGGCTGGATAGGATGTTGGCGAGGGTATAGAAGAGCGCGGCCACACCCTGGTTTGAGATGCGGCGAGGAGGGCGACACAAGGCTTATCTCAAGCCGAGCCTGCTGGTGGTGTGGAGGTAGGCGCAGCGGCCAGCATCGGCCCCAGCAATGACAAGGGGCAATTGCGGTCTTTGTTATCGCGCTGTCGGAGCGGATGACTGCTTCGGAGTTTCTGGCGGGCGCAGGCTACGATGCGGAATGGGTGCATGAGTGGTGTCGGGACCGCCACGGCATCGAGAGTCGAGTCCCGAGGTGACCCGTCGGCGGGACGGCAAAGTAGGAGGGCGGTGGCGCAAGGCCTCCCGAGAGGATACGGCCGACGCTGGGGGCGTGGAGACCTTTATCTCCGGCCTCAAGCGCACCGTGGGGAGTGTGCTGCAAGCACGTTCACTTGCGGGGCGGCTGGCCGAAGCTGTCCGGCGCGCCCTGGTGTACATCCTGCGCCGCTAGGCGCGACCGTCCAAAGCTCCTTCCACCGACAAAACTATCAGGGCTTTGCAATAGAGCAAAACTGCTTCTAGGGACCTACGCCCTCTGGTCCGCCGCCTCCGCCAGGATAGCCCGCACCTGGCTTGCCTCCTCCGGCGCCACCAGCGCGGTCACCACATCGCCCGCGGCCAGCACCGTATCACCCCGCGGGATGGACACCCGCTCCCCCCGCCTAACCGCCACCAGCAGCGCGTGCGGCGGCAGAGACACCTCCGCCACCGGGCGCCCTATCACCCTTGCCCCCTCTGGAATCTTCACCTGCACCGTCGTCAGATGCGGCACCGACACCCGCAGGCGGTCCGATGCGCGCCGCACCTGCCCATGCTCCTGCAACAGCCGAGAATAGGCCGCGATGATGTTCTCCCTCCGCAGGATCCCCACCACCCGCGTCGGATCCGCGCGATCCACCACCGGCAACCGCCCCAGCTCCCGGCCGCCCAACTGTTGCAGCGCCTCCCGCACCGTCTGGTCCGGGTAGCACGTCACCGGAGACAGGGTCGCGATATCGGCCACCGTCAGATCCGCGTCCCCCGTGGCCGCCGAGCGCTGGAGGTCGGACAATGTAACCATGCCTATCAATCTGTTCTGCTCGTCCACCACCGGCAGCCCGTGATGCCCGCTCTCCACCAGCGTCTTGCTCAACTCCTGCACCGACACATCTGCCCTCACCATCATCGGATCCGGAGTCATCACCTCGCCCACCGTCACCGTATCCAACAGATCCACCAGCGACGGCCGCTGCAGGTCTATGC
>WFSF01000046.1 GCA_015486155.1 Armatimonadota bacterium
CCCCTGCGGGCGTTTCGCGGGGGCGCTGCACGTGAGGCGGACGGGAGACGGAGAAGCGGCCTGCCTCGACCTGTGGTTCGCAAAAGGAGTGGGGTTGGTGAAAAGGCTGGATTCGGGGACAGGCGTTACAGAGGTGCTAGTGGACTATCACGTGCCGAGGGCGGAGGAGCCCGCGCCGGGAGAAGAGAAGAAAACCGGCCCCGCGGAACGACCGGAGAATGAGGGGAATCCCAGTGGACGCTGAACGACGCCCTCCTGTACTGGAGACGGAGGAGGAAGCCTTCGCGCGGGACCCGCGCGCGAAACTCGTCATCACCACCACCGCCGGGCTGGAGGCCGAGGCGAGGCGGGAGATCGGAAGTGCGCTGCCGGGCGTGGAGGCGCGCCCCCTCCTGTTCAAGGGCAACCTGCTGGCGCTCTCCGAATGCAGTGAGGACGAGGCCGCGGCCCGCCTGAAGGAGGCGGACACCACCGTGGTGGCGCGCGCCGTTCCGGTGCAGGCGCGCGTGCGGCTGACCGGAGATTCCGCGGGTTTCGCGGCCGTGGCGGCGGCCGCGGCCGGGGTGGGCAGAATCGGGCCCGGCGAGACCTTCCTGGTGCGCGCCTCCAGGCGCGGGCGACACGAGTGGCGCGCGCGGGACCTGGAGCGCGCGGTGGCCGCGTCGCTCGCCCGGCGGACCGGAGGGGTGGGGGAGTACGAGAGAGAGACGGATTGGGTGGTGAGCGTCCAGGTATACCAGGAGATCGCCTTCGTCGGGGTGAACCGCCCTGCAAACCTGGTGAGGAAGACCCTGCGCCGCCGCCGCAAGTATGCGCCCGGGGAACGCCCCCTCAACCGCGCTCAGTGGAAATTGCAGGAGGCGCTGGAGGCCTTCTCCATCGAGCTGCCGGCCGGTTGCGAGGCCTTGGATTTGGGATCGGCGCCGGGCGGCTGGGCGCTCGTGCTGGCGGAAAGGGGATGCCGCGTGACCGCGGTGGACCCGGCCGAATTGGACGCGGCCGCGGCCGGCCACCCGAACGTGACGCATCTCCGCGTCCGCGCGGAGCAGATCGCGGCGCGCGGCGAATGGCGGGGGAGATTCGACATACTGACCTGTGACATGAACACCGACCCGGCGGAGGCCGCGCGGACATTGTGCGCGCTGGCGCCCATGCTCAAGCCGGGGGCGCCCGCCGTCATGACCGTGAAATACATGACCCGCAGGCGGCGGAGGCACGAGATGGAGGCCGAGGAAGCGCTGAGCGCGGAGTTCGAGGGCATTCGCATGAAGCGAATGCCGCACAACGCGCGGGAGACAACCGCGGTGATGCGGCGAAAAGGGGGAGAGGAGAGCGCGCCGAAGTAATCGCAGGAAGGCGAGACAACACTCGGCTCGCCGGGGGGCGGGCCGCGAGGAGGATGGAGACGATGGCGAAAAAAGTGCGAGCGGCGGTGATCGGGGCGGGGGCGATCGGCCCGGTCCACATGAACGGGTACGTCCAGACCCCGTCGGCGGAACTGGTGGCGATCTGCGACGTGGACCGCGGCCGGGCGAAGGCGGCGGCGGAGAAGTACGGGGCCGCGCACGTGTTCACCGATTACAAGGAACTGCTGGCGTCCGATCTGGTGGACGCGGTCTCGGTGTGCACGCCCAACAACACCCACATGCCCATCAGCATCGCCGCGTTGAAGGCGGGAAAACACGTGCTCTGCGAGAAACCCATCGCCTTCGACGGAAACCAGGCGAGGAAGATGGTGGAGGCGGCGCGGAAGGCGCGCCGGATACTGATGACCGCGCAGTCCATGCGCTTCGGCGCGGGCGCGCAGTTGATAAAGAAATTGACCGACCAGGGCCGCTTCGGCGAACTCTACTTCGGCAAGGGAATGATGCTGCGGCGCAACGGCATCCCGCGGGGATGGTTCCAGGATGTGAAGCAGTCCGGGGGAGGACCGCTGATTGACATCGGCGTCCACGTGTTGGACTTCCTGTGGTGGGTGATGGGAATGCCCAAGCCGGTCTCCGCCTTCGGCGTCACCTACGACCACCTGGGCAAGCGGGGGCAGGGCCGCGGAAACTGGGGGGTCAACTACGCGCCCGGCAAGTTCAGCGTCGAGGACCTGGGCGCGGGCATGATCCGCTTCGCCGACGGCAAGGCGATCAGCATCGAGGTCTCCTGGGCGGCCCACACGGGCGACAACTACTTCGCCCGCATCCTCGGGACCAAGGGCGGCGCCCAGCTGAATCCCGACCTCGTGCTCTACGAAACCGTCGGAGACACCCCGGTCGAGGTCAGACCCCAGACGGCGCGCGTGGACGGATACGTGGAGGAGGTGCGCCACTTCGTCCGGTGCATCCAGCGCGGCGAGAAGCCGCTGGTGGACGCCTCCCAGTCCGCGGTGGTGATGGACATGCTGAGGGGCATCTACAAGTCGGCGAAAACCGGCCGGCCGGTCTCGCTTTGAGCGCAAAGGCCGCCGGCGGCGGTTTGACGCGGGAAGCGCCGTCTCCTATGATAACCGGGAGAGGCGAGGTTCGGAGGCGCTGAGTGGATCATCTGTGGGCGCCATGGAGGATGAGTTACGTGGGCGCGGAGCAGCCGGAAGGGTGCATCTTTTGCGTGTTGCCTGCGGCCGGGGACGATGAGGCCCATCACATCGTCCACCGGGGCGACGCCGTCTTCCTGATGCTGAACCGATATCCCTACAACACCGGCCACCTCATGGTGGCCCCCTATCGCCACGTGGCCGACCCGCTGGAGATGACCCCCCAGGAGTCCAGCGAGCTGCTCTACGGCATCCGCATCGCGGTGGAGGCGCTTCGCATCGCCTACCGGCCGGAGGGATTCAACATCGGGGCCAACGTCGGCCGCTGCGCGGGGGCCGGATATGCGGGACACCTGCACGTGCACGTCGTTCCGCGCTGGACGGGGGACACCAACTTCATGGCCGTGTCCGCCGAAACGCGCATCGTCCCGGAGGACATCTCGGAAACCTATCGCAGAATCAAGGAAGCCCTGAGGGAGCGGGAGAAGGACCGCGGAGCGGGCTGAGCCCGCCCCCGGCCGCCACCACATGTTCGGCGACTACAGATATGTCTGGCAGACGGTCAAGGAGCATTTCGGGATCGTCGCGGTCCTGGATATCGCGCTGGTCGCGGTCGCCATCTACTACGTCCTGCGCCTCCTGCAGGGAACGCGCGCGGTCCAGCTGATCAAGGGCCTGGCCATCCTGGGGGCGCTGATCGTGCTCACCGGCTCCCTCCACCTGGTCACCTGCAACTGGCTGTTGAAACTGGCGCTTCTCCCCGGCGTGATCGCGCTGCTGATTCTCTTCCAGCCCGAGCTGCGGCTCGCCCTGGAGCAGATCGGGCGGGGCAGCCTCTTCGGCGTGGGCCTCACCGCGCTCCACCGGGAGCAGATCACGCACCTGGTGGACGAGGTGGTGCGCGGCGTGCGCCAGCTCGCCCGGGATCGCTCGGGCGCGCTGATCGCGGTGGAGCGGGAGGTGGGCCTCAACGATGTCATCCAGACCGGGCGCCGCATGGACTCCCTCGTCTCCGCCGACCTGCTCCGCACCATCTTCTACCCGGGCACCCCGCTCCACGATCTCGCCACCGTGATCAGGGGGGATCGCATCGTCGCCGCGGGCTGTCTCCTCCCCCTCACCGAACGAAGGGATGTGCGGGGAATGCTCGGCACCAGACACCGGGCCGCCCTGGGGCTGAGCGAGACCACGGACGCGGTGGTAATCGTGGTCTCCGAGGAGACCGGCGGCATCTCGCTGGCGGTGGACGGCAGGCTCTACGGCAACCTCACCCCGGACCTCCTCCGGCAGCGGCTGCTCGGCATCCTGACGCCCGCCCCAAAGCGCCGCCGGTTGAGGCTGAGGAGACGCCGGGATGCTGCATAGGAACCTCTCCCTCAAACTGGTGGCTCTCGGGCTCGCGGTGTTCCTGTGGTTCTGGGTGCTCTTCACCCAGCGCACCGTCATCGTGGAGACCTCGGTCAAAGCCCCCATCGAGGCGAGGGAGATCGCCCCCGGCCTGGCCCTCGCCGAGCCGCTGGCCGATGCCGAGGTGCGCCTGCGGGGCATGAAGGAGGACCTGGCGTCCGGGCCTCCGGCGGTCAAAGTCTACGCGCCCTGTTCCGGGCTGGCCGCGGGGCGGCACCTCGTGCCGGTAAAGGTCGAGGTCCCGAAGAGATTGACCCTGGTGGACGTGCGGCCCTCGCGGGTCGAGGTAAACATAGAGCCTCTGGTCAAGGAGCAGAAGCCGATAGAGGTGCGCCTGAACGGCTCCCTGTCCTCGGAGTACGAGTTGGTGGGCGCGTCGGTGAAGCCGAAATATGCCCATGTCGCGGGGGTGCAGAGCCGGGTCGACCGGGTCGCCCGCGTGGTGGCCGACGTGGACCTCGGCCGCATTACCACCCCGGAGCTTCCGGTGACCGCCCCCATCGAGCCTCTCACCCCGGCCGGAACGAGAGTGCAGGATGTGACCATCACCCCTGCTCACGCGGAAATAAGTCTCAAGGTCAAGCCCGCCCTGGTCACGCGCACGGTTCCGGTGGTGCCGAACGTCAAGGGCGCCCCCGCCTCCGGCTACCGCGTGACCTCGGTGCGGGTCGACCCTGCGGTCGTCACCATATCCGGCCCCGCCAAGAAGATGAAGAATCTCAACAATGTCGGGACGGAACGCCTTTCGCTGGACGGGCTGACCACCCGCGTCTCGCGCAAGGTGCGCGTCGTCGTTCCCGAGGGGGTGTCCGTGTTGAGAGGAGGCGCGATCACGATCACCATCGAGGTGCAGAGGGAACGCGGCGCGCGGAGCCGTCGTTAGCCGGCGAGACCTTGGGGGGTTCCGCTCAGGTCACCTTCGCGCCGTTGGGCAGTTCCCGGTCCGGGGTGACGAGGGTGATGCTCTTGTCGTCCCCCTTCACCCATCCCGCCAGCACCATCCCCTCTGACCGCACGCCGCGGATGACCGCCGGCTCCAGGTTGGCCACCACCACCACCTTCTTTCCCACCAGTTCCTCCGGCCGGTAGGAGAGCGCGATGCCGGCCACCAGGGTGCGCGGCTGCTCCTCGCCGATGTCTACGGTGAGCTTCAGCAGTTTGTCCGCGCCCGCCACCGCCTCCGCGGTCACCACCTGGCCCACTCTGAGGTCCAGCTTCTGAAAATCCTTGATGGAGATCATTGCTCCCTGCTCCTTTTTGGCGCGCGCCTGCTCCGGCGCCGCCTGCGCCTTCCTCCGATCGGGCCGGGGGAAGAGCGCCTCCGCCTTCCCGATGGCCCCGCCTCCGGGGAGAAGCCCCCACTCCTTAGTCTGTGACCACTCTCGCTTCCATCCGCGCAGGCCGAGCTGAGCCTCGATGTCGTCCGCGGTGTGCGGCATCACCGGGCTCACCAGCGCCGCGGCGATCCTCAACGCCTCCGCGGTGGAGTAGAGCGCGCGGTCCAGCGCCTCCTCTTCCCCCCGCTTGGCCAGCGACCACGGCGCCTGCTGATCCACATAGCGATTGACCTCGGCCAGGAAGGCCCAGACGGCCTTCAGCCCGCCGCTGAAATCCAGCGCCTCCATCGCCGATTCCCAGGCCTCGGCCGCGGAGACCGCGGCCGGATGGAGCGCCGGGTCGGGCGGGCAGGGCGCGGGAAGTCGGCCCTCCCGGTAGCGCCCGATCATCGCCAGCACGCGGTGAAGCAGGTTGCCCAGGTCGTTCCCCAGGTCGTCTGCATACCGCCCCAGCAGGGCCTCTCCGGAGAACTCGCCGTCCTGCCCGAAGGGCACCTCGCGCAGCATGTGGTAGCGCAGCGCGTCCACCGCGCGCGCGCGCGTGCACCCGGTCTCCTGCACGATCACGTCCAGCGTGGGCTGGGGCCGGGGCATGTGCGCGCCGCGCGATTTCGAGATCTTCTTCCCCCCCAGGGTCCAGTACCCGTGGGCCACCACCTTCTTCGGCAGGGGCAGGCCGACGGACATCAGCATCGCCGGCCAGAGGGAGGCGTGGAACCGGACGAAGATGTCCTTCGCCATCACGTGCACGTCGGCCGGCCAGAACCTCTGAAACCGCTCCTCGTCGTCCGGATATCCGGCGCAGGTGAGGTAATTCACGAGCGCATCCGCCCACACGTACACCACCATCCCCTCGGAGTCCGGGATGGAGGAGGGGAGGGGGATTCCCCAGTCGGAGTGGCGGGTCATGCACACATCGTTCAGCCCGCGCTCGATGAACGCGACCACCTCGTTCTTCCTGAACTCCGGCAGCAGAAATCCGGGGTGCTCCTCGATATGCTTCAGGAGCCGCTCGCCATACCGGGAGAAACGGAAGAAATAGGCCGGCTCGCTCAGGCGCTCCACGGGTTTGCCGCACTCGGGATTCGGGCAGCGCCCATCCGCCACATCCTGCTCCCGGAAGTAGGTCTCGCAGGACACGCAGTACCAGCCCTCGTATTCGCCCAGATAGAGGTCCCCGCTGCGATGGAGCGCCTCCATGAAGGCCTGCACCGCGCGCCGGTGGCGTTTCTCCGTGGTCTGGATGAAGTCATCGTAGCTGATGGCGAGGCTCTGCCACTCCCGGCGGAACAGGTCGGCCATCTGGTTCACATGGGTCTGCGGGTCCAGCCCCCGATCCGCCGCCGCCCGCACCACCTTGAGCCCGTTCTCATCGGTGCCGGTGGCGAAGAGCACCTCGTCCCCCAGCAGGCGGTGGTACCGCGCCAGCACATCCGCCGCGATGGTGCTGTAGGCGTGGCCCACGGTGGGGACATCATTCACATAGTAAATGGGTGTGGTGACGTAGAATTTCACCCACTCCGACTCCTGAATGGGATCCGGCGCGCCGTCGAGGTCAGCGGGGTCAATGGCAGGTGGAGCAATCCCCGCCCGCGCAGGTGCTGCAGCTCGCGCCGGACAACGCCTTGCCGGCGGAGCCGCCCGCCGCGCGCGCCGAGAACACCGACATCAGCCGCCGCGCCCCGCGCGCCCCGCACTTGGGACACTTCACGCCCTTGCCGTTCTCGCCCATCCGGCAGAGCTGCTCGAAGACCGTGTCGCACTGCTTGCAACGAAACTCATACAGAGGCACGAAAAGACCTCCAAACCTCGACAGACATCATTCGATCGTTACTATACCTTCGCCCGCGAAGGGTGTCAAACGCGCCTGCTACAACATGTCCACGCTGGGCACCGGCGTCACCACGTCCTCCTTCGCGTTTGGATCGCCGGCCGCGGGCCCATGCCACACGCTTCCGCCGAAGGTGGTGATGTATATCATGTCCGGCCGGACCGGATCGGGGACGACGCGGTGGCCCCACTTGAAGTTGTAGCCCTTGATGCGCGCCCAGGTCTTGCCTCCGTCGGTGGAGCGAAAGGCCGCCTGGTCGAACCCGCACACATAGAGCGTGTCCGCGTCGTTCGGATCGATGGTGACATCATAGAGGTGCTGGGAGCCGGTGAAGATCGGCCTCCAGGTCTCGCCTCCGTCCTCGGACAGGAACAGCCCCCCGCCCACATCGTCCAGCTCGCCCTGCCGCCCCCAGGCGGCGAGGTACATCCGCCGGTTGTCGCGCGGGTCCAGCGCCAGCCCGTTGGGGCCGTTGCACCCCTCCGGCAGCGGCAGCTTCGTCCACGTCTCTGCGCCGTCGGTGGACTTGTAGAGCGCGCCGTCGTTCTCGTCCCCGATCTCGCCCTGGTCGCTGCGGCGCGCCGCGATCAGATAGAGCGCGCCGTCATCGGCCCTGATGATACGCCAGGCGAAGGGCTCTTTTCCCTCCAGCCCATGGTTCTTCAATTGCCAGGTCTTGCCGTTGTCCGTGGACTTGTAGACCCCCCTCCCGAAACCGCACACGTAGAGCGTCCGGCGGCCCTTGGGGCTGGTGGGATCGAGCAGAATGTGCGTGGCCGCGGTCTCCGGCATTCCCTCGTTCGAGACCGTCCAGGAGCGGCCTCCGTCGGTGGACACCGCGACGCCGCCCGTGAAACTCTCCACCGGCCGGCCGCGCCACATCTTGGGCCGCGGGATATCGTGCACGCCGGAGAACACCCCCCACATCAGCCCCGGCGTCTCGGGGTCGAACTCCACCCAGTAGGTGGTGTTGCGCCAGTGATTCGGAATCCCCTCGGTCGCGCCCATCCACGTCTCGCCCCCATCCTCGCTCCGGAACAGGCCGATATCGGTGTAGGAGATGAACACGTGTTTCACATCATGGGGATCGAAGTGCACGCCGTAGGTAGTGGTGACATCCAGGCCCCGGGTGGTCCAGCGGCCGTCACCCTTGTCCACGGAGTTCACCGTCTCCCAGGTCTGCCCGCCGTCCAGGGTGCGGTAGGTGCGGAAGAGATCGGTGGCATAGCACACATCCGGGTCGGTGGGGGCGACGCCCAGGCTCACCGGCGCGTCCAGCCAGATGGAATTGTCCGGCTTCCGCCCCTCTATCCAGGAGGGCTTCAGGTTCTCAGCCGGCCGGTTGCGCTCGCTGAACACCACCTCCCAGCTGCGGCCGCCGTCCGTGGTCTTTGCGATTCCGCTGTGCACGATGCCGGTGGCGAACACCCCCGCCGCGCTGGTGCGAAACCGTCCCTCCTTGCCGAAGCACACGAACCCGACATAGGCCGTGTCGGGTCCCTGTTCCTGACACGCGAGCGCCCGGAACCGGTAGCCGGCGGAGTCCTTCTCCTCGGGGAGCGCGCCCAGCAGCCCCTCCGTCGCCTCCTCCCAACTCCCGCCGCCGTCTCGGGATACCATCACCCGCTCACAGTAGGGATCTATCCCCCCCTGCTCGGAGGTGAGCGCGTAAACGGTGGGCTCCTCTCCGCTCCCCCAGGCGAGCGCCGCATACTGTATTTCGCCTGGGCCGGGCGCGGCCCGGTGCTCCCACTCATCGCCCCGAAGCGCGTGCACGCCGTCCGAGGCGACCAGGTAGAATGCGCCGTCCGGCCCTACGCCCGCGGCGTGAGCGTGCACGCCCTCCAACCGGCCCGCGGCGCGCCAGGTCTTGCCGCGGTCATCGGAGACCCGCACCTCCAACCCGCGGCTGCCCCAGACGACATAGAGGCGCGCCGGGTCGCGTGGGTCGACGGCGATGAGGCTGACATTGATACCCGGCCCGGGAAAGGCCTCGTCATCGGAGGTGAAGAACGTGTCGGCGTGATCGTCCTGCATGTGCGCCACCGTGTTACGGGCCGGGTCGGGAACCAGCATCCGCCAGGTCTTCCCGCGGTCATCGCTCCGCCACAGCGCGTGGCTGCCCGCGTAGATGACATCGGGGTTCTTTGGGTCGAACGCGAACGTCTCCGCCACCATGCCCAGGTTGAACATGCGCCAGGACCGCGCGCCATCGGTGGTGATATAGGCGCCCGTCATGTCGCAGTGTTCGAGCACCAGGTTCGGGTCATGCGGGCTGATGGTGGGACCGATCATGGTCCCGCCGCCGCCCGGCCCGATCACCTTCCAGGCGTCGAGGCGGGGCGCGGGGCCGGTAAGGTTATGGTCATTGTTCGTCATCGGATTTCCTCCATGCGCAGGGTTCCCCCCTACAACTTCGCCAGCTGCTCCCGCAGGAAGTTCGCGGCGGTGACGATATCGGCCGCCGGATCCTCTCCCACCTCCCGCTCGATGGTCAGGTAGCCGTCGTAACCGATCTCCTTCAGCGCCTGGAGATAGCGCGGCCAGGGCACCTCGCCCTCGCCCAGGGGCACCTCGCCGCGGTTCGGCCCGGGGCCGTTGCCGTCCTTGGCGTGGGTGTGGACGATGAAGTCGGCCAGGTCATACACCCCCTGGACCGGATCGAACCCGCCCATCACCATGTTGGCGGGGTCGTAGTTGACCTTGATGCTCTTGGTATTGAGGGACCGCAGGAACTCCGCGAGGGCCGCGCCGGATTCCGGCCCGGTCTCGCTGGCGAACACCACCCCGATGCTGTCGCCGTGGGCCCCGATGTCCTCCAGCGCCTCGGAGGCGATCCGCCGGCCGGGGTCGTTCTCGTCCTCGGGGATGCGGCCGATGTGCGAGGTGAGCACCCGGACTCCGAGCGCCTTCGCCAGATCCATCATCCGCTTGGTCTTCTCCACGTCCTCGGCGATGTGGTCCGGCTTCACGAACCCGCGCCCCAGGTCCCCGCACAGGGCCGATATCTCCAGCCCCAGCCGCTTCAGGTCGGCCAGCAGCTCCTTCTGCTCCTCGGGGCCGGTCAGCTCCGGGTCGAGTTCCCCCACCGCATGGTCGGGGTCATAGTAGGTCAGGTTCGTCGCCCAGATCTGGACCCCGTCCACCTTGAGGGCCGCGGCCGCCTCCAGGCTCTCCTTGAAGGGCTTGCGAAACGACGTGGTCATTGCTCCTATCTTCATCCATGTAACCTCCGCTTGATGGCAGTTCTGTTCTCGGCGCGCGCCTTCGCCTCCTCTGTCCATGGCCGGGAGTTGGACAGGGATTCATCCACGGCGGAGGGAAGAACATCACCAGAGGTATCCCCATGATCTACCGCAAGCTGGGCAAAACGGGTTTCGAGGTCTCCGAGGTGGGATTGGGATGCGGCCCGCTGGGAAGCGACCCGGACAGGGATTACGCGCCCCTGCTGGAGCGCGCCCTCGATCTGGGGGTGAACTTCTACGACACTGCGGACTTCTACGGCTCCTATCGCAGCGAGGAGTGGCTCGGCCGCGCCTTCTCCGGGAAACGGGACCGCGTCATCATCGCCACCAAGTTCGGCACGGTGCGCACCGCGGAGGGGATCGGGAAGGACTGGACGGTGGCGCACATGCGGCGCGCGCTGGAGGACAGCCTGCGCCGGCTGCGCACCGACTA
Source organism: Armatimonadota bacterium (assembly GCA_015486155.1). Lineage (GTDB taxonomy): Bacteria > Armatimonadota > Hebobacteria > Hebobacterales > Hebobacteraceae > S016-27. The sequence goes on from WFSF01000046.1 coordinate 10,778, forward strand.
CATCGATCTCTATCAGCTGCACAGCCCCGCGCCCTCCGTGCTGGACAATGATGATCTGCTGGCCGAATTGCGGAAGATGAAGGATGCGGGAGTCATCCGCGCCTACGGCATCTCGCTGGACGGCGGAGAATACGCCATAGAGGCGATCAGGCGCTGGCGGCCGGACGCCATCCAGATCCTCTTCAACTTGTTCAACTTCGAGCCCTCGCGGTGTTTTCCCGCGGCCGAGGAGGAGGGCGTGGGCCTCATCATCAAGGCGCCGCTGGACTCCGGGATGCTGGGCGGGGGACTCACTCCCGACGCTCCGCCCAAGGACGACGACCCCCGACAACGCTGGACCGAGGAGCAGGTGGAGCAGAGACGTAGGCTGATGGAGGAATTGAAGTTCCTCACGGAGGGAAAGGGAAGAACGTGGGCGCAGGCCTCGCTCGCCTTCATCCTCTCCCACGACGAGGTCTCCACGGTCATCCCCGGCACCACCTCCATCGCGCACCTGGAGGAGGACGTGGGGGCGGCCGGCATGAGGCTGACCGCCGAGGAGATGGAGCGGCTGCGCGGCCTGATGCAGGGGGAATTCGTCGATTTGAACTTGGGATGGTGACAGGAAAATACCGTCGATACTGTCTGGAGGTATTCGATGAGCCGAGACGAGATCGTGTTGCCGTGTGACAAGGGATGGACCCGGCTGGGGCCGGGCGGGGGTGGGAGCATGTATTCTCCCACGGTGAGCCCGCATGACCCGAACACGGCGATCCTCACCTGTGACATGACCGGGCAATACATCACCCGGGACGGGGGCAAGTCTTGGCGGATGTGCCACCTGCTGGTGTGGTGCGACTGCTTCGCCTTCGATCCGGTGGACGAGAAGAGAATCTACGCGGGGGCGAACGCGCTGTTCGCGACCGATGACTTCGGGGAATCCTGGGAGATGCTCTGGCCGGGAGGGGAGGGGAAGCGGGAGACCCGCCTCCTGGGCGACGAGGCGGCCCCGGTGTACGTGGGCGAGGGGTGGCCGGGCGGCCGGGTCACCGCTGTCTCGGTCGACCCCAGGGACAACCGACGGCTGTTCGCGGGCGTGAGCGCGGCCGGAGAGGGCGGAGACGCCGCCTCCGCCGCGGTGTATCTGAGTGAGGACCGCGGGGGCTCCTGGACCAGGAAGGCGAAGCTGGGCGCGAACCGGATTCACGGCCTGGCCGTCGGCCCGAACTCCGACCTGGTGTGGGCGATCACCAGCGGGGGGATCTGGCTGAGCGGAGACCGGGGCGAGAGCTGGGAGAACGTCCCCTTCGTGACCGACGCGGAGATCGTCGCCGGAGCGGTGGGCTTCCGCGGCGAGGGGAAGGACCTGCTCTACGTGATCACCGCCCCCAGGGACAGCGAGCCCGCGGGCTTGTTCGTGTCCCCCGACGGCGGCCGCCTGTGGAGACACGTCGGGGCGGGGGTGCAGCTCTCCGTGACGAGCGCCGGCCGCAGCTGGGGCCCTCCGGTGAGGGCGGTCGGCGTCTGCCGCGACCACCCCGAGACGGCTTACCTGGGGGTGAGCCTGGACGCGCCCCGGGACACGGGCGCGGCCAGGCGGGACATCGGCGTCGTGAAGACCACCGACGGCGGGACCACCTGGGAATGGTGCCTGCAGGCGAATCCCTGGCGGGAACCCGACAACCTGGACCCGGACTGGCTCACCCGCGCCTATGGCTCGATGTGGCCGGACTATCCGTTCGGGCTGGGGGTGTGCCCGACCGACCCCGATCTCTGCTACGCCACCGACATGGGCCGCACCATCATGACCCGGAACGGCGGGGAGACCTGGGAGCGGGTGATCAACGATTTCGACGACGAGGGCGGCGCCTACACCCGCGGCCTGGATGTCACCACCTGCTACGGCGTACACTTCGACCCGCACGCGCGCGACACCATGTTCATCAGTTACACCGACATCGGCCTCCACAAGAGCGTGAACCGGGGCAAATCCTGGCATCACCGCATCCGGGGGGTGCCCGAGCGATGGCGCAACACCTGCTACTGGATTGTCTTCGACCCCGACATCGAGGGCAAGATCTGGTCGGTGTGGTCCGGGGGGCACGACTATCCCCGCATCAAGATGCTGCGCCGCGGTCCGGTGCGCAATTACCCCGGCGGAGTCTGCGTCAGCGAGGACGGCGGGGACACCTGGGCCCCCACCATGGAGGGAATGGAGGAGGCGGGCTGCACCCGGATCGTGCTCGACCCGACCTCCCCGGCCGGCGCGCGCACGCTGTACGTGACCTCCTTCGGCCGCGGCGTCTACAAGTCGGTGGACGACGGGAGATCGTGGCAGTTGTGCAACCAGGGGCTGCCGGAGGACAATCTCAACGCCTGGTGGCTGGCGGGGAATCCGGCGGGAGACATGTACCTGCTCATCACCCGCTCGCTCCGCGAGGGTGTGTCCCTCCCCGGCGGCATCTATCACACCTCCGACGGCGCGGCCTCCTGGGAGCGCCTCCCCGTTTCGGACGAGATCCCGTTCCCCAACGACCTCTGCCTCCATCCCGCGGAGCCGGGCCTCATGTATGCGGCGGCCTGGCCGATCACCCTCCCTGACCGGGTGGTGAAGGGCGGCGTGTTCAAGACCGAGGACGGCGGGCGGACCTGGCGGCGGCTGCCGTTCCCCGGTCACTACGTGTACGGCGTGACCGTCGACCCGGACGATCCCAAGGTGGTCTACGCCACCGCCTGGCACCACGGGGTGTTCCGCAGCCCGGACGGAGGCGAGACCTGGGAGCGCCTGGGCGGGGCCAACTTCGGCTGGCCGCACCGGGTCATCCCGGATCCCTTCGACCGGGAAAAACTATACCTGAGCACCTTCGGCGCGAGCCTCTGGCATGGGCCGCGGGCCGGCGCCTCCGGCCGCGGGCCGGACATCGTCAACCTGCCGCCGGTCACCGAGGTAAGGCCCTAGACGCCCCGGGCGTTGCTCAAAGGGTAACCGTCTTCTCGGCCCTCTCCCCGGAGAACACGTCGGTCACGACGATCCGCCACACGCCTCTGGGGTCGTTCAGGGCGAAGGGGATCTCCCCCTGGGCCTTGCCGGCGCGCAGCTCGATGTTGCCGGAGTAGACCGCGTGCTTCTCGCCCGCGGGCGTGTAGACCTCGACCTTGGCCGCCTGCCGCACGGGGCGCGCCGAGCCCACCTTCACCTTCACCCGGTAGGGCAGCGCGCGGCCGCGGGCGGCCCGGCCGCCCAGGGAGAGCGAGATGCCCTTCACGCGGTAGGGGAGCAGGGCGTAGAGTTTGGGATCTGCCTCCCGGAGGCTGGCGCGCACCTCGCCGATCTCTCCCAGGTAGCGGTGCTCTCTCAGGTCATACCAGTGGCCCTTCTTCGGGAGGGTGACGCGCACCCTGTCCACCCGGCTCATGCCCTCGCGCAGCACATAGTTGCTGGTGCCGTCCGCGCTCTCCCGGAATTCGCCGCAGGTCTCCTTGAGCAGGCCGACGACCTCCACGCCGCCGCCGCGCCAGGACACCCGCTCCACGCCCACGGGGTGATCTCCGCCGGTGGTGCGCACCCGGGCGCGCGGCCTGATGCGCGCCTCCTGGAGCGCCCTCAGCAGCCGGTCGCGCGCCTCTTTCCCGGTTTCACCGAGCCGTTCCTTGAGATAGTCGGTCAGCCACTGGTGCGCGCAGATGGCGCGCCCCTTGCCATACCGGCCGGCCGCGAACAGGTCGTCCAGCGCCCCCTCCGGCCGGCGCTTGCCGTGCTCGTCGGTGACTCCGGGGCGGACATCCGCGATCAAGGTGCCGCCGGCCTTCACGAAGGCGCGGATGCGGGCCGCCTCCCGGTCCGAGAGCGCGATGGACCCCGGAAGCACCAGCGCCCGGTAGCCCTGCCCGGTGAGACCGCCGTTCTCCAGCTCCTCGTAGGACAGGTAATTGTACTGGTAGCCGATATCCTCCAGCAGTTGCCCCCACGCGACCCGGTTCTGCAGGAAACGCCTGAAGTCCGGCGATGACCGCGACCCGTACTCCAGTTCCCCCTCCCGGTAGGTCATCCAGCCGTCCTGAATCCACCACACGTGACCGCTGGCCATCGAGTAGTGCAGGGCGACCTTGTCGTGCTCCCTGGTCATCTCCGCCACCACCCGGCACAGCCCCTCCCCGCGCAGTTGCCCGAAGGTGCGCTCGAAGGACCGCCCCTGCGCGTTCAGGGTGAGGTCCGGGTCGATGAAACTGTAGCCCCAGAAGATGGACGCCCCCCGGTGGCTGTGGAAGAAACGGTGCCAGATCTCGTACTCCAGCGGCACCCCGTCGATGGCGTATCCGGTGAACCCGGTGAGGATGAGGTCGGGGTTGAAGGAGCGGTGCATCTCATCCTGGCCGCCCCCGGAATATGGCTGTAGATAGTCTATGATCTGGTCGATCTTCCACCAGTCGCATCCGTTGTGCGAGCCGGGCGTCTGGGTGCCGGAGATGGTGACCAGCCCTCCCGGATCCACCCGCTTGGCGACGCCCACCGCATACCGGAATGCGTCGGCGAGGCTGCGGTTCATGAACAGCCGGTGGTCCACCCATGGGGCGGGATTGCCCCGCGCCTGGGCTTCCTCCCAGGTGACCGGCATCACCTTCTCCCACGACCGGTAGCCGGTGCCCCACTCCGCGTTCAGGGCCGCGAGGGTGCGGTACTGTTTTCGCAGCCACTTGCGGAACTCGGCCAGTGTCTCCGGGCTCCAGCACAGGTCCAGCGCGTCCTCATAGCAGGTCACCGAGGACTCGTCCGCCAGGTAATAGGCCAGCGGGCTGTACTTGAGGATGGGGGGAATGCCTTCGCGCAGCCGAGTCGCCACCGGCTTGCGGAAGTCGTCGCTGTGGAAACACGGCACCCGGTGGAGATACTTCGTGTCCCTCGTCTTGCCGTAAGCCGCCCGCCGTCGGAGGTAGTCATAGCGGCGGTACCAGTAGACGCCGAACCCGGGGGGATGAAGCGAAACGGTCAGCGAGAAGTTGAGATGCGTCTCCGAGGTGCTGGTGATTCCCGCGCGCCGGTACTGCGACTCCAGCGCGTCCGTCCAGGGCCACACGCCGTGGTGGAGCCAGGGCAGGATCACCTCGTAATCCCGCCACTTGCGCGGCGGCGCGGTGAGCGCCACCTCCGCGCGCGCCGAAGCGATGCGCCGCTTCCCCTCCATCAGGATGCAATGCACCCACCCGATGTTGGTGAGCGCGTGGGGGCACTTCACGCGGAACTTCACCGCCTTGCTCCCGTCCACCGGCGCGGATTCCCGCGACAGCAGCCTGCCCATCTGGTCCCACAGCTCGGTCACCAGGGTGAGCCCGTCCAGTTTGCCGGCGAGCCGCGCCCGGCCCGTGAGCGTTCCTCCCGCGCGCACCGCGTCTCCGTCGAGGGTGATCTTCGCCACCCGCGCCGGCTGCTCCACCACATAACTGGCCGAGCCCCAGTCCTGCTTCTTGCTCCCCGCGCTCACGATCACGTCCACGAAATGCCGTCCGCCGTCCGGCGCGCCCTTGGGCAGGGGGAGGCGCACCTCGACGCCGCCCCGCGGCACGGTGAGCCTTCGCTTCAGGCTCCCCTCCGGGTTGCGGGACTCGTCCAGGAACGAGGCCGCGAGCTCCACGCGCTTGGCCGCGCCGCGGTTCGCGAGGCTCACCACCACTTTCCCGCGGCCCCGGTCGTCCGGAGAATACTGCGCGGACGAGGGAGAAACGGCGGCCACCTGGATCTGGGGCTCCTTCCGGGCGGCCCAGAGCATCGAGCGCATCAACAGGGAGAACAGGTACTCCCAGAAGTTCTCCGTCAACTCGCCCCGCCTCATCTCCAGATAGGGGAACAGCCCCTCCGCATGATAGCCCAGCCCCACCACGCGGCCCTTGCCGAATTCGCGGACCGCCACCACCGGGCTTTCGTTCTCTCCCACCACCAGCGCCTGCGCGCCCCGCGCCAGGCGGTACCGATAGTGCTTGAGCGCGGGGTAGGGGAGCGCCTCGAACGGGATTCCGTTCACGATGAAGTGATCGGCCGCCTTTCTCCACGGTTCCCCGGACAGCGCCTCCTTGGGCGGGTTCGGGTACCCCTCATCGGTGCCCGCGCCCTCGCCGTCCAGCGTCGTGGGCGGCACCCCCACGATGGGGGACAGTTTCCACAAGCCCTTGTCCCGCTGATCCTCGCCCAGGTGCGGATGGACGAAGACCAGGCCTTCGCCCCGCTCGACCCGCCGGAAGAGCAGTTTCTTCACCTTGTCGGGAAACTCGAACCACCCGCGCACCCCGTGCATCACCAGCACGTCGTAGCGCTCCTCCGCCGCCAGCTCCTCCTCCAGCACCGAGAAGGCCAGCGAGTAATCCTTTGGGTGCAGGCTGTCCATCACCCCATAGCGCCCCAGCGACCACTTGTTCACATCCCAGCGCGGGTCTATGGAAACCGCGCGGCCGGTGATGGTGAGCCGCTGCATCAACTCCACCACCGTCCGCCCCTCGTTCACCGACGCCAGGAACAGCGCGCGGACGGGGCCTTTCACATAGGGATCGGCCCACTTCACGTGCGGGGTGACCACATCGGTCAGATAGCGCGAGTCCCAGCGCGCGGGCGTCTTTGCCAGGGACTTCTGATCTCCTCTCACCTTCCTGCCTCCCATCGGCAATGCCGTCTTGGTATTCCCCCCTTCCTTCTCAACGCGCGCGACGCGCTCCTTCCGCAATCACCGCGGCGATGTGCGGCTGGCTCCGGAGGTGATCAGGAGGCGGCCGGGCGGCACCTCCTGGAGAGCAGGAAAAGCAACGCCGCCTCCACCGCGGCCAGCGGCGCGAGGCTCCACAGCCCCGGCAGGCCGAATAGCTTCCCCAGGTTGCCGTGAACCAGATCCCCACGCAGGAAACCTCCCAGCGACGCGGCCAGCGGCGTATGCAGGCTCTCGGGTACGAAGGGGCTGCGCGCGGTCACCGCGAACATGAACGCGGCGGAGATGACGGTGAGCGCCTTGAACAGGCGCGGCCAGCGCTCCGCGGCGGGCGCGGCCGCGATCATCAGCAGCGGGAGGACCGCAATCTGATAGCGAGGGCCGTATACGCTCCCCGCGGTCCAGTTCTCATATCCCGCGCTCATCAACAGCACTCCCAGCCACGCGCTCCCGATGAGCGCCGCCTCCGCCCGCCGGCGTCTCCACAGGAGCGCCAGGCCGGGCAGGGCCAGCATGAGCGCCGGGCTCCCGTGAAACAGCCCCCGCCAGGACCCGAAGGTGAGCTGATAGAGGGGATAGAGCTTGGGCAGATGCACCCCCAGCAGCCCGTGGGTGTGACGGGCGCGGAAGGCCGGCTGCACGTGATATATGTGGGGGAACGTGAAGGGGCTGCCGAAGCTCGACCAGTTCGCGATCGCCTGGGGCGAGAGGCCCGCGAGAAACACCAGCGCCATGAGGGCCGCGCGCGCCAGCAACCTTCGTTCGCCCACCGGATTCCCCTCGGCGCGCCCGCTCGCCGTCCACAGCGCGTAACCCGCGAGGAAGAGCGCCAGGAACAGGGTGGTGAAATCCGAGATCGCCCCCAGGCCGGCGATGAAGGCGGCCCCC
>WFSF01000047.1 GCA_015486155.1 Armatimonadota bacterium
GGCGCTGTCGCCCACCCGGCCGGGCAATTTGAAGGGTGTGCCGCTGGTGGTCACACCGACGCCGAGGTCCCCGCCTCTGTCAATGGCGATGGTCCCCATGGTGTCTTTGCCATCGGCGGATGCTCCCTTCCGCCTCCATTCCTCCCACCGCCGCCGGCTCTCCTCGGTGGCGAGGTCGAATTCCGGGAATCCCTGCGCGCGGGCGAACTCCCGCGCCCCCTCTCCCACCAGCAGCAGGTGAGGCGTCTCCTCCATCACCCGCCGCGCCACGCTGATGGCGTAGCGCGTCCGGCGCAGCCCGCCGACCGCGCCCGCCTGTCCGGTGGGCCCGAACATGATCCCCGCGTCCAGCTCCACCTCGCCCGCGGCATTGGGCAACCCGCCGCGCCCGGTGCTGGTGTCCCGAATGTCGTCCTCGCTGAACCGCAGCGCCGCCTCGATGGCGTCCAGGCACCCATCGCCCGCGCCCAGCGCCTCCGCGGCCGCCGCGTTCACCTCCAATCCCCTCGGCCAGATGGAAACTGCGTACATGCCAACTCTCCTCCAAGCAAGCGGAACGCCCTGGCCGCCATCCAGCAAGGGCACAGGCGCTGCGGGCGACCGGATGCGGAAACAGCGGACATTGCCTCGCCCGTTACACCACCTCCACCGTCAGCTCTCGGTTGGTGTAGACGCAGATGCCGGCGGTGATGGTGAGCGCCTCGCGCACGATCTCCTCCGCGGAAAGTTGCGTGTGCGCGAGCAGGGCGCGGGCCGCGGCCAGCGCGTACGGGCCGCCGGACCCGATCGCCAGCACCCCGTCGTCCGGCTCGATCAGGTCCCCGTTGCCGGAGATGAGCAACAGGTGCTCCCGGTCCGCGGCGACCATGAGCGCGGCGAGCTGGCGCAGGGAGCGGTCGGTTCTCCAATCCTTCACCAACTGATACGCGGCGCGGGGCAGGTTGCCCGCGGATTCCTCCAGTTTGCCCTCCAGCCGCTCGAAGAGGGCCAGCGCGTCCCCGGCCGCGCCCGCGAACCCCACCACCACGCGGTCCTGGTAGAGCCGGCGCACCTTACGCGCGCCGCTCTTCACGATGGTGTTCTCCAGGCTGACCTGGCCGTCGCCGCCGACCGCGGTCTGTCCGTTCCGCCTCACCGCGAGAATGGTCGTCGCACGCGTTTCCATCTCACAACACCCCCTTGGTGGAGGGAACGCCCTTCACCCGCCCGGATTTTTCCACCGCCTGCCCCAGGGCGCGCGCGAAGGCCTTGAACCCCGCCTCAATGATGTGATGGGAGTTGCGCCCGGCCGCCTGCCGCAGGTGCAGGTTCATGCCTGCAGAGTTCACGACCGCGCGGAAGAATTCCTCCACCAGTTCGACATCGAAACTCTTTATGCGCCTGGCCCGCGGCGACAACTCGTAGGCCAGATAAGGCCGCCCCCCGAGGTCGAGCGCGCAGATGGCCAGCGCTTCGTCCATGGGCACCATCGCCCACCCGTACCGCGAGATTCCCTCCTTCTTTCCGAGCGCCCGCTTCAGCGCCTGCCCCAGCACGATGCCCACGTCCTCCACCAGGTGATGGTCATCCACGTGGAGATCGCCCCTGGCGCGCACCCGCAGGTCGAAACCACCGTGCCGCGCGAGCAGGTCCAGCATATGGTCCAGGAATCCGATGCCGGTGTCGACCCTGGCCGCGCCTGCTCCCTCGAGCGTGAGGGTCAGCGCGATCTGTGTCTCCCTGGTCTTCCGCTCCACCGTCGCCGTTCTCTTCGCCATTGGCAACTCCCGTGGGTCCGTGCTTGCGGCTACTTCTTTCGCGTGCGCCCTCCGGAGCGCGGCTTCGCCCCCTTCAGCCTCTCCTCCACGGCCCTCACATGCGCCTCCAGCCCCTCCAGCTCGGCCAGCGCCTTCACCGCCTCCGCGTACTCGCGCACCGTCTGCTCCGAGGTGTAGACCACGCTGGAGCGTTTCATGAAATCCATCACGCCCAGGCCGGAGGAGAACCGCGCGGTGCGCCCGGTGGGCAGCAGGTGAGAGGGCCCGATCACATAGTCCCCCAGCGGCACCGGCGACATGTCCCCGAGGAAGATCGCCCCCGCGTTTCTGATGCTCGAAAGCAACGACCACGGCTCTCGGGTCATCACCTGCACGTGCTCCGCGGCCAGTTCGTTCACCACCTCCACCCCCTGGTCGAGATCGCGGACCACCACCGCGCCGCTGTACCGCTCCAGGGATTCTGCAGCGACGCCGCGCCGCGTCAGCCGCCCGATCTGTTTTGCGATCTCCGCCTGCACCTTCCCCAACAGCGAGCGATCGGTCGTCACCAGGAACACGGGCGAATCCGCGTTGTGCTCGGCCTGGGCGAGCAGGTCGGCCGCCACCAGCCGCGGGTCGGCCGTCTCGTCGGCCAGGATCGCCACCTCCGAAGGGCCGTACAGGCCGTCGATCCCCACCTCCCCGTACACCATCTTCTTGGCGAGGGTGACGTAGATGTTGCCCGCTCCCACGATCTTGTCCACCCTGAGGATAGTTCTCGTGCCGTAGGAGAGGGCGGCGATGGCCTGCGCGCCTCCCACGCGGTAGAGCCGCTCGACGCCCAGTTCGTGCGCGGCGGCGAGGATGGCCGGGTGGATGCTTCCGTCGCGTCCGGGCGGCGTCACCACCACGATCTCCGGCACGCCCGCGACCAGGGCGGGGACCACGCTCATGATGAGGGAGGAAGGCAACGGGGCGCTCCGGCCGGGCACGTGAACGCCGACTCGCTGGATGGGGGTGAACTTCTGCCCCAGCACCGCCCCCGGCACGTCGAGATCGAACCAATCCCGCGGCAATTGCTTCTCGTGGAAAGCGCGCACGCGTTCGGCCGCCTTGCGCACCGCGGACAGAAACGACTTGTCCGCCTTCCGGTGCGCGGCGGCAAGCTCTTTGACCGGCACCTTCAGCCGGCCCGCGGTCGCCTCCGGCCAGTCGAGGCGACGCGTATATTCGACCAGCGCCCGGTCTCCCCGCGCCCGCACCGCGCTCACTATCTCGGCCACCACCTCTTCCTGGCGTGCGGTCTCCTGGGAAATCGGCGCGCGGAGCTCCTCAGCCATCCGGCGCGGCGTTTTCCCCCCGGCCTCTATCACCCGCATGTGCCTCTCCTCGGCTCGACCCGATCGACTTCCGCCCGGACGGTCATTCCATCCATACTGCCCCCTCTCCCAGCAATCCCTCCACCGCCTCTGCGAATCGCTGATCGTGGGCGACGAAGTAGCTGCGCGCCAGACGCACCCGCTTCTCCTCCTCGCCGATCTGGATGTGCAGCAACACCTCCGTGTCCCCATGGAATCTGGTGATCACTTGCTTTATCCGGTCCATGGTTTCGGTCCCGGCCTCTGCGGGGAGACGGATGTGGACTCGGCCGCCATTGGCCCGGCGCGCCTCCTGCTTGGGAGGAGGTGAAGGGGGCGCGGGTTGCGCGGCGCGCTTGCGCGGGCGCGCGGGCGCGCTGTTGCGGGTGCGTCTGCCGTTTCCGTTTCGCCTCAACAGATTCTCCTCTCCCAGCCGCGCCATGGCCTCCGCAATGATCTTGTGCCTCGCAGTTCCCTCGCGGCTCTCGCGGGCGCGTTCGTCGGCCTCGGCCCGGCCGCGCACCACCACCACCGCTTGATCGGCAAGGGCCGCGCCACACCTCTCATAGGCATCGGGCGGCAGCAACACCTCTATGGAGCCCGTCAAATCCTCCAGCGTGAAGAACGCCATCAGGCGGGAACTGCTGCGGGTGACGATCTTGCGGTAGGCGGTGATGATTCCGCCCACCACCACCTCGCCCTCCTTCTTTCCCTCCACCACCTCGGCGATGTCCGCGCTGGTGGCCTGCCGCAGTTTCCTAACCACCGAGTCGAGGGGATGGCCGGAGAGATAGGCGCCCAGGTATTCCTTCTCCATGCGGAGCACCTCGGCCGTGGGCAAGTCGGGGACCTCCGGCAGAGGGGGAGCGAGCGGTGTGGAGACCTCCCCGCCACCCTCGCCGAAGAGCGATCCCTGCCCGGCCTCCTGGTCCCTCCAGGCCCGCGCGCCCCACTCCAGCGCGTCCCTGGTGGCGGCGGCGACCTGCTGGGCGCGCGTGCCCTCCAGCCGGTCGAGCGCCCCCGCCTTCGCCAGGCTTTCCAGCGCGGTCTTGTTCAGCTTGCCCGGCTCCACCCGGCTGCACAGTTCGTAGATGGTGCGGAACGGTCCGCTCTCCTCCCGCTCGGCGATGATCGCCGCCACCGCCGCCTGGCTCACATGCTTGATGGCGGAGAGGCCGAAGCGGATCTTGCCGTCCTCGACGCTGAAGGCGGCCTGGCTGGCATTGATGTCCGGCGGGAGCACCTCCACCCCCATCCGCCGGCACTCCTGCACATAGGAGGCGATCTTGTCCTTGTCGCCCATGATGCTGGTGAGCTGCGCGGCCATGAACTCCGCGGGGTAGTGGGCCTTCAGGTAGGCCGTCTGGTAGGCGTTGATGGCGTAGCTGGCGGAGTGGGCCTTGTTGAATCCGTAGCCCGCGAAGTCCGCCATCTGGGAGAAGATGGTCTCCGCGACCTTGTCCGAGACCCCGCGCTCCGAGGCCCCCTTGAGGAACTCGTCCCGCAGGGTGGCCATCTCCTTCACCCGCTTCTTGCGCATGGCGTAGAGCAGTTTCTCCGCGGCCGACATGGAGAACCCGGCCAGGTGGCGGGCGATCTCCATCACCTGCTCCTGGTAGACGATCACCCCGTAGGTTTCCTTGAGGATGGGCTCCAGGTCCGGGTGCAGGTAGGTAATCTCCCGCGTCCCGTGCTTGCCGGCGATGTAGGTGGGGATCTGAGCCATCGGCCCCGGCCGGTAGAGAGCCACCAGCGCGATGATGTCCTCCAGCTGGTCTGGCTTTAGGTCCATCACCACCTGGGTCATGCCCGAGCTCTCGAGCTGGAACACCCCTGCCGTCTCGCCGCGGGAGAGCAGCGCGAAGGTCTCCCGGTCGTCGAAGGGAATCCGGTTGAGGTCTATCTTTTCCCCGCGGCTGGCTTCGATCTGCTCCACGGCATGTCGGAACACGGAGAGAGTGCGCAGCCCCAGCACGTCCATCTTGAGCAGCCCCACCGCGGTGACCGAGTTCATGTCGAACTGCGTGGTGACGCCTTCCCCCTCTGTAGACCTCTGCAGCGGCACCACCCGCTTGAGCGGTTCGCGCGAGATCACCACCCCCGCGGCGTGGGTGGAGGCATGCCGCGCGAGCCCCTCGATCGCCATCGCGGTGTCCAGCAGATTCTTGGTGGTCGCGTTCTCCTCGTACTCGCGAGCCAAATCCGGGTTCGCCTCCACGGACTCCCGAATCGAGTGTGTGGCGTCAATCTGTTTGGCGATGCGGTCGGCCTCGGAGATGGGAACGTTCATCGCCCGCGCCGCATCCCTCACCGCCAGCCGCGGCCCCAGGCTCCCGAAAGTGATTATCTGGGCGACGTGTTCCGCGCCGTACTTGTCCAGAATGTACTTGATGACTTCATCCCGCCGCTCGTCCTCGAAGTCCAGGTCCACGTCGGGCATGGAGATCCGCTCGGGGTTGATGAAGCGCTCGAAGGGGATCCCGAAGCGGATGGGATCGACCTCGGTCACGCCCAGGACATAGAGCACCACGCTTCCCGGCGCCGACCCGCGCCCCGGCCCCACCAGGATGCCCCGCTCGTGCGCGAATCGCATCAGGTCCCACACGATCAAGATATAGGTAGACAACTGCTTGGAGGAGATGATCTCCAGCTCGTAGTCGAGCCGCTGCGCCACCGCGGCCGGCCGGCCCGGATAGCGTTTCTCGATCCCCTCCAGGCAGAGCTGCCGGAGATATGAATCAGCGCTGTGGCCCGGGGGCACCGGGAAATCCGGCAGCAGCGTCTTCCCGAATTCCAGGTGGACTTGGCACCGCTGCGCGATCTCCACCGTGTTCGCCAGCGCTTCCGGGGCCTCCGCAAACGCCGCCGCCATCTCCTCCGGAGACTTCAGGTAGAACTGGTCGGTCTCGAACTTCATCCGATCGGGGTCGTCGATGGTGGAGTTCGTCTGAATGCAGAGCAGCACGTCGTGGGCCCGCGCGTCCTCCCGGCGGCAGTAGTGCACGTCATTGGTCGCGGTCAGCCCCAGCCCCAGGTCCCTCGCCAACTCCACCAGCGCGCGGTTCGCGCGGTCCTGCTCCCGGAGGCCGTTGTCCATCAACTCTATGAAGAACTTGTCCTTGCCGAAGAGGTCCGCATACTCCCCGGCCAGCCGCCGCGCCTCCTCCGCCCGGTCCTGGAGCAGCAGCGCGGGGATCTCGCCGGAGAGGCAGGCGCTCATCGCGATCAGCCCGCCGGAGTACCTGCTCAGCAGTTCGCGGTCGACGCGGGGCTTGTAGTAGAACCCCTCCAGGTTGCTGTCGGTGACCAGGCCCAGTAGGTTGCGGTACCCCTCTTCGTTCTCGGCGAGCAGCAGCAGATGACGCAGGTCGGAGTCCAGCTTGCCCTCGCGCTGGTGCCGGCTGCGGGGGGCCACGTACACCTCACACCCGATGATGGGCCGTATCCCCTGTGCCTGGCAGGCCTTGTAGAACGGGATCACGCCGTAGAGGTTGCCGTGGTCGGTGAGGGCCACCGCCTCCATGCCCAGATTTCGTACCTGTTCGGCCAGGTGCTCCACCCGGCACGCGCCGTCGAGGAGCGAATACTCGGTGTGGACGTGAAGGTGCACAAACCGGGGGCCGCTCGCCTTCACCACAAAAGCCTCCTTCGTCTGTTTCTGCCCGCCGCCTCCCGGGGACTCATGGAGCCTCCGGTCGGGCCTGCTGCATACGGAGAGCGGTGCGCCGCCGTTCCTCGCCCTTCCCCCCTGCGCGGGTGCGGCGACGCGGCGCTCCGTATCATATCACGGACCCACCTGGCCGTAAACAAGATACCTCTTGCGGCCTCTTCGACCTACTGCGCGCGTGCGCAAAGCCCCTCCCCAGATAACGAGCGATTGTCAGGTTCGGTGAAGGAGGGGCGCCGGGGCCGTGGAAATGCCCCCTCATGCCATTTGCGTGGGCGATGACGGGGGGCCGCACCCGCGGCCGAAAGCGCGCCTTCACCCTGGCCGAGCTGCTGGTGGTGATGGGGATCATCAGCGTCCTCGCCGGCCTGGTCTTCGCGGCCGCCTGGAAGGCGGTCATCCGGGCGCGCGCCAGCACCTGCCTCAACAACATGCGCCAGATAGGCATGAACTGGATGATCCCGGAGGGCGACCTCGGGAAGAAATCCAAGGAGGACCTCTGGAAGTGCCCCGAGGGCGGCACCTACGCCTTCAGTGCATATGTGCAGCAGCACCGCGTGATCACCAACCCCGCCGACACCGTTCTGCTCTACGAGAGCAAGGGGAATTTCACCGGCGACGAGTCGGACGTGGACCTCCGCCACCAGGGGGCCGCCAATTTCATCTTCTGCGACGGCCACGCCGAGTTTCTCCACTCCGTCCCCAAGTTCGTGCCCGACCAGTAGCGCTCCCCCGCTCTCTATTCCGCCGCTTTCTGCACATGCCCCCGCGCGGCCGCCAGCCGTGCCAGCACTTCCTCCCTCCCCAGCACCTCCAGCAGCTCGAACAGGCCGGGGCCTTTCGTCCGGCCGGTGGCGGCGAGGCGGATGGTGTGGATCACCGGCCCCGCCTTCATCCCCAGCTCCTCGGCCAGGCCGCGCACCGCGGCCTCGATCTGCTCCACGGAGAACGGCTCCACCGCGGCGAGCTTCTTCTCCGCGGCGGCCAGCAATTCGGCCGCCCCTTCCCGCTGGAACCACTTCCGCTCACCCTTCTCGTCATACGACTCCGGCCGCCTGAAGAAGAACTCCACCAGGTCGACCAGCTCGCTCAGGGTCTTAGCCCGCTCCTGCTCCAGGAGGAGGACCCTTTTTATGTAGTCATCGTTCTGTAGGGCGGGCATTCCCATGCCCGCCTCATCGGTCGACAACCCCGCCTTCTCCAGGAAGGGCCGCGCCCGCTCCACGTACTCCTCCGGGGAGAGCCGGCGCAGGTAGACCCCGTTCATCCAGTTCAGCTTCTCGATGTCGAACACCGCTCCCGACTTGCCGATGCCCTCCAGGGAGAAGGCGGCGATCATCTCCTCCCTGGTCATCACCTCCCGGTCGTCCCCAGGAGACCAGCCCAGCAGCGCGATGAAGTTGGCCAGCGCCTCCGGCAGGTAGCCCATCTCCCGGTACTCGCTGATGGCCGTGGCGCCGTGGCGCTTGGACAGCTTCGAGCGGTCCGGCGCGAGAATCAGCGGGATGTGCGCGAATTGCGGCCGCTCCCAGTCCATCGCCTGGTAGAGGTGCAACTGCCGCGGGGTGGCGGAAATCAGGTCCTCGCCGCGGATGATGTGGGAGATGCGCATGTCGTGATCGTCCACCACCACCGCCAGCAGGTAGGTCGGGAAACCATCGGCCTTCATCAGCACGAAGTCGTCCAGCGCGTTGTTCTCGAACTGCACCTCCCCCCGCACCAGGTCCTCCCAGGCGACTCCTCCCTCGTCCGGCGCCGCAAACCGGATCGCGTGCGGTTTTCCCTCCTCGATCAGGCGCGCCCGTTCCTCCTCGGAGAGGGCGCGGCAGCGCCGGTCGTAGCGCGGAGGAAGCCCCTGTTTCTGCATCTCCTTGCGGCGCTGCTCCAGCTCCTCACGGGTGCAGAAGCACGGATAGGCGAGCCCGCGCGCCAGCAGGTCGTCCACCACCTCGTGGTAGCGAGCCAGCCTCTGCGACTGGAAATAAGGGCCGTAAGGGCCGCCCACCTCCGGCCCCTCGTCCCACTCGACCCCCAGCCACCGGAGGCCGTCCAGGATGTTCTGCACATACTCCTCGGAGGAGCGCGTGCGGTCGCTGTCCTCGATGCGCAACACGAACACGCCCCCGTGGCGGCGGGCGAACAGCCAGTTGTAGAGCGCGGTGCGCGCGGTTCCGATGTGCAGCAGCCCGGTCGGCGACGGGGCCATCCGGACGCGGATCTCGTTGCTCATTGCACCCTCAATCTTGTTTCTATTCTCGATTTGCCAGGCAGTAAGCGCCATCCTAGCTGGTGAACGCGAACTTGTCCACCTTGAGCGCGGGCACGAAGGCATGCTCGGTGAGCACGGCGTCTTTTCCGATCATGGAGACCTGGGACAGGGCCTCCACGATGCTCTGCGTGAACCGGAGGTTCTTCAGCGGCCGCGTCACTTTCCCCTCTTCGATCAGGAAGGTGCCGTCCCGGGTCATGCCGGTGATGATGGTCTCCTTCTCGTGCACGATGTTGGTGTAGTGGAAGCGGGTCACCAGGATTCCCCGATCCGTGGAGGCGATCATGTCGTCCAGGCTCGCCTCCCCGGGCGCGAGGAAGAGGTGGGAGGGGTAGGGCCCGTACGTGCTGGGCGCGGGGGTCGCGTGTCCCGTGGACTTCTTTCCCTCCTTGTGGGCGGTGTAGGAATCGTAGACGACTCCCTTCGCCACGCCGTTCTCGATCAGCGTCACCTTCCGCGCGGGCGCGCCCTCCCAGTCGAAGGGCAGCGGCAGCGCCCTGGGGTCGAGCGGGTCGTCGTAGATGGTGATATTCTCCCCCACGATTTTCTCCCCCAGACGGCCGGACATGAATGACCTCCCCTCCTGGAAGGCGAGCGCCCCGAAGCCCATGTAGCCCAGGAAGGCGATCATGTCCCCCACCGCCGGAGGCTCCAGGATCACGGTATACTCGCCCGGCGCGATGGGCTCCGCGCCGCGCGAGGCCAGGCATTTTTCACAGGCGCGCGCGGCGAGCGCGGCCGGGTCGAGCCGGGAGATGTCCTGCCCCCTCCACTCCGCATAACCGGAGGCCTCGTCCACGCTCGCCACCAGGACCACCGCCGCGGGGGTCATCCGCGCGTGGGCGCGAATCCCCAGCGAGTTGGCCACCGCCAGCTCCGCCGCCTCGGTGGAGATGGACCCGGAGGCCCGGCAGCCCCGCTGTGAACACACCTCGACGATGGCCGCGGCGATCTCCGCCCTCTGCTCCGGGGTGCAGGCCGCGGTGGCCTCGCAGTATGCGTCCGCCTCCCCGTATTCCCCCGGCTCCGGCAGGGAGACGAAATCGGCGTCTTCGGCCGCGATCTCGGCGAGGGCCTGCGCCCGCTCCGCCACCGCCGCGATCTCGCCGCGGCTGGTCTGGTTGCCGCGGGCGCACCCGATGCGCTTGCCCGCGACCGCGCGCGCCGAGACCGTGACGTCGCTCTCGGCCACGTTCTGATGGATCACGGACTCGGCGAACCGGGTCAACGCCTCCCGCGAGGCGTAGATGAAGGCCTCCGCCTGGTCGGCCTTTGCGGAGGCGAGGGCGATGTCGAGCAGCTCCAGCGCCTGGGTTTTGCCTAGCATGTGATGCACTCCGTTTCTGGACTGGCGGCCGGCGCGGGCCGCGCCGGGTGAAGCGATGAGCAGGACCCCGCCCGGTTTCGCGGAAAGTGGATGGCGTTCGAGTCGCGGCGACGGGATAAGACCGCTGACCGGGAGGTGTCATGATGGCGAAGGTCGAGAAAGTCACCTATTTCGAGGACGCCCGCAAGTGGCGGGAGAACACGGCCGCGGTGGTGGACCTGGTGGGCCGGGAGATCAAGGCCAGCCGGGTCAAGCACGTGGTTTTCGCCACCTGCCGCGGCTACACCGGCGCACAGTTCGCCCCCCTGGCGAAGGCCAATCCCAAGGTGAACTTCGTGGGCGTGGGGATGGCCCCCGCGATAGACAAACTCTACGACGTGAAGTGGAACGCCCGCTGGGGCCGCGCCATGGAGGAGGCGGGCATCCAGTTCATGCGCGGCACCCACGCGCTCACCGGGGGCGTGGACCGCGCGCTGCGCGCCACCTTCGACGGCGGATTTCCGGCCGGCGCGGTGATCGCGAACACCCTCTATCTCTTCTCTCAGGGCATGAAGGTGGCCGTGGAGGTGATCGCCATGGCCTGTGACGCGGGGCTGCTGCCCGAGGGGGTGAAGGTGATCTCCTGCGGCGGCACCGGCAGCGGCGTGGATACCGCCGTTCTCGCCACCTCGGTCGGAAGCGCCAATTTGTTCGAGATGGACATTCATCGCGTGCTGGCCATGCCTCTCAAGCGGTAAGCCCCTCGATCGTCGGGCCCGGCATTCCCTACCCCCCGACCC
>WFSF01000048.1 GCA_015486155.1 Armatimonadota bacterium
CCTCCACGGTCAGCAGCCCTGCCCCCTCGTAGGCCTCCAGATAGGAACCGATGTGATAGGCCAGCCCCCGCTTCTCCCGCACCTCCTGGAACAGCCGCGAGCTGGCCCCGCCTCCCAGGATGGTGTCGAACACCGAGAAGGCGTGTCTCGTCTCCTCCCGGCGACCGCAGGCCGGCGTAGCCAGGCAGAAGTGCACCTGCTCGGTGGGGCGCCGGAGGATCTTCCTCACCGCGCGGAATTGCGGCTCCGGAAGCGGGGCCGGCGCCTCTCCGCGTGGAATTACTCCGAGATGGCGATCGGCCGCTTTCACTATCTCTTCGTGGTCCACCCGTCCCGCCGCGCTGATCACCAGCCGCGAGCCGCAGCAGAGCCGATCCCGGTGAGCGCGCACCGTTTCCGGCTCCAAACCGGCGATGGCATCCGGCTCTCCCAGCGGGGAGCGCCCCAGCGGATGATCTCCCCACGCCTTGCGCAACAGGAGATCGTGGACCCATTCCTCCGGCGTGTCCTCCACCTGGTGGATTTCCTGGCATACCACTCCCTTTTCCCTCTCCACCTCGCTCTCCGGGCAGCGGGAGTGCAGCAGCATTTCCAGCAGGAGTTCCAGCGCCTCCACCGCGCGCTCGCCGACGGTGCGGGCGAGTAGATAGAGGCTCTCCCGGTCCGTGTATCCGTTCACGTTGCCCCCCAGGTCATCGGCCGCGCGCGCGAGATCCTCCGCGCTCCGGCGGTCGGTTCCCTTGAACAGCATGTGCTCCAGGAAATGGGTGATCCCCTCCTGTCCGGGCGGCTCCTCCCGCGCTCCCCCGAGCACCCATACCCCGACGGAGGCCGAGTCCACGCGCGCGATCCGCTCGGTCAGGACTCGCACGCCGTTGTCCAATACCGTTTTCCGATACCACGGCCCGGTGTCCGGCGCTTCCCGATTCATCTGCTCCTCGCCAGCCGCCACTGTGTTCCAGGAAAGGGAACGCCCGAGCCGGAGGGCGGCTCGGGCGAAACTGTCGTCATCTCCG
The DNA here is from genome assembly GCA_015486155.1 of Armatimonadota bacterium. Taxonomy (GTDB): domain Bacteria; phylum Armatimonadota; class Hebobacteria; order Hebobacterales; family Hebobacteraceae; genus S016-27. The sequence goes on from WFSF01000048.1 coordinate 1,017, forward strand.
GCAGGGAGGCTACCGACGGCCGCCTCCGCGGCGGGGCCTGCCTCCTCCGCTGCGCCTGGAGGGACGGCGCTCGCCGCCCGGGGCCGCATTCTTGCGTGCCAGCCTCACCTTGCCCTGAGGATCGATCTCGATGATCCTCACCTCGACCTCATCGCCCAGGCTCATCACGTCCTCCACCCGGTCCACTCGATGGTCGGCCATCTGGGAGATGTGCAACAGCCCGTCGCGGCCGGGCAACAACTCGATGAAAGCGCCGAACGGGACGATCCGCACCACCTTGCCGGTATATACCTCCCCGACCTTTACGTCGCGCGTGATGTCTCGAATCAACTGGACGGCCTTCTTGCCGCTCTCCTGGTCCGAGGCGGCCACGAATACCCGCCCGTCCTGCTCGATGTCCACTTTCACATCGTAGTCGGCCTCGATCTTCTTGATCATCTTGCCGCCGGGGCCGATCACGTCCCCTATCTTGTCGGGGTCGATCTCGACCGTGTACACCCGCGGCGCGTGGGGAGCCAGCTCCGGCCTGGGGGCGGACAGACGCTCGTTCATCTTCGACAGCAGGAATTCGCGGGCCCGCCGCGCCTGGGCCAGCGCCTCCGACGTCTGCTGCACCGAGAGGCCCTTCCCCTTCACATCCACCTGGATGGCGGTCATGCCCTGGGGAGTGCCGGCTACCTTGAAGTCCATGTCCCCGCTGAAGTCCTCCACCCCCTGGATATCGGTGAGCATCTGATAGCGGGACTCATCGCTCACCATGCCGATGGAGATGCCGGCCACCGGCCCGGTGATGGGCACCCCTGCATCCATCAGCGCCAGGCTGCTGCCGCATACGCTGGCCATCGAGGAGGAGCCGTTGCTCTCCAGCACCTCGGATACCACGCGGATGGTGTAGGGGAATTCCTCCTCGTCGGGAAGGAGCGGCAGCAACGCGCGCTCCACCAGCGAACCATGGCCGATGTCCCGTCGGCTCGCCCCTCGCAACGGGCGCACCTCTCCCACGCTGTAGGGAGGAAAGTTGTAGTGGTGCATGAAGCGCTTGGACTCCACCACCCCCAGGTCGTCAATCAGCTGCTCGTCGCCCACCCCTCCCAGGGTGACCACGGACATGACCTGAGTCTGCCCTCGTGCGAACAGCGCGGAGCCATGGGTGCGCGGGAGCAGCCCCACCTCGCAGGTGACGGGCCTGATGTCCTCCGGCCCCCGGCCGTCCGGACGGGTGCCGGTGTTCAGGATGAGATCCCGCAGCTCCTCGTAGACCTGCGCGTCGAGCGCCGCCTTGATCTCCCCGGCCCGCTCCGGGAACTCCTCCAGCAGCTCCGCGGTGAGCTCTGTCAGCATCTCCTCGGTGGCCCGCTCCCTTTTCTTCTTGTCGGGATCCTGGAGGGCGCCCCGGATCCGGTCAGAGAACTTCCTCACCGCCTCTCGCACCTCGTCGCTCGGCTCGACGGAGGTGAACTCGACCTTTTCCTTTCCCGCCTCCTCCCTCAGCTTGCGCTGCATCTCAATGCAGGCCTCCGCGTGAGGCAGGGCGTACTCGACGGCCTCCACCACCTGCTGCTCGGGGAGTTGGTCGGCCATTCCCTCCAGCATGACGATGCCGGTGGGCGACACCGCCACCACGAGGTCCAGCAGGGCCTCGTCGCGCTCTGCCCAGGTGGGATTGATGACGAAGCGGTCCTCCAACTTCGCCACGCGCACCGCGCCCACGGGACCGAGGAACGGAATCGAGGACACGCTCAACGCCGCCGAGGCGCCCACGATGGCGGCCACGTCGGGCGCGTTGTCGGAATCCACGGAGAACACCGTCGCGATCACCTGTACGTCGTTGCGGAATCCCTTCGGGAACAGGGGGCGAATGCAGCGGTCCACGCGGCGCGCGCTGAGCACCGCGTTTTCGCTGGGCCGCCCCTCCCGGCGGATGTAGCGGACTCCGGGGATCTTCCCGGCCGCGTACATCTTCTCCTCGAAGTCCACGAGCAGGGGAAAGAAGTCGATTCCCTCCCTGGGAGCCGCCTGGGTGGCGGTGACCAGTACGATGGTGTCTCCCAACCGAACGCAGACCGCACCGTCGGCCTGCTTTGCCAGGGTACCCGTCTCGACGGAGATTTCCCTTCCGTCGAGTTCACACGTTGCGATTGCCAAAGCCTTCCTACCTATCCGGACAAGGCAAGGCTAGGCCCCCTCTGCGGTCACCACGGGTCCGTCGGCTCGTCCCCCTCAAGAACACGCCTGCACCTATGTCTGCCGACCAGCTCCTGGTCTTCGGCACACATGGGTTCAGGATAGTTCCTGGGGGAGCAGTTCCGCGGGGGTGGCCTTTCTGAGGGGACTTCCCTACGATGTCCTATCTGATTTGGTGATTCCCAGGCTCCCTAACGAGCCTGATTGCCTGTTTCAGGACCTTCCGGTCCGCGTCTTGTCCCGCAGCCCCAGCCGCTGCACCAGAGCCCGGTAGCGGTTGATGTCGGTGCGGCTGAGATAGTTGAGCAACCGCTGCCGCCGCCCGATCATGCGCAACATGCCGCGGCGGGAATGGTGATCCTTCTTGTGCTGCTGGAAGTGCTTCTGAAGCTGCTCGATGCGCGCGGTGAGCAGGGCCACCTGCACTTCGGGCGACCCGGTATCGTTTTCGTCCATTCTGCTCTCGGCGATTACCGCCTGCTTCACTTCCTTGACCAGCGGCACTGATTCACGACCCCTTCCCAGATAGTTCAGGAACCGGAACCTCCCGGTCCATTGGGACTATATCACACCCCGCCGCCTCTGTAAACCCCTCCTTGGCCGGCGCGTTGACGGGGCGCGAAAGCCGGTGCTATACTTCCCGTGCATCATGAACTGGATCCTTGCCGCCCTCGGCGGCTGGGCGGACCTGAGAAAGATAGAGGAGGGGCTCCTCTCCGGGAGCGTCTCCCGTGTGCGCGTGGAGGGCGTGGTAGAGCCCGCCAAGCCGGCGGTGATCGCGGGCCTGGCGAGCCGGTGGTCCGGTCCCCTCCTGGTGATTTCCCCCACCGGCGACTCCGCAGAACGCCTGCACCAGGGGTTGCGCGCCCTATGGGAGAGCGTCGGGGAAGGTTCGGCTGCCCGCCGGGTGTTGCTCTTGCCCTCCCTGGAGGCGGTCCTCTATGAGGATGTGTCGCCCGATCCGGAGCTGGCGGGGGAGCGGCTCACCGCGCTCGACGCGTTGCTCTCCGGAGAGCCCGCGATCGTCTCGGCGAGCGCCCCGGCGGCCTTTCAGAGATGCGTTCCTCCGGAGGCCTTGAGGCCGGCCCGCCTGCACATCGAGAAAGGTGTCGAACTCGACAGGGAGGATTTGATCTCCCGCCTGGCGGCCCTGGGGTACGAGCGCGAGGAGCTGGTGGCCGCGCCGGGCCAGTTCAGCGTCCGCGGCGGGGTGGTGGACATCTTCCCCTCGCACGCGGAGGCGCCCGTGCGGCTGGAGTTGTTCGGAGATGAGGTGGAGTCGCTGCGCACTTTCGACGTCTCCACCCAGCGCTCCATGGCCGCGCTTTCTTCGTGCCGTGTGCTGCCCGCGAGAGAGTTGATTCTGACCCCGGAAGAGGCGGAGCAGGCGGCCGCGCGCGTCGAGCAGGCGGGGGCCGCGCACGCGGGGAGGATGGCGGATGCGGGAAGGGCGCGCGAGGCGGACCGGCTGAGGGAGAGAGTGGCGGAGGTGGCGGAGGCCCTGCGACAGGGGGCCTACGTGCACGGACTGGAGTATTACCTTCCCTTCATCCATCCCCGGGAGACCACCGCACTGGACTACCTCCCCCCCGACGGCCTGGTGGTGGTGGACGAGCCGGAGCATCTCGCCGACCGGTATCGGGAGACGCTGGCCGATCTCCAGGAGATCGCCGCCTCCCGGGTGGAGAACGGCCTGCTCCTGCCCACCCCGACGCCCCATCATCTGCCCCTGGAGAAAGCAGAGAAGGCGCTGGGCGGGAGGCGCCGGCTGGAGTTGTGTCTGCTGGAGGGGAGGGACCGCAAACCCCGGATACGCCGCGTGGGCGTGGTCTCCGAGCACGCGGAGGCCTACGCGGGCGATGTGGAGCGGCTGGCGCAGGACCTCCGCGCCTGGCAGGAGAGGGGCGGCCAGACGCTGATCGCCACCAGGCAGACCGAGCGATTATCGGAGCTGCTGGCGGAGGCCGGGGCCTCCGGCGTGGCGCATGAGACGGGGGAGACCGAGCCCCGCCCGGGACAGGTGGTGCTCTCCAAGCGGCCGATCACCGCGGGTTTCCGGCTGCCCGAGGCCGGGCTGCAGGCGCTCACCGATGTCGAGGTGTTCGGGTGGCGGAAACACTACCGGCCGTATCGGAGACGCCTGCCGCGGGCGACGCCCATCGGCGCGCTCACGGAACTCGCCCCCGGGGATTACGTGGTGCACATCAACCACGGAATCGGCATCTACCGGGGGCTGGTCCGGCGCGCGGCGGAGGAGGGGGCCCGGGAGTATCTGCTGATCGAATACGCGGGCGGGGACAAGCTTTACGTGCCCGCGGAGCAGTTCGACCGAGTGCAGAAATATCTCGGAGGCGAGGAGACGCCTCCCCCGGTGCACCGGCTGGGGGGACCGGAGTGGGAGCGGGCCAAGCGGAGGGCGAAGCGCTCGGCGAGGGAACTGGCCGCGGAACTGGTGCGGATCTACGCGGCCCGCCAGGAGGAGGCCGGCCACGCCTTCTCCCCGGACACCGTGTGGCAGCGGGAGATGGAGGACGGATTCGCCTTCGAGGAGACCCCGGACCAGAGAGAGGCGATCGAGGCGGTGAAGCGGGACATGGAGTCCCCGCGGCCCATGGACCGCCTGGTGTGCGGAGACGTGGGATTCGGCAAGACGGAGGTGGCGGTGCGGGCGGCCTTCAAGGCGGTGATGGACGGGATGCAGGTGGCCGTGCTCTCCCCCACCACCGTGCTCGCCCAGCAACACGAGACCACCTTTCGGGAGCGCCTCTCCCCCTACCCGGTGAAGATAGAGTTGCTCAGCCGCTTCCGCACCCGCCGGGAGCAGCTGCAGGTGGTGGAGGGGCTGGCCGCGGGGACGGTGGACATCGTCATCGGCACCCACCGGCTGCTCTCCCGGGACATCCGGTTCAAGCGGCTGGGGCTGGTGATCGTGGACGAGGAACAGCGCTTCGGGGTGCGCCACAAGGAGAAACTGAAGCAGATCCGGGCCACCGTGGACGTGCTCACCCTCACCGCCACCCCCATCCCGCGTACCCTGCACATGGCGCTGAGCGGCATCCGTGACATCAGCCTCATCAACGACCCGCCGGAGGGCCGCATCCCCATCATCACCCGGGCGATGGAGAGGGACGACGAGGTCATCCGCGAGGCGATCATGCGGGAGCTGGAGCGCGGGGGACAGGTGTACTATGTGCACAATCGGGTGGAGTCCATCGGGCACGTCGCCGAGCACTTGCGCCGGCTGGTCCCGCACGCGCGGCTGGCGGTGGCCCACGGGCAGATGGAGGAGCGGGAGCTGGAGCGGGCGATGATGGACTTCTACTCCGGCGAGGCCCAGGTGCTGGTGTGCACTACCATCATCGAGAACGGGCTCGACATCCCAAATGTGAACACCATCATCGTGAGCGATGCCGATCGGCTCGGCCTCGCCCAGCTCTACCAATTGCGGGGCAGGGTGGGCCGCTCCAACCGGCAGGCCTACGCCTACCTGATGTGGACGCCGTTCAAGCGGCTAACCGATACCGCGGAGAAGCGGATCGCCGCGATCAAGGAGTTCTCCCACCTCGGCTCCGGGTTCAAGGTGGCCATGCGCGACCTGGAGATCCGGGGGGCCGGAAATCTGCTGGGGCCCGAGCAACACGGTTTCGTCACCTCGGTCGGGTTCGAACTGTACATGGAGATGCTGCGGGAGGCGGTGCGGGAGGAACAGGGGGAGAGCGCCGGGGAGGGGCTGCAGGTGTCGGTGGACCTGCCGGTCAGCGCCTACCTGCCGGAGGACTACGCGCCGGACCTCAACCAGCGCATCGACCTGTACCGGCGGCTGGCGGCCGCGCCGGACGAGGAGAGGGTGAACGCGCTGGCGGAGGAGATCGCGGACC
>WFSF01000049.1 GCA_015486155.1 Armatimonadota bacterium
GTGTATACTTCTTTGCGGCCCCCCTGCTGATCGGGGGCGCCGCGGCCCCCACGCCGGTGGAGGGAAAGGGGGTGCGGATGCTCGCGGAGGCGTGGCGGCTGGGGCCGCTGAAGGTGCGGAGAGTCGGCGGGGATCTGTTGCTGACCGGCGATGTGGTGGGGTGAGAGGAGGGGCGTGGAGAGATTTTTCCCGGGAGTGCCATGTTCACCGGACTGATCGAGGAAATCGGCGTGATCCGGGAGGTCAGGCGGGAGGTCGGGCTCCGGCTGGCGGTGGAGGCGCGGCTGGTGCTGGAGGACCTGAAGCCCGGGGACAGCATCGCGGTGAGCGGCCCCTGCCTCACCGTGGAAGAGGTGGATGAAAATCTTTTCACCGTCTCCCTGCTGCCGGAGACCGCGGAGCTGACCACGCTCGGCGCGGCGCGGCCCGGGCGCCCCGTGAACCTGGAGCGGCCGCTCTCGGTGGGGGACCGGCTGGGCGGTCACTTCGTGGCCGGGCACGTGGACGGGGTGGCGGAGGTGGTTTCGGTGGAATCGCGGGGAGAGACGCGGCTGGTGCAGTTGCTCTGCCCGGCAGGGCTGGAGCGCTACCTCGTGGATCAGGGCTCCGTGGCCCTGGACGGGGTGAGCCTCACCGTGCGGAATCCTGCGGGGAGGCGGTTCGCGGTCTCGCTGGTGCCGGCCACGCTGGAGGCGACCACGCTGAGCGGCCTTCGCGCGGGCGATCGGGTGAACATGGAGGCCGACCTGCTGGCGAAACATCTGGAGAAACTGACGGGCGGGGGCAAAGGAGGGGGAGACGAAACCCTGATGGAATGGCTTGCGGAAGGACAGGTGCAGAGATGAGCGGGAGGCCGACGGACGAAAGCGAGCAATCGGTGATCATCGGCGTCGAGCAGGCGATCGAGGAATTCCGGCGCGGCCGGATGCTGATCATCGTGGATGACGAGGACCGGGAGAACGAAGGCGATCTCACGGTGGCGGCCGAGTTCGCCACCCCGGAGGCGATCAATTTCATGGCCCGGGAGGGGCGGGGGCTGATCTGCGTGGCGATGACCAGGGAGCGTCTCCACGAGCTGGACCTGCACCCGATGGTGACGGAGAACACCGCCCGCCTGGGCACCGCCTTCACCGTGTCCGTGGACGCCAAGCGCGGCACCACCACGGGGATCTCCGCCCACGACCGGGCGGCCACGGTGCGGGCGTTGATCGACCCGGAGACCAGGCCGGACGATCTGGCGCGGCCGGGGCACATGTTCCCCTTGGAGGCGAAAGAGGGGGGCGTGCTGGCGCGCGCCGGCCAGACGGAGGCCTCGGTCGACCTCGCCCGCCTTGCGGGGCTGTATCCGGCCGCGGTGATCTGCGAGGTGATGGCGGAGGACGGGACCATGGCCCGGCTCCCGGAGCTGGAGAGGCTGGCCCGCAGGCACGGGATTCACATCGTCACCGTCGCCTCCATCATCGCCTATCGTCAGCGGAGGGAGCGGCTGGTGAGGAGGGCGGCGAGCGCGGACCTGCCCACCCGGTTCGGCCACTTCGCGGTGCACGCCTACGAGAGCCTGGTGGACACCAAGCCGTATCTGGCATTGGTTCACGGAGAAATCGGCCCTGAGCCGACCCTGGTGCGGGTGCATTCGAGTTGTCTCACCGGTGACGTGTTCCATTCTCTGCGGTGTGACTGCGGGGATCAGCTGGAGGCCGCGATGGCCAAGATCGTGGAGGCCGGGTCCGGCGTGGTGCTGTATATCCAGCAGGAGGGCCGGGGGATCGGGCTCATCAACAAGATCCGCGCCTATGCCCTTCAGGAGCACGGGCATGATACGGTGGAGGCGAATCAGTTGCTGGGGTTTGCGCCGGACATTCGGGATTACGGCATCGGGGCCCAGATCTTGCTGGACCTGGGGCTGAGAAAGATCCGGCTGATGACCAACAATCCGGGCAAGGTGGTCGGGATCGAAGGGATGGGGCTGGAGGTGGTGGAGCGGGTGCCGCTGGAGGTGCCCCCGAATGAGATCAACCGCGGCTATCTGATCACCAAGCGGGAGAAAATGGGGCATCTGCTCTCCGCCGGCGAAGAAGACGGCAGAAAGGATGAGTGAACATGGGCAACACCTATGAGGGAAAACTGGTCGCCTCCGGGCTGCGCTTCGGCATCGTCGTGAGCCGGTTCAACGAGTTGATCACCAGCCGCCTGCTGGGAGGGGCGATGGATGCGCTGGAGCGCCACGACGCGCGCCGGGAGGACGTCGATGTGGCGTGGACGCCGGGCGCGTTCGAGTTGCCGCTGGTGGCGCGGAGGATGGCGGAGAGCGGCAAGTACGATGCGGTGATCTGCTTGGCGGCGGTGATCCGGGGCGCCACCCCCCACTTCGAGTACGTCGCCTCCGAGGCGGCCAAGGGAATCGCCAAGGCGGGACTGGACACCGGAGTCCCCGTCATCTACGGGGTGGTGACCGCGGACACCATCGAGCAGGCGGTGGAGAGGGCGGGCACGAAGGCCGGCAACCGTGGGGCCGACGCCGCCCTCTCGGCAATCGAGATGGCGAATCTGCTGAAGGCGCTGCCGAAGCAGCAGGCCGGCGGGTAGCCCGGCGGTGCGCGCGGTCATCCAGCGGGTGAGCTCGGCCTCGGTCTCCGTCGAGGGGCGCACGGTGGGGGAAATCGGAGCCGGGCTGCTGGTGTTGCTGGGAGTCGCCCGAGGGGACGCGGAGCGGGAGGCGGTGTGGACGGCCGACAAGATCGCCGGCCTCCGCATCTTCGAGGACGATGGGGGAAAGATGAATCTCTCCGTGCAGGAGGTGGGCGGCGCGGTGCTGGTGGTGAGCCAGTTCACGCTGCTGGCCGACTGCCGCAAGGGGCGCCGGCCCAGTTTCGTCGGCGCGGCCCCGCCGGAGGAGGCGGAACGGCTCTATCGAATGGTGGCGGACAGGCTGCGGGAGACCGGCCTGCCGGTGGAGACGGGCCTGTTCCAGGCTCACATGCAGGTGAGCCTGGTGAACGACGGCCCGGTCACCGTCATCTTGGAGACGCCGGGATGAGGCTTGTATGATCCGCGGGTTTGATCGATCCCGCCCGAAGGCTATGATATGGTTGATTTGACCGGGAGTCGAGGAACATGAGCGCATACAGCACGAAGGTGATGGAGCATTTTCGCAACCCGCGGAACGTGGGCTACATCGAGGACGCCGACGGGGTGGGAAAGGTCGGCAACCCCGTGTGCGGCGATATCATGGAGCTCACCATCAAGGTGAGAGACGGCGTCATCTCGGACGCCAAGTTCCGCACCTTCGGCTGCGGGGCCGCCATCGCCACCAGCAGCATGGTGACGGAGATGGTGAAGGGCAAGACCATCGAGGAGGCGCTTCACATCAGCAACCGGGCGGTGGCGGAGGCGCTGGGGGGGCTGCCCAGCATCAAGATGCACTGCTCGGTGTTGGCCGAGCAGGCGCTGAAGTCGGCGATCGAGGACTACTACGCCAAACACCCGGAGGCCGGTCCGCCCCCGGAGCCCGCGGAGACGGCCGCGCCGTGCGGGGCGCAGGGCGGAAAATGCGTGCTGGAGACGGGCGCGGAGGAGAGAAAGGCCGGCGGGTAGCCGCGCGGCCCCGGTCATCCGGCCTCGGAGGACTCTTCCTCATCTGACTGCATCATTTGGAGCAGCCCGTACTCGACCCCGTCCACGAGCGCCTGCCAGCTCGCCTCGATGATGTTGGTGTGCACCCCCACGGTGGTCCAGCTCCGGGCGCCGGAGCGGGATTCCACCATCACCCGCACCCTGGCCGCGGTCGCCTGCTCGGGGGCGTTGATCACGCGCACCTTGAAGTCGGTGAGCCGGATGCCCCCCAGCGCGGGGTAGAACCGCTCCAGGGCCTTGCGCAGGGCATTGTCCAGCGCGTGCACGGGGCCGTCTCCCTCGGCCGCGGTGTGCTCGTATTCCCCTCCCACCTCGACCTTGATGGTGGCCTCGGTCCTCGTCTCTCCGTCCCGATTCTTCTCGACGATGACGCGGAAGCCCTCAAGGTCGAATTGAGGCTGATGCATTCCCATGCACTTGCGCACCATCAACTCGAAGGAGGCCTCGGCCCCCTCGAACTGATACCCCGCGTGTTCCATCTCCCGCAGGCGGGCCATCAGCTCCTGGGTCTGGGGCGAGTCCTTTTCCAGCCCCAGGTTGAGGGCCTGGGCCTTGTAGATCACCCCATGCCTTCCCGCCAGATCGGAGACCAGGAAGCGCCGCTCGTTGCCCACCACCTCGGGCCGCACGTGCTCGTAGGTCTTCGGATATTTGAGCATGGCGTCCACGTGCATCCCTCCCTTGTGGGCGAAGGCGCTGCGCCCCACATACGCCTCCCTCTCAGGCGTCGGCATGTTCGCCACGGAGGCGACGTAGTGCGCCGTCTCGTACAGCTGGCTCAACTGCTCCTCTGACAGCAATTCCCTCCCCATCTTCAGCTGGAGGTTGCCGATGATGGAACACAGGTTGGCGGTGCCGCATCGTTCGCCGTATCCGTTGATCGTGCCCTGGACCATGCTCACGCCGGATTCGACCGCAGCGAGCGTATTCGCCACCGCGAGCTCGCAGTCGTTGTGCGCGTGCATGCCGATGGGAATCTTCACCGCCTGCTGCGCCGCCTCTATCGCCCGGACCACCTCACCGGGCAGAGCGCCTCCGTTGGTGTCGCAGAGGCAGACCCAATCCGCTCCCGCCTCCTCCGCCGCGACCAGAGAGGCGATTGCATATTCTGGGTTGTGTTTGTAGCCGTCGAAGAAGTGCTCCGCGTCCACGCCCACCTCTATCCCGTGTTCCTTGAGGAAGGCGACGGAGTCCCGGATCATCTCCAGGTTCTCATCGAGAGCGACCTTCAGCGCGTGGGTGACGTGCATGTCCCAGGACTTGCCCACGAGAACGGCCGCCGGCACCCCCAGCTCCAGGATGTTCTTCAGGGCGGGATCGTCCTCCGCCTTCCGTCCCGCTCGGCGGGTCAGCCAGAACACGATGGGGCGCGCGTGACTCATCGGTTCCTCGCGCAGGCGCGCGAAGAACTCCATGTCCGAATGGAAGTTGGGGTCGGCGAACCCGCCCTCGATATAATCCACCCCCAGCTCGTCGAGTTTACGGGCGATCTTGATCTTGTCATCCGCAGACAGGGAGATACCCTCGGTCTGCGCTCCATCGCGAAGAGTGGTGTCGTACAGCACCAGATCGCTCATTTCCATGCTCCTTGTGCCCCCCGAACGTCTCGCTTCCGCCGGCGCCGGCCTCGCGGGGAAGGGGACATAAGATCGTATCGCGCAGGGCCGAGGCCGCGCGCCGGGGGTGAAGGGATTCTACTCTGGGGCTGTGGAGTGTGTCAACGAATGTGCGCGGCGGAGATCGGGAGCTAAAACTCCTTCATGGGGTCCACCGGGGTCCCGTTCTTGCGCACCTCAAAGTGTAGATGGGGTCCGGTGGCGAGCCCGGTGCTGCCCACGCGGGCGATCACCTGCCCTTGCTTCACCTTCTCCCCCACGGCCACCGCCAGAGAGGAGCAGTGCGCGTAGAGGGTGGCGAGCCCTCCACCGTGGTCGATGATCACGCAGTTGCCATACCCCCCCCACCGGCCTGAATGAACCACCACCCCGGCCGCCGCGGCGTGGATGGGGGTGCCGCGGGAGGCGGCGAAGTCCACGCCGGTGTGCATCTTCCGCACCTTGTAGATGGGGTGGATGCGGTAGCCGAATTTGGAGGTGATGCGGCCGCTCACCGGCCTCCGGAGCCGGCCCTTCCAGGGAGTCGTCAGCCGCTTCTGCCCCTCAGGGGTGCGCTCCATGCGGCGCAACAGGGCGGTGACCTCGCGGGAGTTGCGCTCCAGTTCGGCCAGCGACCTCTCCCAGACCGCCCGGTCTCGGGCCAGGTCTCTCTTCTCGCGGCTCTTTTTCTGCTTCTCGGAAGCCGCCCCGTCACGCTCTTGGCGGATGGACTCCTGGAGCGCCGCGAGGGCGCGCTCCTTCTCCGCCACCTCCGCGCGCCGTTGCTCGGCCTCCGCGTAGGCCGCCTCGAATTCGTCCAGCAGCTCGCCGTCGCTGCTCACCACCTGGTCGAGCAGATAGAGACGATTGGCGAAATCGGTGAAACTGGTGGAGCTGAGGAATGCCTCCACAGAAGTGGTGTCTCCCTGCTGGTAGATGGCCACCAGGCGTTCGGCCACCAGGTTGCGGTATTCCTCCAGCTGGAGCTCGGCCGATTGGCTGCGGAGTTTGGCGCGGTCGAGTTCGAGGCGGGCCCGCTCCAGTTCCTGGGTCACGTCCCGCAGTTGGGACTCGGTCTTGGCGAGACGGGAATCGATCCGTTTGAGTTCGCGGGCGATTTCCCGTTGGCGGCGCTTTACCGCGGCCAGTTTCCGCTGCACTCGGCTCTTCTTGCGGTTGATGGTATCGAGCTGGTGTCTCAGCGCGTCGGGGTCGGCGGCGGTCTGCCGGGCCAGGGCGGCGCCAAAAGCGAGGAGGAGCAAAGGAAGCAAGGAGATGAGAAAGACGCGAATCCTGCGAGAGCGGAAACCTGTGTTATGCGCGACTTGCCTGCGCGGCCCCTCGCGTCGGCGAAATACCATTGCTTGCCTCGTAAGCTGCCTATTCGTCAGTCACGGCCGACACCGCGCCGCCCGAACGCATTGTCCTGCGCACGGGTGGCACAGGAATATACCACAGTTCATCTGGTGTCTTCAACAGAAGGCCCGGCGTTCCTGCTGGAGTTGCCATACATGGCTGACAGGCGCCAAGGGGTGATTTCACTCACGGTCGAGCACTTTCGCGGCTGTGAACAATGGAGCCTCTCGGGGGAGCGGGCGCCGGCCGCCGATGCTCAGGCCCAGAGGCACAGTCCCTTTGGCGGTCGCAAATCTGTCCCGCCTCGAGTGTTACAGCGCACCACAATTGCTCCTGCAAGGGAGTTGGAGGGGGCGGCGTCGAATCACTAATTGACAGGCTGGGGTTCCACACCAAAGCCGCCGGAGGAATGGTGATGCGGATACTGGTGACAGGTGGAGCGGGTTTCATCGGGTCGAACTACATCCGCCTCGTGTTGCGGGAGCATCCTGAGGACTCGGTGGTCAACCTCGACAAGCTCACCTATGCCGGAAACCTGGACAACCTCTCGGAGGTGGAGGGGGACCCCCGCTACCGCTTCGTGCGGGGGGACATCTGTGACGAGGAGACGGTGGCGGAGGTGATGGAGGGGGTGGAGGCGGTGGTGAACTTCGCCGCCGAGAGCCATGTGGACCGGAGCATCCAACATGCGGGGGAATTCATAGACACGGACATCAAGGGGCTGTACGTGCTGCTGGAGGCGGCGCGGGCGAGGGGGATCACCCGTTTTCTGCACGTGTCCACCGACGAGGTGTACGGTAGCATCGAGGAGGGGTCCTTCAAGGAGAGCGACCCGCTCAACCCCTCCAGCCCGTATTCTGCCAGTAAGGCGGGTGGGGAATTGATGGCGCGGGCCTACGCCCACACCTTCGGGTACAAGATTCTCATCACCCGGGGCTCCAACACCTACGGCCCCAATCAGTACCCGGAGAAAGTGGTGCCCCTGTTCGTGACCAATGCGCTGGAGGGGAAGGAACTGCCTCTGTACGGGGATGGGATGAATGTGCGGGACTGGCTGTATGTGGAGGACCACTGTGCGGGTATAGACCTGGTGCTGCGCAAGGGCATTCCCGGCGAGGCGTACAATCTGGGGGCGGACCAGGAG
>WFSF01000050.1 GCA_015486155.1 Armatimonadota bacterium
CGACACACCCGCGCGGCCCCCCGCCAGAGCCAAAGCAGCGGGCAGAGCCCACTCCGCTCTGCCCGATTTCTCCTGCCCGCCGCGCGCCCGTCCAGCGCGGCCTAGGCGGCGTCCGCCAGCGTGGACAGGCGATCCTGCGTTCCCTGCCCCCTCATCGCCACCAGGCGAAATCCGTTCTTCTCCAGCGCCACCCGCAGGGCGTGATTGTCCTGCAGACGGCGGGCGCTGATTCGCCCTATGCTCTCCCCGGACAGCAAATCCCGCACTTCGTAGTATTCTGCGGCATCTGCCCTTGACTGTGGCGCGACCACTGATTCCATTCTCCATCCCTCCCGGCCGGTCCACCGCGCGCTTCCGCCGTCGGGCCGACCTGTCGCACCAAAGCCGCCTCCCCGGAGTTTTCGCCCCTGAATGCCGAAATGGGCGCGAACCCCGGGCCTTCGTGCTGGGTTAGACACCAATCAGAATCGCAGTTACCATACCTGCCGTTTCCCGCGCGACGAACCCCGGGCCGCGGGAGGGCGGCGAAAGGCGGCAACGAAACAGAAATTGGAGGGTAGAGGGAGGAGGGCATGTTCAGGATAGCTTTCGTGGGCGCGGGCGAATGGGCGAACACCGTCCACGGCCCCGCCCTGTCTCAGTACGTGAAGGAGCATCCGGATGAAGTGGAGCTGACCGGGGTGTGTGTCCGCAAGAGCGTGGACAAGGCCCGGGAGTTCTGCGAGAAATTCGGCTTCTCCAAGGTCTACACCGACATCGCGGAGATGGTGGAGAAAGAGAAACCAGACGCCTGCTGGGTGGTCACCGGGGTCGAGGGTACCCGCATCGCCGCGGGCGCGGTGATGGAGCTCGGGGTGCCGGTGCTGTTCGAGAAGCCGCCCGGCCGCAACCTCCAGGAGGCGCGGGAGCTGGCCGAGATCTCCCGCCGCACGGGCACGCCCAACATGGTGGGATTCAACCGCCGCTGGGCCCCGTGCACGCGGAAGGCGCTCTCCTGGGCCGCGGAGCACGGCCCCTTCGAGTACCTCTACGCCCGCATGTTGCGCGCCAAGCGCAAGGACGAGGACTTCGCCTTCGGCACCGGCATCCACCTGCTGGACTGCGTCGTCGCCATCTCCGAGGCGGCCTTCGGCGGGGTGAAATCCGCCCGCACCGCCCGCGTCGAATCCCTGGGCGAGCGGTACAACTTCCACGTGGACATGGCCTTCGGCAACGGGGGGCGCGGCCGCTGCGACCTCCTGCCCACTTGCGGCATCGTGGACGAGACCTACACTCTCTTCGGCCGCGACCGCTGGATCACGTTCTCCCTGCCCTGGCACACGGTGGGCGGGAAGGCGGAGCTGTGGGTGGAGGGCGAACTGGTGGACTCCGACCAGTGGCCGGCCCAGCCCGCCTTCCTCACCAGCGGGTTCTACGGAGAGGCGGTGGAGTTCATCTCCGCCGTCAAGGAGGGCCGCCGCCCCTCCCCCCAGGCCGAGGAGGTCGTGGACTCCGTGGCCCTCGCCGAGGCGGTGCAGGAGGGACGGGAGATCGCGTTCGGGGAGGGGTAGCGCGGCCGCCAACCCACCCAGGTCTCCTCACACAACGCGGCCGACTTCTGCATCTACTACGAGGGGGCAGGGTGGTCGTGTCTGTGGGGTCTGCGCGCACGCCCATGCCGGCCCAGTTCCCGATGATCCCGCCACCTGCGACGCGTTCCCCAAGGGCATTCCGCTGGAGATCTGGCTGGACCGCGAGCGCCACATTAGGCCCTATCCCGGCGACCACGGGATTCAGTTCGAGCCGGCGCCCGACGCGGTGCCGGAGGTGTTGAAGAGGAAGGGGTTGGGGTAGGAGGCATTCTGGCCGCATTGGTGTCCCCGCCCCCGCGGAGGCTATTCACGCGGCGCTCCTTGTGGTATACTATCGTTGGCCGAAGTCAGGCCTGAAGTAGTGATCCCTCCTAGCGCTTCGTCGCTGGGATGCAGAGCCCGCTGCAAGGCGGGTTCTGCCGAGAAAGCGCCCACCGGACGCGAGCCCCCCCTCCCCGTTTAC
>WFSF01000051.1 GCA_015486155.1 Armatimonadota bacterium
GCCTTACTTGACGGCCGGAGGGGCCGATACTTCGCCTCCACCGAAGTGGACGACTGCCCACTCAGAGACATGGGGAATGGTGACGGTCACTCGGCCGGCCTGCACGGAGAGGGGCAGCGCGGCGGGCTCGCGGCCGGGCGCGTAGAGGGTCGCCCGCGCGGGCAATTTACCCCCGAACACCTCCGCGGCGATCGAAAGGGAGAGCCCGCGGGCGTCGGGCGTGGCGTCGGTCTTTGGATCATAGTTCCGCGTCAACAGGTGGCAGACGACATCGCTCCCATTCCGCCTCTTGCGCAGAAGTGCCCACACGTTGTCCGCGCCGTTGACCTTGACCCATGAATCCGGGAGTTCGGCCAGGGTCTGCGGGCCCTTCCATTTCACCAGTTTGCCTTCGGCGGAGAGCGCCTCGAGAACGCGCTGTTGGTCGCCCGACAGGGTCAGGTTCGGGGGAACTATCACTCGCTGAAAGCGATCCGCCATGTCCATGGTGATCCGGGCCGGCAGCCAGTCGTCTCCGGCCGCGATCATGTCAAATGGGATGTCGGCCGAGAGCAGCGCGCGGGCCGCCTCTCGATCCTCGTGTCTTCCGGCGCGCGCGGCGGCGGAGCTGTAGAGGACGGCCACCTGGGCGACGGAGTCCATGTCGTCGAAGAGGTCCCTGTGGTTCCGCACGAAGGCGTAGAGGGGGCCGTATTTTTCGGGGGGGCCGTCATACCAGTGGGTCCCCAGCTTATCGCTGTAGCACCACTGGTGGTGCGGGACCATGAAATACTGCCCGAAGGCATAGGCCTGGGCGATCCAGGCGCGCACCAGGCCGGTCCGGTGTTCCGCCTTGACCTTCGCCCAATCCTTCCCGCCGGCGGTGGCGATCATGGGGAGGCCCAGGGCCGCGGAGACCTTGTATACATAGGGAGGGTAGTCGTCCAGGCCTCCGTGGTGCGGCACTTCGGCGGAGAATTGGGTGAGGACGGGGTAATCCGTTATCGCCATCGGATCCGGGGGAGCGGCGTTGGCGCTGAACGAGAGGGGGTGACCAGCGGCCTTCTCGGCGGCGCGGCGCAGCTCAGCCATCAGTTCGGCGGCGGCTTGGTGCTGGTACTTCAGGTACTCTTCTCCGAGCGGGGCGCTGAAAGTGTCTTCCCCGGGATGCGCCTGGAGCCAGGAGGCGACGTACTCGCGGTAGTTGAACGAGTCCAGGTCTTCGATTCCAAGCTGCTGCAGCCGTTGAGGGGATACGTATTTCCGCAGGTACTTCCGGAAACCCGCGATGCAGTCGTCGCAGAAGCACCCATCCAGCCAATAGGTGCCGGCCGAGCCGAGGTGGTCGTCCACGTGGATGCCGTCCACCCCGGCCTCAGCGGCGAGCACTACCTGCCGCTTCAGGAACTCCCGGTAGTGCGGGTCGTTGGTGCAGAACCACCAGGCGGGCTCTCCCTGATAGGAGTGGTCCCAGAGCCAGGGCACGGTGAATGGCTTGCCGTGTACGTCGAGGCAGCGGGCCTGCTTCCAATCCGGGTATTCCTTCATGAACAGGGCGAATTCGGTGACCATGCCGACGCCGCCGACGTATTTGATTCCCATTTTGTGAGCCGGGATCACCGCCCAGTTCCTGAAGTCCTCGATCTCCTTTTCGCTGTCGGGGTGTCCTCCCCATGAGACCACGCTCACCGAGAACTTGGCGTATGTCTCCGGGGAGGCGTGGCAGAACGCGATCACGTCGGAATGGCGCAGTGCGCCGCGCCCTCCGGCGGCGGCGCGCGCCATGAGCGCGGGCAGGAGAAGCACCGCAAGATACAGGGCCGTCTGGATGCCTTTCATCACAGGTCTCTCCATTTTCTTCCCCGGCCCCAAGGTGAGCCTGCGGGCCGAGCGCCCCCACGGTCCCACGACCTGGTTGGGCGGCGGGACCCCTCTCTCCTGCTCGTTCCGTCCCATCACAGGCAGGGTGCCTGTGCCACTGGGAGGAGGCGGGCAGCCAATCACCACAGCGGCAGGTCGAAGGCGCGCTGGATGTAGACGGCCATCTGGTCGCGGGTGACCACCACGTCGGGGCGGTAGGTGCCGTCGTCATAGCCGGCGACGACACCGGCTTCGTGGGCGTATTCGATGTACTTGTAGGCCCAGTGGTCGGTGGGCACGTCCGGGAAGGTGGGGGTGGAAGGGGGTGTATAGTCGGCGAGGCCCGCTTCGCCCGTTGGGGTGGCGATGGCGCGGGAGACGTAGACGGCCATCTGGTCGCGGGTGACTGGGAGATCGGGGCGGTAGTCTCCCTCCGGGAACCCCTGCACCACCTGGTTGGCGTAGGCGTACTCGACGTACTTGTAGGCCCAGTGGTCGGTGGGAACGTCCGGGAAGGTGGCGACGGCCGGCCCCGTGGGGACGTTCTCATCCCCTCCGGCCAGGGCGCGGGAGATGTAGACCGCCATCTGGTCCCGGGTCACCTGAAGGTCGGGGCGGTAGGTGCCGTCGGGGAAGCCGCCCACGATGCCCGCGTTGGCGCAGGCCATTATCTCCGCATAGGCCCAGTGGTCGGGGAGGACGTCGGAGAAGCGAAAGCTGCCCTCGATCGCCGCCGCGACCACCTCCCGCACTTCGAGGACTCGGTCGGGATCGGGTAGCAATTGCGTGGAATAGCGCCCGCCCGCGTTGGGGATGTGCACCAGATCTTTCGCCATGTTCAGCGCGGCCTCCATGGCGCTGGCGTCCCGACCGGCGGCGTGGGCCGCGTCGATCAATTGCTGCAACAGGTAGAGGTATTCGTAATCCTCCATCCCCTCCCGGGCCTGTTCGGCGCGGATGGTGGTGACGGGACCGTCGAGCCCGATCAGCGCGCCCGGGTAGATGAGGAATCCGTCTCCGTTGGGGTAGCGGATCCATTCGCTTTCGCCCGGAGTGGTGCTCTGCTGGATGTAGGAGTGCCAGCCGAAGCGGTAGGGGTTGTAAGTGAGCCAGGCGAAGCCCCAGAACTCGTAGGCCTCGACGTCGTACTTGAAGCAGAAATAGGGCAGCAATCGCTCGGTGCCGCAGGTGGGGGTGTCGATGCAGAAGTGGCCGTCCACGGTGTAGCGCAATCGCCCGCCCGCGTCGCGGATGGTCTGCATCTGCTCCGGGGTGGTCGAGCCGTGGATTCCGACCCCCCAGATGTCCACGTAGCCCAGCCACTCCGGCACGTAGTTCCAGGTGCTGGCGTAGGTGGGAATGTTCGGGTCAACCTCGTGGACCATGTCGCAGAGGGCCTTCATCTGCTTGATCATCTTAGGGTCCTGGAAATAAGGCTCGTCCGAGATGTAGAGGACGACCTTATCAGCCCACCCCTTTTCCTTCATGTGGTTCCAGTAGACCCGGAGACAGGCCTGGTAGGCGGCCTTGTATTCGGGGCGGAGCTGGCTGTGGTCGGCCGAGTCGTAGGGGTAATCACCCGGGTAGGGCGCCTCTCCCCACTTCTCCCCCGGCGGCATGTCCCAGATGAACCCGAAGAAGCAGGAGGGGGCATAGGTGTAGGGGAGCTTCAGTTCATTGAAGTAGCGTTCCGCCGCCTGGTCGTAGGCGGTGAAGTCCACGGTCACCTGTCCCGTGCTGCTGTCGTAGTGGAACTCCGGTTCGGGGCGGATCATGTCGGGGCAGAGGCGATGGGCGGACATCATCTCCTCCACCTCGCCCCGCACCTGGTCCGCCAGTTGCCCCGGCCCCACCCACTGGGAGTCGCCCGTGATGCCCCAGAGGTCGAAGACCGCGCCCGCGTGGGGCTTGTCCGGTAGGGTGAAATTCCAGACGTGGACGGTGAAGGGCACTTCCTTCAGCACCTGCGCGCCGTTCATGAAGCGAACGGCTCCCTGGTAGTCTCCGGGCGCGGCGTCAGCGGGGACGCTGACGGTGATCCATACCGGCTGGGAGACGTTCGCGGAGAGCGCAAAGGTGGAGGTCGGCACCAGGTAGTCCGGCCAGAGGCCGGCCCAACCGTCGGAGTCGCCGTTTCCAGTGGGATACCTGCGGCAGTAGGAGGGCAGGGTGGAGTTATAGTAGCCGCTGGGATGGTCCACGGGCACATAGCCGACCACGCCTATGGAGATGTCGTTGAGCAGGCCGCCCTCGCCGTTGGAGGGAGAGTCCACCTCAACCGTCACCTCGGGCACCGCGTCGGGGCTGCGCAGGACGAGCTGGAGAGGCTCCTTTTCATTTCTGGCGGCGGAGATATGCGCGGCCGGGATATCGTTCGGAGGCAGGTCGTCGGGGAAGACCTTGACGATGGGGTTGACCGGCCAGACGGTCAGGCCTGGCGGAAGGGAGTCGTGGAACTCGAGGGGAGAGAGCGCGGCCGACAGCACCCGCGCGACCACCACCCCGTCGTGCCACACGCTGCCGGTGGCGTGCATGGTGAGGTGGAGCTGGAAGTTGACGCAATCCGGGGGCATGGTGAAGACGCCGGACATGAGGGTCCAGTCATGGGTGCCGGTGAGAGGCGTCCCCGCCGCGGCGTATGCGTTTCCCGCGCAGAGATCGCCAGAGGCGGTGCGGAAGTGCGCGTGTATCTGCACTCCGTCTCCTGCGATGTCCTGGGTGCGGACCCAGGCCGCGTAGAGGTAGCTCGAGCCGGGCTGCACGGAGACGTCCTGATGCCAGCCGACCCAATCCGGCGAGGCAGAGGGGGAAACCTCGATTTTCACCGCCCGATTCCCGAAAAGTCCCTCCTCCACCACGCTCAACGTGGTGTCGGAATTCCCGCTGGAGGTCCATCCGGTGGGGGGATTGTCTCCCTCCTCGAAGCTGGGGTTCTGGACTAGGTTTTCGGGGCTGGAGAGCAAGGCGGCGTAGTCTGAGGAGTCGGCCGCGGGAATGCGTTCATCGCGTGAGAGGTAGACGTAATAGGTGTGGACCGTCTGCGCGGCCGCACCGGCGGAGAAGAGCAGCTGATTGCCCACCAGGTAGTGGGGAATCAGCGCGCCCTGGTCGGTGACCCGGATGCTCTCCCGCCGGAGCCCGCCGGCTATCCGGCCCAACAGGGGGGAGAGGTCCACCTGGGCGACTCCGGTGACGGCCTGGGCGGAGAGGTTGATGAGCTTGAGCGGCGCGCGCACCTCCCAGTGGATATCGTCGGATGGGTTGTCGTCATACCAGTCGTCGCTCACGCCCACCTCGGCGAGAGAGATGGTCTCCACCGCGCCCGCGGTGGCCGACAGGAGGGGCGGAGCGGTGGTCTCCAGAGAGACGTCGTCGAACCAAGCGGTGCCGCTGCCCCAGAGCAGGGTGCCTATCTCGGCGCGGTCTGCGTCGGCCGGCGCGGTGAAGGTTATGGATACTTCGGTCCAGTCCTGAGTGCCCGCGCCCACGGTGGCGCTCTGGTTGAGCAACATGGGATCGCTGGCATTGCCCACGTGAATGTACCAGCCGGCGGTATCGGAGATGTTCTCGGTCTTCACCCATCCCCGCAGGGTGTACTCGGCTCCGCCCTGGATGTAGATGTCACCTTGCCGGGTGGAGATCCAGGTGGGCTGTGCGCCGTCGGCCACCCATAGCTTGAGGGAGTGAGTCCCCGAGTGGGCCTCCTCAGTGGTCCAGGAGGCTACGTGCTGGGAGTCCGAGGCATCGTTTCGCCAGCCAGTGGGGGTGGCCCCGGCCCCCTGTTCCACTCCCCCGTTGCGCACGGTGAGCGATTCCTCCAGAAAGTCGGGCACCTCGGAGGCGGAGGGGTTGTCGAAGTAGACCCAGCAGCGCATGGTCTCGCCTGCGCCGCACACCGCGGGCAACACCAGGGAGCTGCCCGCTGGAATGGGCCCTGTGGTGAGGAGTTCCCCCGCGGGGGAGTAGATGGCGAAGAGCAGTTCCCGGTTCTGCTCGTCCACCACCCGCACGGACTCCGCGGCCGCGCCGACCAAGTTCGCTTCCCCCGCGCCCGTGCCGACGGTCACCGCCGCGGGCGCGCCGTCGACGGCCGCGGAGCCGGTGTTGTGAATGTCCACCGGAACCCTGCTGTGCCAGTAGCCGTCATGGCCGAGGTAGAGATTCTGCTGCCAATCGGCTGCAGAGGAACGGGAACAGAAGAGAGTGCCAAGCAGACCTATCGCTACGACCCACACCAGCGCACGCATGACGATCACTCCTGAGAGCCAAGCGGATATTCTTACCCGTTTCAGTATGCCACGCGGGAGGGAGGAGTGCAATAATCGAAACATAAAAATTTGGAGGCTATCCGGAGGCGATCAGGACTGCGCCGCACCAGGGCGCAGTCTCCGTCTTTTTCCCGCTGTCACCCGCGGCGGGCGAATCCGTGCCTGGCCGCCTGCCGGGACCATTCCGGCTCCGTTTCCTCCGCGTAACGCCGGTCCCACCGCCAGGGGACCTGATCTCCGGTGGCGAGGAACCACTCCAGCATGGCGGAGGCCAGTTCTCGCCGGACCTCCGCCAGGGAGGGGGCGTCGATCAGGTTGTGCACCTCGTCGGGGTCGTGCTGCAGGTCGTAGAGCTCGTCCGTGTCGTAGAGGCGGCGCACGTATTTCCAATCCCGCGATCGGATCATAACCGCCTTGCCGTGGACCTCCGGCCTCTCGAACTGGAGCGCCACCCGCGCCCAGTACAGCTTCTCCCGCGGGTAGGGCCTCTCATGGGTGTGCACCTCGGTCGTCAGGGCCCCGCCCTCGCTGAACACGTACCGGCGGTGTTCATCGGTCTCCCCCCGCAGGAGCGGCAGCAGGGAGCGGCCGAAATGGGTGTGGCCAGGGCGATTCCGCAGGCCTCGGCCAGAGTGGGCAGGAGATCGATCAGCTCCACCAGCGCCTCGCTGGGCGCGCCCAGGGGCCGGCAGCCGGGCACGCGGAGGGCGAAGGGGACATTGGTGAGGACATCCTCGAAGGTGTTCTGGTTCTTCTCCGCCAGCAGGTAGTCGCCCGCGAAGTCCCCGTGGTCCGAGGTCGCCGCGACGATGGTGTGCTCCCACGCGCCCTGCTCCTTCAGGGCGTCCAGGATCCATCCCAGGTTGCGGTCCACCTTGGTCACCATCCCATAGTAGACCGCCACCATCTCCCGCAACTCCTGCTCCGTCAGCTCGTCCATGCGCATCCGCCGGTG
>WFSF01000052.1 GCA_015486155.1 Armatimonadota bacterium
GCCCGCCTGGGCGCGCAAGTGCGCATGGTAGGCCGGGTGGGAGAGGACGCGTTCGGCGCGGAGCTGAGGGAGGGGCTCGCCGCGGCCGGCGTGGACACCGCGGGCGTGACCACAGACCCAGAGTCCGCCACCGGCGTGGCCTTGATCGTCGTGGAGGAGACCGGAGAGAACCGCATCGTGGTGGTGTCGGGGGCGAACGGCCGGGTCGGGGAGCGCGAGGTGGGACGGGCGCGCGCCCTGATGGAGGAGGCCGATGTGGTGGTGATGGCGCTGGAGGTGCCGCTCCGGGTGGTGAAGGAGGTCGCCATGTTCGCCAGGGAGCGGGGGGTGAGGTGTGTGCTGGACGCGGGCGCGGCGACCAGCGAGGTGGTGGACCTAGGCCTGCCGGCCCTGGTCAGCGTCATCTCCCCGAACGAATCCGAGGCCGAGGCGCTCACCGGAGTCCCGGTAGACGACCTCGACGGGGCGCGGGAGGCGGCCCGCCGCCTGCGGGAAATGGGGGCGAGAGATGTGGTGCTGAAGCTGGGCGCGCGGGGGTCTTACTGGCTCGGCGATGAGGGGGAGGCGCACGCGCCCGGATTTCCCATCACCCCCGTGGACACCACGGCCGCAGGCGATGCGTTCACGGGGTGCCTGGCCGTCGCGCTGGCGCGGGGGCGGCCCATGCCGGAGGCGATGAAGCGGGCGAACGCGGCCGGGGCGCGGGCCTGCCTGACGCTGGGCGCGCAGCCCTCCCTTCCGACCGAGGAAGAGGTGGACGCGTTCCTCGCCGAGAGGGAGAGGGGCTGAGGGCGCGCGGCCCGCGCGCCCTCTCGGCCGTGATCGTCAGAGCACCGGCAGATAGCGCTCGACCTCGTACTCGGTCACCTGCGCGCGGTACTCCTGCCACTCGATCTTCTTGTTGGCGATGAACTTCTCGAACATGTGCTCGCCCAGCGCGTCCCGGATCAGCTCGCTCTCCTCCGCCACCTCGATCGCTTCCCAGAGGTCGCCGGGCAGCTCCCCGATGCCGAGCTCCGCCCGCTGCTCGGCGCTCATCTCGTACACGTTTTGCTCCACCGGCTCTGGGCAGGGGAGTTTCTTCTCGATCCCGTCGAGACCCGCCCGCAGCATCACCGCAAAGGCGAGATAGGGGTTGCAGGCGGGGTCGGGGGAGCGGTACTCGACGCGCGTGGCGTTCGCCTTGCCGGGCTTGTACACGGGGACGCGGATGAGGTCCGAGCGGTTGCGCCGGGCCCACGAGATGTAGCAGGGCGCCTCGAACCCCGGCACCAGCCGCTTGTAACTGTTGACCCACTGATTGGTGACCACGGTGATGGCGCGGGCGTGGGTGAGCAGGCCGGCGATGAAGTGCCGCGCGGTCTCGCTGAGGTGGTCCTCGGCGTTCTCGTCGAAGAAGGCGTTGGTATCTCCTCGGAATAGCGATTGATGAGTGTGCATCCCGCTGCCGTTCTCGCCGTGAAGCGGCTTGGGCATGAAGGTGGCGTAGCAGCCGTGCTTGAGCGCGATCTCCTTCACCACCAGGCGGTAGGTCATGGCGCTGTCGGCCATGGTGAGGGCGTCGGTGTAGCGGAGGTCGATCTCGTGCTGGCTGGGGGCCACCTCGTGGTGGCTGTACTCGACGCCGATGCCCATCTCCTCGAGGGTGAGCACGGTCTCCCGGCGCAGGTCGCTGGCGACATCGAGCGGGGTGAGATCGAAGTAGCCGCCCCGGTCCAGCACCTGGGGATTGAGCCCGGAATCCTTGAAGTAGAAGTACTCCAGCTCGGGGCCCACGTAGTAGGTGAAGCCCATGTCCGCGGCGCGCTGCAACGCTCTCCTGAGCACATAGCGGGGATCCCCCGGATAGGGAGCGCCGTCGGGCTGGAGGATGTCGCAGAACATGCGGGCCACCGCCCCTCCCTCCGTGGGGCGCCACGGCAGCACGGAGAAGGTGCTGGGGTCGGGCATGGCGACCATGTCGCTCTCGTCAATCCTGGCGAAGCCCTGGATGGAGGAGCCGTCGAAGCCCTGCCCCTCCCGCAAGGACAGCTCCAACTCCTCCACGGTGATGGCAAAACTCTTCAGGAAGCCGAGGATATCCGTGAACCAGAGGCGGATGAATTTGACGTCGTTCTCCTTCGCCTTGGTCAAGACGTAGTTGATCTGCTCCTCGCTGTTCGCCATGACATGCTCCTCTCACCACAAGATATCGGCGGGCATCCCCCCGCACTGGAGCACGATAGCGCGGCCATGTTTCGGGAGTGTTTCGGGGGAGGGGAGCGCGGCGGGATACGTTCAATCGCCCTGTATCTTTGTCACCAACCGATATCCCACCCCTCTTACGGTCTCGATGAGGTCGCCGGCGGGTTCGGTCTTTGCGCGGAGGCGGCGGATGTGGACATCCACGGTGCGGGTGCCGCCGTAGTAGTCTCCTCCCCAGACATGGTCGAGCAGTTCGGCGCGGGTGTGGACGCGGTTTGGGTGACGCAGGAGGAAGAGGAGGAGTTGATATTCCTTGAGGGTGAGGTCGAGGGGCACGCCGTCTATCGCGGCCTGGTAGGTGGCCGGGTCGAGGGTGAGCCGCCCCGCGCGGAGCACGCCCGCGGTGCGCTCCCGCTCCCGCCGCCAGCGCAGCACGCGCAGACGCGCCTCCAGGTCGGCGAGGCGGTAGGGGGACAACAGGAGGTCGTCGAGGCCGAGGGAAAGGTCCACGCCCGCGGCCTCCCGCTCGGCGACGACGCCGAGCAGCGGGACCCGGCGAAGGGCGCCGGCGGCGCGGACCGCCCGGCAGGCGGCCGCGGCCTCCGGGCCCAGCGCGCGGAAGTCAACCGCCACCACCCCGGGCTTCGCCCCCCGCCATCCGGACTTGAAGGCGGGCCAGGGCGCGAGCTGCACCCGCCAGTTGAGCCGCCGCAGGTCCCCGGCCAGGCCCAAGCTGGGTTCCCGCTCCAGGCCGATCACCAGCGCCAGCGGCAGGATGCCCATGTCGCCCCGTCAGGTGGCCAACATGCGGGCCAGCTCGTAGAGATCCTGGTCCAGGTTCTTGCGCTTTTCCCAGGTCTCGCGGAAGGGGGTGAAGACGATGCGCTTGTCTATCAGGCCGACCATGACGTCGCTCTTGCCGTCGAGGAGCGCGTCCACCGCCTCGGCGCCCAGCCTGCTGGCGAGTATGCGGTCGGCCGGCACGGGGTTGCCGCCGCGCTGGGTGTGGCCCAGGACGCAGACCCGGCACTCCACGGGGCCCATCTGCTGCACCTTGCGCGCGATCGCGAGGGCGCCGCCCTCCTCGTCTCCTTCGGCCACCACCACGATGCTGCTGGTCTTTCCCCTCTCCACGCCCTCCTCCAGGGTGCGGTAGATGTCCTCCACCGACATGTCGCGCTCTGGGACCGCGATCAGTTCGGCGCCGCCGGCCGCGCCAACGGCCAGCGCGATGAAGCCGGCTTCCCGGCCCATCACCTCCACGAAGAAGATGCGCTCGTGGGAGGTGGCGGTGTCCCGGATGCGGTCTATCGCCTCCACGCCGCGGGCGACGGCTGTGTGGTAGCCGATGGTGGCGTCGGTGCCGTAGAGGTCGTTGTCAATGGTGCCGGGCACGCCGACGATGGGGATGCCGTACTCCTCCCAGAGGTCGTGCGCGCCCCGGAAGGTGCCGTCACCGCCGATCGCCACCAGTCCCTCCACCCCCGCCCGGCGGAGTTGCTCCGCGGCCTCCTCCCTGCCTTCCCGCTCGCGAAACCGCTCGCTGCGGCCGGTCTTCAGCATGGTGCCGCCGAGCTGGACGATGTTGGAGACCGACTTCGCGGTCAACTCCTCGAACTCCCCCTCGATCATCCCCACGTAGCCGCGCTGGATGCCGATCACGCGGCAGCCGCGGTAGATGGCGGTCCGCACCACCGCCCGGAGACAGGCGTTCATGCCCGGGGCGTCGCCCCCACTGGTAAATACTCCTATCACGTCCATGGTCGCTCCTCACATGCGCGCAACGTCCGCCCCTCCGCCGCGGAGGGCGCGTCACCGCCGCGCCAGTAGATAGATGCCCAGCCCGAAGACCCCCAGACACAACACGAGCGGCCCCCAGAAAATCCCCACCTGCTGGTTGGTTTCCGCGTCGTGGTAGCACCATCCTGCCGCGATGATATTGACGCCGAACCAGATGTAGGCCGCAGGCAGGCCGCGAAAGAGCAGCACCAGCGCGAAGAAGAGCGCGGCCAGCCCCAGCAGGGCGAGCGCCAGGTAGCACGCGCGGGACCGATACCACACGTCCCCCGAGCCGGTGAGAACCGTCATCAGTGCCTCCGCGGGCTGTTCGCGCCGGGGCGAGAGTTCCTTCAACACCTGCTGCTGGACGGCCGCGCGCTCCTCCCGGGCGCGCCGGACCGCCCCCGGCGAGGCACCCCGCTCGGCCGCGGCCTCCGTGGCCAGCTGCGCGGCCTCCACCGCGCCCACCTGGTCGCCGACGGCGTGCAGGAGTTCGGCCAGCAGGGTGAGGGCCGGCACGTGCCGTGGGTCCTCCCGCAACACCTGCTTGGTCAGGCGAATCGCCTCGTCCAGCCGGCCGCGCTGCTGCGCGAGGTGGGCCCGGCGCAGCGCGAGGAGAAGTTCCCCTTCCGGCTCGGGAAGCCGGGGCGGCTCGGGCGCGCGCGGGGGAGGCGCGGCCAGCTCGTGGCCGCACGACCAGCAGAAGCGATCCCCTTGGCGCAGAAAGGCGCCGCAGGCCTTGCATCGGACAACCTGGTTCATCTCTCAACCGGTGCGGAAGATCTCGGTCTCGGTCCCGCCGCCTCACCTCGCGGGCGGCTCCGCCCCTCACTAATTGATTATGCGGCCGCGCCTCCCCTCCTGCCCTCCCGCCGGCCGCGGCAAGGAGAGCGCGCGGTGAGCAGAGAAGATAGAGGCCGTCGGGAGGTCATATCATGGCGAAGCCAAACCTGCTCCTCATCACCAGTGACCAGCAGCACTGGGATACCCTCGGAATCTCGAACCCCCGCATCCACACGCCCGCGCTGGACCGGATGGCGAGCGAGGGACTGGTGTGTGAGCGGGCATACTGCCCGAACCCCACCTGTTCCCCCTCCCGCTCCAGCATCGTCACCGGCCTCTATCCGTCGTGGCATGGATGCTGGGCCATCGGCACCAAGCTGCCGGAGGACGTGCCCACGGTGGGCGAGGCGCTCCAATCCCTGGGATATGCGACCGCGCTGATCGGGAAGGGACATTTCCAGCCCCTCGCCTCAACCCCCGAGAGCCCCTCAATCGAGTGCCATCCCCGACTGCGCGATCTCGATTTCTGGCGGGGATTCCACGGCCCGTGGTACGGGTTCCAGCATGTGGAGCTGGCGCGGGGTCACGGGGACGAACACCTGGTGGGGGGGCACTACGCGGTGTGGATGGAGGAGCGGGGACTGAGCAATTGGCGCGAGTACTTTCTGCCCTGGCCGCCGGACCCGGACGCGCCGACCCGCCGCCACTCCTGGGACCTGCCGGAGCAGTACCATTACACGACCTGGACCGGGGAGCGCACCATCGCCCGGCTGGAGCAGTACGCGGCGGAGGAGAGGCCCTTCTTCCTCTGGGCGAGTTTCCACGATCCCCATCCGCCCTATCTGGCCCCCGAGCCCTGGGCCTCGCAGTACCGCCCGGAGGACATGAGCCCCGGCCGCCTGGAGGAGGGGGAACTCGACCTGTTGCCCCCGCACTTCCGCATGACCCAGGAACGCAACCCGGATTTCTCCGCCTACCGGGAGGGCTTCGGCGCGCACGGGATGCACTCCCACCTCCAGGACGAGGATGAGTTGAAGAGGGACATGGCCGTCTACTACGGCATGATCTCTTTCATGGACCGCTGGATCGGCCGCATTCTGGAGGCGCTGGACCGATTGGGGTTGGCGGAGAACACGCTGGTGGTGTTCACCACCGATCACGGCCACTTCCTGGGGCAGCACGGGTTAACCGCCAAGGGGCCTTTCCACTTCGAGGACATGCTTCGGCTGCCGATGCTCGTCAGGTATCCGGCGATGGTGCCGGCGGGGAGGCGCACGCGGGCGTTGCAGTCCCATGTCGATCTCGCCCCCACTTTCCTGAGCGCGGCGGGTGCGGAGCCGCCGGGGCGGATGCAGGGGGTCAATCAGCTGCCGTGCTGGTCGGGCGAGGTGGAGCGCGTCAGGGATCACGTGATCGTGGAGAACCGGTTCGAGCCCACGCGCGTCCATCTGCGGACCTATGTGAACGACCGGTACAAGATCACGGTCTACCGCGGTCATTCCTATGGCGAGATGTTCGACCTGGAGGCCGACCCGGAGGAGAGGCGCAATCTGTGGGACGATCCCGCCCACGCGGAATTGAAGGCTGAACTCCTCCACCGGATGGCCCAGGCGGAGCTCGCGCGCGAGCCCACCCGCATGCAACGTATCGCGCACGCATAGCCGGGGGCACGCCCCTCCAAGGACACCGCGCCGCCGCGGCGAAATCCCCTGGGCGGAAGAATCATACGCAAAGGAGCGATTTCATGTCCGCAAGGCCCAAAGTGTTCGTGACCGCGTTCGGCGATCTCGCCGATCAGGTCTTCCCAGGGAAGGTGCGGGAGCAACTGGAGGCGTTCGCCGATGCCGCATACAATGACCTCGGCCGCAAGCCCGACGAAGAGGAATTGATCGCGCGCATCGCGGACGCGGACGCCTGCCTGACCACCTGGGGCGCGCCCGACTTCACTCCGCGGGCGCTGGCCGCCGCCCCCAAGCTGAAGATCATCGCCCACGCCGCGGGGACCGTGAAGCCGTTCGTCAGCCCGGAGGCGTTCGAGCGGGGGATCATCGTCACCAACGCGGCCGGAGTCATCGCCCGCTATGTGGGGGAGATGGCGTTGTTGATGGCGCTCGCATGCCTCAGGAACCTCCCGCGCTACCACCACGCGCTCGCGGAGGAGGGCGGGTGGCAGGTGACCACCGTCGCTCCCACCGACACGCTCCGGGACAAGCGGGTGGGGCTGATCGGGTTCGGAGCCACGGGGCGGGAATTCGCCAAGCTCCTGCCTCCATTCGGCGTGGAGCTGGTCGCCTATGACCCGGTGGTGCCGGCGAATGTGCTGGCCGAGTACGGGGCCAAGCCCGCCTCCCTGGAGGAGGTATTGCAGACCTGTGACGTCATCTCCCTGCACGCGGCCAGTCTGCCCTCCTGTCTCTTATACACATCTGAC
>WFSF01000053.1 GCA_015486155.1 Armatimonadota bacterium
ACCGTGGTGATGCCCAACGGGGAGATCAGGAAGTTCGGAGGCCCGGCGGCCGATACGCCGGGCTACGACCTGGTGGGGTTGTTCGTGGGCTCGGAGGGGACCTTCGGCATCGCCACGGAGATAATCCTCCGCCTCACCCCGCTGCCGGAGGCGGCGCAGGTGGTGGTGGCGCTCTTCGACCGATTGGAGACCGCAGGGGAGGCGGTGTCCAGCATCATCGCCTCCGGAATCATCGCCTGCGCGCTGGAGATCATGGACCGGAACACCATCGAGGCGGTGGAGGCCTCGTTCTCCTCGGGCCTGCCCACCGATGTGGAGGCCTTGTTGTTGATCGAGCTCGACGGCATGGAGGGCGCACTGGACAGGGATGCGCAAAAGTGCGCCGAGATCTGCCGCAGCCTCCACGCCAGGGGCGTCGAGGTCGGAAAGACTCCGGAGGAGAGGGAGAAGTTGTGGGAAGGCCGCAAGTCGGCCTTCGGGGCCACCGCGCGGCTCTCCTCCGCGATTCTCGTCAACGACGCCACCGTCCCCCGCACCCGCATCCCGGAGACGCTCCGCCGGATGCAGGAGATCGAGCGACGCCTCGGCGTGCAGATCGCCAAGGTGTTCCACGCAGGGGACGGCAACCTGCACTGCAATATTCTCTATGACCGCCACGACCCGGACGGGCTGCGCCGGGCGGAGGCGGCCTCAGACGAGATCTTCCGGGTGGCGGCCGAGGTGGGAGGCACCATCAGCGGCGAGCACGGCACCGGTGCGGAAAAACCCCGCTATCTGGAGCTGATCTACTCCCGCGCGGACATCGCCGCCCAGGACAAGGTGAGGCGCGTGTTCGACCCGACGGGACTCGCCAACCCCGGAAAAGTCATGCCCCTGGAAGGAGCGGCCGAGTGAGCGCATTGTCCTCCATCGCCGGGCCGGTGCAGGAGATCGTGGGCACCGATCATGTGGTCACCGACACCGCGGCCCTGGAAACCTACGCGGTCCACGGACAGGCTCCCGCGATGGCCGCGCTGCCGGGCGGCGCGGAGGAGACGGCCGCGGTGCTGAAGGCGGCGGCCGAGAGGCGGGCCTCGGTGCTGCTGTGGGGGGCCGGGCGCCACCAGTATTTGGGCTCACCCCCGGGGCCTGTCACGCTGGCGCTTTGCCTGCGCCGCCTGAGGGGGGTCGTGGAATACGATGCCGCTGACCTGACCATCACCGTGGAGGCCGGCATGACGCTCGGCGAGCTGCGCCGCATCGCGGGAGAGCAGGGCCAGGTCGTCCCGTTGGACCCGCCGGGGCCGGCGGAGGCCACCGTGGGCGGCGTCGTCGCCGCCAATCTCTCCGGCCCGATGCGGATGAAACACGGCGCGCCCCGCGACGCGGCCCTGGGCCTGCGGGTCGCGCTGTCCACGGGTGAGGTGATCAAGACCGGCGGCCGCACGGTGAAGAACGTCGCCGGCTATGACCTGACAAAACTCTTCGTGGGCTCGCTGGGCTCCCTGGGCGCGATCCTGGAGGTGACGCTGCGGCTGATGCCCGCGCCGGAGAGACGGGCGGTGATGCTGGCGACTCTGCCGAAGGAAGTGGCGCTGGAGGCCGCACGCCACATCACCTCCGCGCCATGGGAGATACCAGCGTGCGAACTCGTCACCCCGGCCGCGCTGCCCACCCTCAGGCCCTACCTGCGCGCCCCCGATCACACCTCCATGTGGGGAATCTGTGTGGGCCTGGCCGGATCCGAGGAGACCGTGCAGCGCCAGGAGCGCGAGCTGATAGCGCTCCTGGGGGAGGGACGGGCCAGGTTCGACGGGCAGGACGCGGACCGCGTCTGGGACCGCGTGCGCGGCTTCGCCTATCCGGGGGAGGACGCGGTGTTGCTGCGGGCGGCCGTGCCGCCCGCAGCAGTGGGAGAAGTGCTTGACTTCATATCGTCCCGGCGCGGATGGACCGGTGCGGCCCACGCGGGAGACGGCATCGTGTACGCCTCGCCGGAGGGAGACGCCGTCGACACGGCCGCCGGGGTGGCGGCCGAGGCGCGCCGTCTTTGCGAGGAGATGGATGGATGTCTGGCGCTGGAGTCCGCGCCCGCGGAACTGAAGAGAGAGATGGGGGTGTGGGGCGAGATACGGAACGCGGACCTGATGGAATCGTTGAAGGCCGCCTATGACCCCGCAGGGATCCTGGGGGGCGGGCGGCTGATATGAGAACCAAGGCGGTGAAGGGATCTACAGGCCATGAAGAGGAGGGACGAACCGGGGCGAGGGGGGGTGTCGGTCCGTCCCTCCGTCGAGAACGGCGCCGTCCGCTTTCAAATCTCAACTTTGTCAGCTTCCTGGTCGTCCGGCTTCATTCCGAACGGCACCGTTCAGATATGATGTACCCCAACTATTCAAGCGCAAAACATGTTCGTGCCATTCTTCAGACGCTGACATAGGGATTTATTGACAGAATGTGCGGTTTTCGCGACAGTGTCAGCGTCAAGGCGGCCAATTCAACATAGGCATAGGAGCGGATAAATCGATGAAGATCGCAATCGCCGGTAAAGGAGGGGTGGGAAAGACCACACTGAGCGCCTCCCTCGCCCGTTCTCTGTGCAAACAGGGTGAGCGGGTGGTGGCGATAGACGCAGACCCGAACAACTGCCTGGGGAGAGCCCTGGGCGTACCCGAGGATGTGCTCGCCGGTCTCACTCCCCTCTCGGAGATGAAGGAGATGCTGGCCGAGCGCGCGGGGACGAATGTGGGGGGAAGTTTCTTCAACATCGCGCCCGAGGTGGAGGATCTGCTGGACAAATTCGGCCTCGAGCACGACGGCATCACCCTGCTGGTGATGGGCACCGTGGATGAGCCGGGGGCGGGGTGCGTGTGCCCGGAGAGCGCGGTATTGAAGGCGCTGGTGCGGCACCTGGTGGGCCTGCCCGATCTTTCGGTGATCATGGACATGGAGGCCGGGTTGGAGCACCTGGGCAGAGGAACGGCCCAGTACATCGGGGCCTTGCTCATCGTGAGCCTGCCCACATCGGCCGCGGCGCGCACGGCCGCGCGGCTGGCGCGGCTCGCGCGCGGGCTGAGGCTGCGCATCCCGGGTGTGGTTATGAATGGGGTATCATCCTCCGCGGAACTGGAAAGGCTGCGCGAGCTGCTGGATGGACTGGAGATAGTGGCGTCTCTGCCGCGCGATGAATCCGTCTCCGGCTCGGAGGTAGTGCCGGAGTCCGGAGTCTACGTGGAGGCGGTGGAGAGGCTTCGAG
This sequence comes from Armatimonadota bacterium, assembly GCA_015486155.1. Taxonomy (GTDB): domain Bacteria; phylum Armatimonadota; class Hebobacteria; order Hebobacterales; family Hebobacteraceae; genus S016-27. Next base: position 3,236 of record WFSF01000053.1, read on the forward strand.
AAGAACTGAGCAAATGGGGAGCATGAGATGGCGAAGACCATTGCAGTAACCGGAAAGGGAGGGGTGGGAAAGACGGTGGTGTCCGCGTTGCTGGTGCGGCTGCTGGTGGAGTCGGGCAAGGGCGCGGTGCTGGCCGTGGACGCGGATCCGAACCTCAACCTGAACACCGCCCTCGGCGTCGAGGTGGAGGAGACCGTCGGCGACGTGCGGGAGGAGGGGGCGGATCGCGCCGCCGAGATCCCAGGAGGCATGGCGAAGGCCGAGTTCCTCCGCCTCCGTGTGCAGCAGGCGCTGGTGGAGGCGGACGGGTTCGACCTGTTGGCGATGGGGCGCCCCGAGGGACCGGGGTGCTACTGTTTCGCCAACTCCATCCTGCGCGCGTGCGTGGACCAACTCAGCAAGCAGTACGCCTATGTGGTGATGGACTGCGAGGCCGGGCTGGAGCACCTCAGCAGGCGCACCGCGGGCGATGTCGACCTCCTGATCATTCTTTCCGACCTCAGCAGGCGCGGGATGGACACCGCGGTGCGGGTGGTGGAGCTGACGAAAGAGCTGGAGACCAAGGTGCGAAATGTGCGGTTCGCGTTCACCCGGGTGCGCGATGGAGTGCCGGAGCCACTGCTGGCCGCGGCGCGGGAGGCCGGGCTGCCGGAGCCGCTGCTCATCCCGGAGGACCCGGAAATCGCCTCCCTGGACGCGCAGGGAAAGCCGCTGGTGGGCGTCGCCGCGGGCGGCCCGGTGCTGGAGGGCGTGAAGCAGCTGCTGGAGGCCGGGCTGGAGTGACCCATAATTCGCTGGCGGGCGTGGGTCCCTAAGCCCAGATGGCCGGGATGTGGCTAAGCCCGCCGAAGGCGAGCCGCCATGGCGGCCGTAGGCCTAGCCAGCGGTCTGCCGCAGGCAGACTTTAGCCATATGCCCGCCCTACAGCAGAGCCGCGGCCCGCGATGCCGGAGACTACCACCCGGTAGCACAGGTCTCGGATCCGCCGGAGGCGGATGCCCCACCTGTGCTACTTATTCTTCCTCGCCTTCTCTTGTCATCCCGAACCCGGGCGCCTGCGGTGCCCGGCCGTAATAACGCGAGGGATCCATCCGGCGACGCTTGCGAAGCGCGTCGCCATAAATACGCGGTCCTCTTGCTTGTCCTGCGTAGCCCTTTGGGCTCCGAAGCCTTGCGCGAAGGAGGCTTGGCGAAGCAGGGCGGCGGGGCAGCCCGCCACACGGCCTGGCGGGTAAACACCGATTGCCCCGCCCTACAGAACGGCCCTCTATGCGCCCGCGATCCTCTTGGGGTGGCAGAGCGCGCCGGGCTCGGCGGCCAGCCGGCCGCAGTGGATGCACTGGTATTTCAGGTGCTCGATCTGGGGATAGCACATGTGGCGCGGGTCATCGGTCTCCGCGCCGCAGTATTTGCACACATAGGGCTTCACCAGCGGGAAGGGACGGCAGAGATGTCCCCTTTCGGTGGTGACGGCCCCGCAGGTCTCGCAGACATGGCCCGCTTCCTTCGCTTCAGACACAATTACCTCCCTGACTGTAACCGCGCGCTCACGGCAACAGGCGCTTTTCCTCCACGCTCGCCCACCGGCGAGACCAGCAGAACGCCTCCGCGTATCGCACCGCGCGCTGGATGCCCCGGTAGCGGGCATGGACTTCCATCCACTCCAGGGTATCGAAGACCGGATGGCCCAGATAGGGCTTCACCTCGCTCTCGTGCAGCTCCATCATGCGGCGCTTGATGTCGTAGTGCTCCGTGATGTCCACATAGGTGTCTGGGATGAAGCCCACTCCTCCCACGGTGTCCATGTGATAGATCATGGCGGTCGGCGCGCAGGGTGGGGCATCGGTCTTGATGCCCTTCTGGAACGCCATCATATAGCATTCGTCCGTCAGCTCCGCGGCCACCCGGTGATCGATGGAGTAATCGTCCGGATAATGCCCCAGGATGACATCCGGATTGGCCCGGCGGATGGCGTCCACCAGGGGCAGTTTTTCCTCGTAGGTACGTGGAAGATTGAATTCTTCGCACCCCATCCAGATGAGGGTTGCGCCGATCACGGCCGCCGACGCCTCCGCCTCCCGCCTGCGGATGGATGCCGCCTCCTCATAGGGAAGCTCGTCGTCCTTCTTCACCCCCGGGGAGAGCACGATGATGGTGATGCTGTGCCCCGCCTCCGCGTACTTCGCCAGCGTGCCGCCCGCCTGCAAGATCGCGTCGTCGGTATGCGCGCCGATTACCAATACTCTCACACTGCCCCTCCCTCGCCCTCCGCGCCTTCCGATTTCCCCGGCCTCTTCCGCCTGCGCCTCCCCGACTCCTGCTGTATTCCGCGACAATGTGCCGTCAGCCTCCGCCGCCGTCCCGGCCCGCGGTTCACCTAGCGGACCTCTGGTAGGGATTCCACCCAGGGCCCCAGGGTCCGGTGAGCGATTCCTGCCGCGGGAGAGGAATGCCGGCCGCCACCGCGGCCATCGCCGCCTGGCGGTAGGACGTCTCCCGCATCGGCCTGCGGGAGCTCATGGGGTGAATGTGGCTCAGCGCGTCGGCCGCCTGGAACAGGTGCTTCTGCGCCTGCCCCAGGTCTCCCGTCTTGATCTCCAGCCGCACCAGTTCGCTGAGGACGGAGACATTGTAGTGCTGTTTCCGCGCCGCGTACTCGACCAGGGGAAGGATGTCCTCCACCGGCCAGTTGCGGGACAGCGCGATATCGGCGAGCGCGGCGGCCGCGTCCCCGTAGTCAGGGGCGATCCGCAGGCATTGTCTCAGGTACTCGACCGCCGCGCGATCGTCCCCCATCTGGTGAGCGATATTGCCCAGGAATCGGTAGGCGTCTGCGTCCTCGGGGTGGACCTCCACCGCTTTCAGGAGAGCCTCCTTCGCCTGGGGAAGGCGCTGGGCGCGCTGATATGACTGCCCCAGGTAGAACCAGTCGCGGTTGGCCCTTCGCTCCCGCTTCAAACCATACCAGTCCCGTTCCACCGCCGCCCAGGTCAGGAGGAGCGCGGCCGCGCTTCCCAGGGCCACCAGCGCGGCTCTCGCGGCCTTTCCGTTCCGCCAGGCCTTCGCCGTCCCCTCGCCGGCGGACACGAGCCAAAATCCCCCAAGGGCGCACAATGCGGGGACCGCGGTCATCCGGTACCGGTCGCACACGAAAAAGATGACGACGGCCGCCATCTGGACGAGCACGAAGGCGACCAGCGCCCGGGCGCGGCGGCCGCGCCACATGGCCCACACCATCCCCAGCAGGGCCAGCGCCGACAGCAACCCGAAGCGCAGCGGCAGCGCCCGCAGCACGGAGGCGTGCGCGCGCCCCCACTCGTAGCTGACGTTGTTGGGGATCTCATATGCGTTCCAGTAGAGCACGATCTTCTTCAGCAACAGGAGGAACGCTCTCCCGGGCTGAGTCCGCCAGAACTTCAGCGCCCGCCCCATCCAGTAGCGGTCGGTGACATCGAACACCCCGGCATTCAGCGCCGCATACCAGGTGCGCTCCCATTCGATGCCCGCGGGGATGGGCGAATAGCCGTCCGCGTGCGGGTTGTTTCCGGTGTAGAAATTGATCCCTCCGTTGCCGGCGATCGGCACGAAGTGACCGGAAATGAGGAAATTGCGCCCGGTGATGGGCAGGATGACCAGCGCCAGGCCGAGGACGAACATGCCGGCCAGGCGCATCACCCCCCTGACGCCGAGGTCCCTGCGCAGGCCTGCGGCCAGCAGCCCCAGCGCCCAGAAGACGAGCAGCAGCATGTTCCCCCTGGTCAGCCCCAGCAGCCCCAGGACAAGCCCGCAGCCGAGCCAACGCCCGGGCCGGGGATCATCCAGCGCCCGGAGCGTGAGCAGGAAGAAAGTGACGGCGAGGAAGGAGGCGAGCGCGGTGTCGAGCAGCTCTCCGTCGTTGAACACCCCTGGGCTGTAGGCCGCCGCCAGCAACCCCGCGGCGATGCCGGCGGCGGTCCCGAAGACCCGCCTTCCCACCAGGTAGGTGAGGCCGCAGGTGACCGCGCCCAGGGCCAGCTGGATCAGGCGGGCGGAGAACAAGCTGGGGCGCCCCTGCCCGAGGAACGCCTGATTGAGTGCCAGGAAATAGGCGTAGAGCGGAGGCTTGGACAAGACCTCCGGGCTGCCCATACCGAATGTCTGCACCAATATACCGCCCCACTGGTACTGGGTGCGGGAGTCGAGGACGGGGAAGTAAAAAAACGGCCAGTGGACAATCTGGGCGAGATAGACCATGCGCGGTATCAGGGCGAGCGCGACGATCGCGCCCATGTGACAGCGCCAATCCCCGCGCGCGCGATCCCAGAGGCCCCTCTCGCCTGGTGGACTCTCGGCAACGGTCATCTCGGTCACATCGCTTCTCCCCGACTCATCGTTTTCCGCGCGCGGCCGCGGTTCTCCTGTAGCGGCCCCGGGGGGCTCGAAGAGGAGGGCGCGGGGCGCGCGCCGAACCTGCGGGATGAGCACAGGGAAATGTCGTCCCAGCAGTGAGTCGCGTTCGATGATTCTGGTCACCGGCGGCACGGGTTTTGTCGGCAGCCACCTGATCCCTCTCCTCATTGAAGCAGGCGAGCAGGTGCGCGTGTTGGCGCGCCACCCGGTCTCTCTGCCCACGGTGGAGATGGTGGCGGGGGATGTGCGGGATCTGTCCGCGGTGGTGGGCGCGACGCGGGGATGCCGCGCGGTGATCCATCTGGTGGGGATCATCCGCGAGGAGCGCGGCCTCGGCTTCGAGGTCGTCCACGTGGGCGGGACGCGCAATGTCATCCGCGCCTGCCAGGAGGCGGGGGTTCCCCGGCTGTTGCACATGAGCGCGCTGGGGGCGCGCGCCGGGGCGCGCAGCCGCTATCATCGGACCAAGTGGCGCGCGGAGGAGCTGGTGCGGGCCTCCGGGCTGGCCTACACCATCTTTCGCCCCTCGGTTATGTTCGGCGCGGGAAACGGGTTCCTGCGCCAGATCCGGGACCTGGTGCGGCGCGGGCCGGTGGTGCCCATCATCGGCGATGGGCTCTCCCTGCTCCAGCCGGTTTGGGCGCGGGATGCCGCGAAATGTTTTCTGGCCGCGTTGACCGCCCCGGAGACCAAGGGGGAGACCTACGAACTGGGCGGCCCGGAGGTGTTCGGCTTCTGCGAACTGGTCGACCTGGTGGCCGGGGCGGAGGGAATTGAGAAGCCGAAGGTGCACCTGCCGGTGGCGTTGATGCGTCCCGTGGTGGGCATTCTGAGTCGGGTCCTGCCCGGCTTCCCCATCACCGGCGATCAGCTCACCATGCTGCTGGAAGACAATGTGTGCGACATCGGCCCCATGTGCCGCATCCTCGGAGGGGAACCCGCCCGCCTCGCGGACCATCTGGAGGACTGAGCCGGCGGGCAGCGTCTTCCTCCGCGGGGAGCAATCGTCCCCAGAGAAGTTTGCAGAGTTTGCTTCCCGCCTTATTTGACAGCGCGCGGGCGCTTCTGGTATCATATTTCTTCCAGGGAGGCTGTAGTTCCATGTACGCAATCATTGAAGCCGGTGGCAAGCAATATCGCGTGTCCCCTGAAGACACGGTGGCGGTCGAGAGGCTCGCCGCGGAGGCGGGAGAAGAGGTGGTGTTCGACCGCGTCGCGCTGGTGAGCGGGGACGACGGCGTGCAGGTGGGCACCCCCTGGGTGGAGGGGGCGAAGGTGACCGGAAAGGTGCTGGGGCATGTGCGGGGGCCCAAGGTGCGCATCTTCTTCTTCAAGGCGAAGGAGAGCATGAAGCGGACCAAGGGGCACCGCCAGCAGTACACGAGAGTGAAGATAGAAAACATCGAGGCCGGCCCCGCTGAGGCCGGCGAGAAGCAGGAGGCCCGCAATGGCGCATAAGAAAGGAATGGGCAGCTCACGGAACGGCCGCGACAGCCGCTCCAAGCGATTGGGGGTGAAGGTGTATGCCGGCGCCGCCGTTTCCGCCGGCACCATCATCGTGCGCCAGCGCGGCACCAAGCTGCACCCGGGCCGCAATGTGGGGCGAGGCGGAGACGACACCCTCTTCGCCAAGGTGGCCGGCACGGTGCATTTCTCCGGCAACGGCGGCAATCGCCGCTACGTGCACGTAATCCCCGCCTAGAAATTTCTCCCGGAAACCGCTTTCTCCGGCGGCCCGCGCCGGGCGCAGGCTTCCGGGGCATGGGGCTGAAGGACTCGCAAAACGCGGCTCAGGAACCCGTCCGGCCTACGGGTCTGTGA
>WFSF01000054.1 GCA_015486155.1 Armatimonadota bacterium
GGGCCGCGGAATACGCCGCCCTTGAGGAGGCCGGACTTCAGGCGGCGGATGAACCTGCCGACGACGAAGATGATGATCCCCCACACCAGCACGCTCACCAGCCCGGTGAGCACGAGAATGATCGCGAGCAGCGGGATCTTGGGCCGGCCGGGGGGCACCGCGACGCCGACGCAGGCCAGCAGAGAGACCAGCCCGATGGTCACCGTCACCAGCCGATGATCCAGGGCCCAGCCGAGCAGCCTGCGATAGGCGCGGGAGAGCCGGGCATACCATCGGTCGAAGGCCGCGAAGAGGCCCCGGCGTCCCTCGTAGTCGTCCTCGCTGGGCACCGCCTCCGCCTCCCGGAACCAGCGGGAGCTGAGCATCGGGGTGAGGGTGAAGGAGACGAACAGCGAGAACAGGGTGGCGATCGCCACAGTGATCCCGAACTGGCGGAAGAACTGCCCCACGATGCCGCCCATGAAGGCTATGGGGACGAACACCACCACGTCCACCAGGGTGATGGTGATGGCGGCGAGGCCGATCTCGGTGCGTCCGTTGAAGGCGGCCTCCTTGGGTTTTTCGCCCAGGCGCAGGTGACGGTAGATGTTCTCTATCACCACGATGGAGTCGTCCACCAGGATCCCCACCGACAGCGAGAGCGCGAGCATGGTCATCATGTTCAGGGAGAAGCCCGCGAAGTACATGGGGCCGAAGGCGGCGATGATGGAGGTGGGGATGGCGAAGGCGACGATCAGGGTGCCCCGCAGGCTGTGGAGGAAGAGGAAGACGACGAGCACCGCGAACAGGGAGCCGAGGATCAGGTGCATCTTGAGGTCGGACAGGGTGTGGCGGATGAAGGTGGACTGGTCCTCGATGATATGCGCGTCTATGTTGGGGGGAAGGCTGCCGCGGGCCCGCTTCCGCACTTTGCCGGTAAGTTTCCACTTCAGCCAGCCGGCCAGCCCCGGCTCCCGCGTGCCGTATTTGACCTCCCGCCCCTCCTCGTCGAACACCTGTCCGGTGAGGCGGTGGAGTTCCCTGCGCACCTCGTCCGCCACGCTCACTGTGTTGGCGTTCGATTGCTTCATCACGGTGATCGCAACGGTGTCGTTTCCGTTCATGCGGGCGTAGCTGTCGCGCTCGGCAACAGTGTCGGCGACGGTGGCCACTTCGCTCAGGTGGATGACGGCTCCGGTTCTGGTAATGAGAGGCGTATCCCGTATCTCCTCGGGGTTGCTGAACTCGCCCACCGCGCGCACCGCGTATTCCCGGCGGCCCTCCTTGATGCTTCCGCTGGGCAGGTTGAGGTTGGTGGCCTGGAGCGCCTGGACGATGTCCCCTATGGTGAGCCCGTATCCCTCCAGGGCCCGCTTGTCCACCGCCACCAGGATCTCCCGCACATCGCCCCCATAGACCTTGACCGACCCCACCCCCTTGAGCTTGCCCAGCCGGTCCTTGATCACGTCCTTGGCGATCCGCCGCAGCTCCCGCGAGGGCATGGGGCTGGAGAGCGCGAACCTGATGACCGGAAATGCGGACACGTCGAATTTCTGGATGACCGGTTGGTCCATGTCGCGGGGCAGGTCCGCCCTGGCCGCGTCCACCTTCTCCCGGACGTCGTTGGTGGCGGTGTCCAGGTCGGTCCCCAGCTCGAACTCGATGCCCACCACGGACATTCCCTCGGTGGAGGTGGAGGTCACGTTCTTGACCCCGGAGATGGTGCTGACCGCGTCCTCGATGGGCTCGGTGACGAGGGTCTCGATCTCCTGGGGGCCGGCCCCCGAGTAGACGGAGACCACGCTGACGAACGGCATGTCTATGTTCGGGTAGAGGTCGACGGGAAGGCGGCCGAGCGCGGTGAGGCCCAGCACGATGATGGCCAGCACCACCATGGTGATGGTGACCGGGCGGAGAATGGAGACGCGGGTCAACCACATGGGTCAGGCGCCCTCCTGCTCCTGCACGATCACCGGATCGCCGTCTTTTACCCCCTGCGCCCCCTCGACGATGATCTTCTCCCCCTCCTTCACCCCAGACAGCACCTCCGCGCGCGTCTTGTCGGAGAGGCCGAGCCGCACCTCCCGCTGCACCGCCTTTCCGTCCTCGACCACGAACACGAGCGTCTTTCCGTTCCGCTCCACCACCGCGTCCTTGGGCACCACCAGCACATCCTTGTGTTCCTGGGCGATGATCTCGGCGGACGCATAGCCTCCGGGGCGGGCCGCGTTCGCCCCCCGCGGGAGCGCGATCCGCGCCACGAACTTCCGGCTGGCGGGATCGGCCACCGGCACCACGGAGATGACTCTCCCCTCCAGGGACTGCCCTCCGTTGACATGGATGGTGACCCTCACCCGCTGGCCGGGGTGAACCCTGGGCGCGACGCGCTCGGGAACCCCTGCCTCATAGTACACCGAGGTCGGATCCGCGATGCGCAGCAAGGGATCTCCCCCCATCGCGGAGGCGATCTCCCCGGGCTCGACGTTGCGCCGGTAGACGACGCCATCCAGCGGGGAGCGGATGACGGTGTATCCCAGCGTCTCCTCGGCCCGCGCCAGCGCGGCGCGGGAGGAGTGCACTCCGGCGGCGGCCGCCTCCACCTGCTGGCGGGAGGCCTCTATTTCCTCAGGCCTCGGCCCCTTCTCGGTCAATTCGAGCGATTGCCTAGCGGATTCCAAGTCGGTGCGCGCCACCTTGTAGGCGGTCTCGGCATCGTCGAGCTGCTGTTTGGCCACGCCGCCCCCCCGGTAGAGCCGCCGCATCCGATCGCGGTCCGCCTTGGCCTTACGGAGGGAGGCCTCGGCCTGCTCCACGCGCGCCTTGGCGATCTCGCGCTCCTCCGGCCTGGCACCCTGCTCCAGGATTTCGAGCTGCTGGCGCGCGGCGGCGAGCTGCGCCTTCGCGGCCGCCAGCGCCGCGCGCGCCTGCTGCACCTGGGCGAGAAAATTCTCCTGCTCCAGCTCAACGAGTATCTGCCCCTTGGCGACCGCGTCCCCCTCCTGGACGTGGACCGCCTTCACGCGGGCGGTCACCTCCGCTCTGATGTCGGCCTGGCGCGACGCCTTCAACGTCCCGGTGACGGGGATCGCATCCACCATGGTTCCTCTGCCCACGGGCGCCGCGCTGACCGGGATGCCGCGCTCCTTGGTCTCTTCCTGCTTGCGCGCGCGGCCGCCGCAGCCGCACGAGACGGCCACCGCGGTCAACGCCGCCAGCAGCAACGCTCGCCTCATATCCTGCCTCCAGAAAACATCCCCTCTGATGGTCGGCTCCACTCAGGTCCGGCGCCGTTTTCGGGCCTTCGGCTTTGCCCCAACCTTGCGGCCCGCCTCAGACATCAACTCATGCAATTGCTTCAGTTCGCTCACCAGAGCCTGCACGTCTTCGAGTCGGGCCAGCATGATGCCCCGCGCGTGCGGGTGGCGGAAGACCAGCAGTTTGTCGCCGGGCTTCAGGTTGTGGTGTTTCCGGGCCGCCGCGGGGATCACCACCTGGCCGCGCTCGCCGATGGTGACTGCGCCGTAGAAGTAGTCCTCAACAGACCGCGCATGTGCTGGTTTGGGCATGGCCGTACCGCCTTTCGGGGATCGGATGTCCGCTTGGCCGGACGCGGCGCGCCGGCCGTATATACATGATTTGTATGAATAGAATGTAGCGGAAGAAGGGATGCCTGTAAAGGCCTTTTCCCCGCGGGTGAAGACTATTGACCGAGGAACGGCGGTCTGCCCCGCCTCTCCTGCTCGTCACGGATGCGCTTTGCCTCGTCGGCGGCGGCGCGGATGCGTCCCAGACGGCGGACCGCCACCCAGACCATCAGCCCCAGCACCGCCACCATCCATCCCCGGTACCACAGGGGATGGAACCCCAGGATGAAGGGCCAGAGCGTTGCCAGGGCAATCAACACCAACGCCGTCTCGATCTTGCGCATGTCTCCGTCTCCGATGCCCAGTTCGCCGGCGGCGGCCCCCGCCCTGCCGCATTGGCAGGCCGGGGGCGGATATGGTAGCACTTAGCGGCATGGACGAGGCGATTGACGAGTTCCTCACAGAATTGCGGGATGCGCGCGGCGCCTCCCAGGCCACCCTGCGCGCCTACGCGCGTGATTTGAGGCAGTTCGCGGAGTTTCTCCGGCGGGAGGGGCTCGCCCGCGCGCCTGCAGAGGTGAAGCCCGCCCATCTACGCCGCTTTCTCGCCGACCTGCACGGGGCCGGGTATGCCCGCACCTCGATGGCGCGGAAATTGTCCGCCCTCCGCGCGTTCTATCGGCACCTCGCCCGCCGGGGCGAGGTGGACGCCGACCCCACCGCAGGCCTCTCCGCGCCCCGGCTCCGCCGCCCGCTGCCGAAGTTCCTCTATCAGGGGGAGGTGGAGAAGCTGCTGGCTGCGCCCGACCCCGGCACCCCGCTCGGGCTGCGCGACCGCGCGCTGCTGGAGACGCTTTATGCGACCGGTCTGCGGGCCTCGGAGCTGGCGAGCCTGACGGTGGAGCAGGCGGCCGGCGCCTCCGAGTTCAGGGTGGTGGGAAAACGGGGCAAAGAACGCATCGCGCTCCTGGGCCGCCCGGCCCAGGAGGCCATCGCCCGGTATCTCGAGGAGGGCCGCCCCCACCTCTACGCAAAGCGCCCGGACGACCGCGAGGAACACGACCGCCTTTTCGTCAACCGCCGCGGAGGACCGCTCACCACGCGGAGCATCCAGCGCATCGTCCACAAGCACCTGCTGCGGGCCTGCGCCCGCCACGGCATCGGCCCCCACGCCCTCCGCCACAGCTTCGCCACCCACTTGCTGGAGGCCGGCGCCGACCTGCGCAGCGTGCAGGAGCTGCTCGGCCACGCCAGCCTCACCACCACTCAGATCTACACTCACATCACCCGCGCGCGCCTGCGGGAAGTCTACGACCGCGCCCATCCCAGGGCGCGCTGAGCATCTGTGGAGAGAGAAACGACGAGGGCCGGCGGAAATCCGCCGGCCCTCGCTTGCCTTTGGTTCGCGCCGCAGCCGCGCTTACCGAGGCCTCCTGGGGACGAACGCTTTGGCCCGTCCCCTGCCCTGGTTTTTCGCGGTGCTTACGTCGAAGGAGAGCCGGTTGGGCGCGGGGCGGATGCTCCCGTCCACGAAGGCGACCATGTTGCCGGCCGCGTGCCGGCCTGTGGCCCAGCTCTGGCCGGTGTCGGCCGGGTTGCGGGTGTGAAGCGTGGACTCGTACAGCATGGGCACCAGCGACGGGTTCGCCACCTCTCGAATCCGCTTGCCCCTGAGGTTTGCGTTGTAGGCGTAACTGATTCCCGGCTCCTTGTCCATCGGGCAGTGGGCATCGAAGCCGGCGGGCAGGTAGGGGCGGATCTGATCCATCCAGTGGTCCGGGTCGGGCAGCATATTGTTCGAACTGGCGGCGTACATCTGGATGCCGCGCACCAGCTGCCGCAGCTTGGCCTCGCACTCGGACCGTTCCGCGTACTCGGCCGCCTCCTTCAACGGGTCCTTGCTGGTCACGTCAATCGGAAGCACCGGCTTGGAGATGTCGACCATCCACCCTGGGCCCGAGCGCGCCGCCTTCAACACCAGGTTCAGGGGCACCTCGGCTGCCATGGTCACGATGGCGCGGTTCCCCTCGATCTCGGCCTCCCGGGGGCGATATTTTTTCACCTGAGGCTCCAGCATCACCTTGAGCAGAGACAGGCTCCCCTCGCGCGGCAGGTATCGGGACCGGCCCTGTGTGATGGAAGCGTCCTCCTTCACGGCCGCAAGGAAATCCGAGGCCGCCTCCTTGCTGTTTATCTCGTCCGTCGCCTTCAGGTCCACTTTCCACCCGTCCTTCTCCTTGACCAGGACGAGGGTCTTGGTGATGGGCACGTTCGCCTTCACCAAGACCAGCGCCTCATCGGGCTTGAGCAGCACGTCCCCGACCGTGGGCGCGGGCTCCAAGGAGGCGAGCGCCCTCAGCAACGCCACCGCGGGCGGCGTGCGAGTCGCCGACCGATGCTCGAACGCGCGGTGCCAGGCGACCACGTCTGTCTCCTTGCGCGATGCGGACGACAAGAGCCGCCATCCCTTCTGGCTGTCCCCCTTCACGAGCGCGTCGGTGTAGGCGGTCGCGGCGGCGGCGATGTCCGCCGGAATCGAGGGGCCTCTGGTCACCAGTTTCCCCGGAGTGAGCGCGGCCCACCCCGCAGTTCCCAACAGCCCCACCGCGAGGATGAGCGTTACGACTGTCGCTAGACGACACTTCATGCTGCCACCTCCTGTGAACCTCGACCGGCCGGGCGCGCGGCGCCCGGCATGCGACCGCACGGCTCAGGAATCCCCCCCGGATTCCTGAGCGGAGAGCGCCTCCTTGGCAGCCGCCTGCTCGGCCTGTTTTTTGCTCTTGCCCACGCCTTTTCCCAGCACCTTTCGCCCCACCCGCACCTCGGCCACGAAGGTGCGGTCATGGTCGGGGCCGTACTCGTCAACCACCCGGTATTTGGGCGGCACGCGGTGCACCTCCTGGATCTTCTCCTGGAGCACGGTCTTGTAGTCCCACGCGTGGTCCGCGTGCTCGATGTCGTCTATCTCCCCCGCCAGCAGGTCCAACACCACCCGCCGCGCGGTGGTCAGCCCGCGGTCCAAGTAGATCGCCCCCAGCACCGCCTCCAGGGCGTCGGCGAGCAGCGAGGGGCGCTCTCGCCCTCCGCTCTGCTCCTCTCCCTTGGAGAGGATGAGATACCGCCCCAGGCCGAGCTCCTTGGCCACCTTGGCGAGGATCTGCTCCGAGACCGCCACCGCCTTCAGCTTGGTCAGGTCCCCCTCCGGAAGGTCGGGGTGAATCCGGTAGAGATAGGCGGCCACCACCAGGTCCAACACCGCATCCCCCAGGAACTCCAATCGCTCGTTCGCGGGGAGATTGAGCTCCTGCTGTACCGACTTGTGGGTCACCGCCTGACGTAGCAGCGCGGGGCGTCTCACGGTGATTCCGAGCAGTTCGGCCAGCTCGTCCACCGCGCCCGGCCGGGCGCGCGTCCCCCTCGGGGAGGGGCGCGGCTTCCGCCCGGGCTTTTTCTCAGCCGGAGGCTCGTTCATCGTCCTCTTTCTCCGGCAAGTTCAGGGAAATGAACAACTCGTCGAGCTGCTCCTGGGACACCTCCGCGGGCGCTCCCATCATCACATCCACCCCGGCCGCGTTCTTGGGGAAGGCGAGCACGTCGCGGATGCTCTCCTCCCCGCAGGCCATCGCCACCATGCGGTCGAACCCGAAGGCGATCCCGCCGTGCGGCGGCGCGCCGTACTGGAACGCCTCCAGCAGGAACCCGAAGCGGCGCTCCGCCTCCTCCTCCGGCATGCGGATGATGGAGAGCACCTTCTCCTGCACCTCCCGCCGGTGGATGCGGATGCTGCCCGAGGCGATCTCCACCCCGTTCAGCACCACGTCGTAGAGCGCCCCCCGCACCTTCAGCGGGTCGGTGTCCAGCAGGGGTATGTCCTCCGGGAAGGGAGAGCTGAACGGGTGGTGCATGGGCTGGATCTGCTTCTCCTCCTCGTTCCACTCGAACAGGGGGAAATCCGTGACCAGCGCGCCGCACCACTTCGTCTCGTCCACCAGGCCCAGTTTCCTCCCCAGGTGCAGCCGCACCCGCCCCAGGGCCTCGCAGGCGGCCGGGAACTTGTCCGCCACGACCAGCACCAGGTCTCCCGCCTCCGCGCCCGCGGCCTTCCGCAGCCCGGTCAATTCTTCCGCGGAGAGGAACTTGGCGATGGGCGATTTCATCTCCTCCGGGCCCACCTGGAACCAGGCGAGGCCCTTCGCCCCCGCCCGCTGCGCCATGGAGATCAGCTCGTCGAGCTCCTTGCGGGAGAGAGTCGCCGCGCCCGGCACCCGCAGCCCCTTGATCATGCCGCCGTCCGCGAGCACCTGCGAGAACCCGCGGAATCCGGTGCCCGCGAACACTTCATCCAGCGACACGAACCGCAGGTCGAGCCGCAGGTCCGGCCTGTCCGAGCCATAGGTCTCCATCGCCTCCCGGTAGGTGAGGCGGGTGAAGGGCCCGGGCAGCTCCCGCCCGCCCCGGGCGAACACGTACTTGGTCAACTCCTCGGCCAGCGCCAGCACGTCCTCCTGGTCCACGAAGGACATCTCGATGTCGATCTGCGTGAACTCCGGCTGGCGGTCGGCCCGCTGGTCCTCGTCCCGCAGGCAGCGGGCCATCTGGTAGTACTTCTCGATTCCGCTCGCCATCAGCAGCTGCTTGAGCAACTGCGGCGACTGCGGGAGGGCGTAGAAGGCGCCCGGGCGCACCCGCGCGGGGACGATGTAGTCCCGCGCGCCCTCCGGGGTGGAGCGGATCAAGAGCGGGGTCTCCACCTCGATAAACCCGCGCGCCTCCAGGAACTCACGGGTGGCCCTGGTCATCTCGTGCCTCACCCGCAGGTTGCGCTGCATCCGGGGGGAGCGCAGGTCGAGGTAGCGATAGCGCAGGCGCACCGATTCGTCCACCTTGTGTGCGTCGGCGATCTCGAAGGGAGGGGTCTTCGCGGGGTTGAGCAGCTCGAGTTCCTTCACCCTCACCTCCACCTCGCCGGTGGGCAGGTTCGGGTTCACCGCATCCTGCGGCCGCGCCGCCACCTCGCCGGTCGCCGCCACCACGTACTCCGCCCGCAGCCGCTTGGCGACCGCGTGCACCTTTTCCAGGGAGGGGTCGAAGACGAGCTGCGCGATCCCCTCCCGGTCCCGCAGGTCCACGAAGGTCAGCCCCCCGTGGTCCCGCGTGGAGGAGACCCAGCCGCACAGGGTCACCGTCTGTCCGATGTGTTCCGTCCTCAGTTCTCCGCAGGCATGGGTGCGTTTCATGCCGTCTCCGTTCTCAAGCGCGCCGCGAGCTCCGCGCGCGCTACTTTTTCCTGTTCTCCGCTGTCCATGTCGCGCAGGGTCACCACATCCCCGCGCAGTTCATCCTCGCCCAACAGGGCCGCGAACCTCGCCTCCATCCGGGCCGCCTCCCGCATCTGCGCCTTCAGGCTGCGCCCGGTGTGATCCAGGTCCGCCGAGAGCCCGGCCCGGCGCAGTTCCGCCGCCAGCGCGGCCGCCGGCACTCTCGCCTCCGGCGAGGCGGCCGCGACGTAAACGTCGAGCGCCGGCGGGCATGGGAATGTCCGCCCTACAGCACTGCTCTCCACCACCAGCAGCAGCCTTTCGATTCCGGACCCGAACCCGATCCCAGGGGTGGGTTTGCCGCCCAGCATCTCGGCCAGGCCGTCGTAGCGGCCGCCGCCCATGATCACGTCTTTCGCGCCCAGGCCGGGGTGGATCACCTCGAACGCGGTGCGGGTGTAGTAGTCCAGACCGCGCACGATGGTGGGGTCCACTTCGTACTCTACGTCGAGCGCGTCGAGCGCGGCGCGCACGCCGTCGAAGTGCTCCCGGCACTCGTCGCACAGGTGGTCGAGCGCGCTGGGCGCGCCCTTCCGCAGCTCCACGTCGTGGGGCACCTTGCAGTCCAGGATGCGGAGCGGGTTGGTCTCATATCGCGCCCGGCAGAACTCACACATCTCAGACACGTGAGGCGCGAAGAAGTCACGCAACGCCTGCGAGAGCGCGGGCCGGCACTTCGGGCACCCGATGCTGCTCAGGTGGGTGACCGCTCCCTCCAGTCCCACCTCCGCGAGGAAATCGTGGTAGAGCGCGATCACCTCCGCGTCGATCTCCGGCCCCGGGGAGCCGATCGCCTCCACGCCCAGCTGGTGGTGCTGGCGGTAGCGTCCGGCCTGGGGGCGTTCGTAGCGGAAGATGGGGCAGATGTAGTACAGCTTCTGCGTCCCGCCGGTCGCCCCGAGGTTGTGCTCGAGGAAGGCCCTCACCACCGGCGCGGTGCCCTCGGCGCGGAGGGTGAGCGAGCGGCCGCCCCGGTCCTGGAAGGTGTACATCTGCTTGTGGACGAGTTCCGTGCCCTCCCCCACCCCGCGCGCGAACAGCTCCGTCTCCTCGAATACGGGAGTGCGGATTTCGCGGTATGCGTAACGCCGGCAGACCTCACGGAATGCGGCCTCCAGCCGCTGCCAGCGCCACGAGTCCTGTGGAAGCACGTCCTGGGTCCCACGCGGGGCCTTGTACTTGGGCGCCATTGCTCCCCCTGCTCCCGCGCTCCGGGACGCCCCCACCCCTGCTGACACCCGTCTCGGTCGGGCCGGAAACGGTCCGCCCCAGGCGGACGGGCTTCAGCAGAAGCGGGCTACGCCCTGCGCTTTCTGGTGGTTATTTCTCCGGCGCGCGGGACGATTCCTGCCCCCCACGCGCCGGCGGCGCACCCCGTCCGCCTTTGGCGGAGTGCGCCGCCTAGACCGCAATACTCGCCGCCGGAAAGGGTCAGGCGGCCCCCTCCTCGGCCAGCGTGGCGTGGGTCTCCTTCAACTGCTCGATGATGGGGATCTTTTGCGGGCACTTGGGTTCGCACTCGCCGCACTCGACGCAGGCCGCCGCCCACAGGTTCTCCGTGCCCTCCTTGCGCAGGGTCCAGCCGTCGTTGTAGAGCCGCCGCGCCGCCTCTGTCTGCCCCAGCACCCGATGCAGGTTCATCAGCTCGAAGCACTTGGGGATGTTGACCCCGTTCGGGCAGGGCATACAGTAGCCGCAGCCGGTGCAGTAGAGGTCGGCCAACTTCTTGTACTTCTCGAGCTGGGCCGCGATCTGCTGGATCTCCTCCTCGCTGAGCGGCTCCGCCCGGCTCGCGGTGGCCACGTTCTCCTCCACCATCTCGACCGTGCTCATGCCCGAGAGCGCCACGGTCACATTGGGGTTGGAGAGGACGAAGCGCAGGGCCAGCTCCGGCGCGCTCTTCACCTTGCCGGGCAGCAGGTTGAGCGTCTGCTCCGTGGTGGCGCTCAGCCGCCCGCCGGCCACCGGCCCCATCACCACGACCCCCTTGTTGTGCTCGTGGGCCCAGGCCATGCTCTCCTCGTTCGCCCGGTCCAGCAGGTTGTACTGGCAGGTGACCACCTCCAGGTCGGGCGCGGCCTTGAAGATGTCGATCATCCGCTCGGCCTTGTCGTGGAAGGAGAAGGCCAGGTGCTTGACCAGCCCCTCCTCCTTCGCCTTGCGCGCGCCGTCGAGCGCGCCGCCCGGCGCGGCCACCTTCTGGAAGGTCTCCCAGTCCATGCTGTGCATGTGGTACACGTCAATGTAGTCCAGCTGCATACGAGAGAGCGACTGCTCGATGATCATCCGGCAGTCGTCCGCCTTCAGGGTCCGCTCCCCCCAGGGCGGGTACTTGGTGGAGACCACCAGGCCCTCCCGGCGGCCCTTCAGGGCCTTGCCGAGGACCTTCTCGCTCTGGGATTCACAGTACCCGACCGCGCTGTCGAAGTAGTTCACTCCCAGGTCCATCGCCCGGTGGAGAGCGGCGATCGCCGTCTCCTCCTCCACCTGACCGTCCTTCATCTTGAATCTCATGGTCCCGAAGCCGAGGGCGGACACCTTCAGCCCGGTACTGCCCAACACACGATACCGCATCAACGCCTCCGAAGAATGGGGATATGCTGAAGTTACCCCGCCGCCCGGCAGTTCCCTTCGCCCCGATGTCCATCCCTCGTGACAATTCCTCTCCGCAGGGAATGGAGCCCACGGCTCGAAATCGGGTCCCATGTATGATCTCCTGCTGAGAGGCGGCACGGTAATCGACGGATCGGGCGCGGCGGCGCGGCGCGCCGACGTCGCGCTGCGGGAGGGCCGCGTCGCGGCCGTGGGCGAGATCCCCGCCGCGGAGGCGGAACAGGCGCTCGAGGTCGGCGGGCTGGTGGTGGCGCCGGGGTTCATAGACGCCCACAGCCACGCGGACGCGGCCCTGCTGCGGGATCCCGCGGAAACCCCCAAGGTGCTCCAGGGGGTCACCACAGAGATCGTCAACAACTGCGGATTCGGGCTCTTCCCGGTGCGCGGCGAGGCGGCAGGAGAGGCGATGGGCGGGGTGTGGACCGAGGGCGAATCCCCCACTTTCGCCTCCGCGGAGGCGTACCACGCGGCTCTGCGCGCCCGGGGGACGGCGCTGAATGTGGTCTCCCTGGTCGCCCACGGCGCGGTGCGCGCCAGCGTGGTCGGCGTCGAGAACCGCCCCGCGACGGAAGACGAGACGCGCGCGATGTGCGGCCTCGTGAGGGAGGCGTTCCGGCAGGGCGCAGTCGGGGTTTCCTTCGGCCTGCTGTATGCGCCCGGGTGCTTCGCGGCCAGAGACGAGCTCGCGGCCATCGGCCGCGTGGCCGCGGAGTGCGGCCGTCTCCTCGCCTTCCACGTGCGCAATGAATGCGACCGGTTCGAGGAGTCCATCCTGGAGGTGATCGAGCTCGGCCGGGAGACCGGCGCGCACGTGCACGTCTCCCACATCAAGGTCGCCGATCCCGCGCGCTGGGGAGACATCGGGCTGGCTCTGGGACATATCGAGGAGGCGCGCGCCCGGGGCCAGCGCGTCACCTGTGACCAGTATCCCTATACCGCGGGCAGTTCTCCTTTCACCACTCTCCTGCCCCCGTGGGCGCTGGAGGGCGGTCCCGCGCGCACCCTGGCCCGGCTCCGCGACGAAGGCGAGCGGTCCCGCATCCGCGCCGCGCTCGCGGGCGAGGAAATCATCCCCGGCTGGGATAACCTCTCCTCCCGCATCGGCTGGCCGCGCTGTGTGGTCGGCTCCGCGCCCGGCCGGGAGGAATGGGAGGGCAGGAGCATCGCCGACCTCGCCGCCCGCGCGGGCCGGCCGCCGGAGGAGGTGCTCTTCGACCTGCTCCTCGCCACCCGGGGCGCGGCGATCGGCATCTGGCACCAGATGTGTGAGGAGGATGTGCAGACGGCGATGCGCCACCCCGCCCAGATGGTCGGGAGCGACGGCCTCCACACTCTGGGGAAACCGCACCCCCGCCTGTGGGGCACTTTCCCGCGGGTGCTGGGGCGCTATGCGAGAGAGCTGGGCGTGCTCACCCTGGAGCAGGCCGTGCACCGGATGACCGGAAAGACCGCCGCCGCCTTCGGGCTCGCCGAGCGCGGCCTGCTCGCGCCCGGCTATCGCGCCGACGTCTGTGTCTTCGACCCCGGCCGGGTGGTCGACCGCGCCACCTGGGAACGGCCCACGCTGCCGCCGGAGGGAATCGCGCACGTGATCTGCAACGGCGTCTTCACGGTGCGGGACGGCCGGCAGACGGAGGCGCGGCCGGGGCCGTAGGGAGACGCGCCCGCGCCCATTCTCCAGCCCGCCGCGGCTGGAGAATGGGCGCGGAAATCACGGCCCGCGGAGCGGGCAATCGAGCGCCGAAAGGAGGGGGCGCTATTTCACCTCGACGGTGGCTCCCGCCTCCTCCAGGGTCTTCTTGGCGGCCTCGGCCTCTTCCTTGGTCACGCCCTCCTTCACCGCCTTGGGGGCGCTCTCCACGAGTTCCTTGGCCTCCTTGAGGCCCAAGCTGGTGAGCTCGCGCACCGCCTTGATGACATTGATCTTCTTCTCGCCGAAGCTGGTGAGGATGACGTCGAACTGCGTCTTCTCCTCGGCGGCCTCTGCGGCGGGCGCGGCCCCGGCGGCCGCGGGGGCGGCCATCGCCATCGCGCTCACGCCGAACTTGTCCTGGATCGCCTCCACCAGCTCGTTCAACTCCACGACCGTCATCTCCTCGATCGCGGCGATGATCTCGTCATTGCTCAACTTCGCCATCATCTTCCTCCATTCCGGATAGTGTCAGCTCGAAATATAAAATCACATCGCGCCCAACGGGCGCCCACACGGCCTAGGCGGCCGCGGCCTGTCCTTGCTTCTGCTCGGCCACCGCGCGCAGGGTGAGCACCAAATCGCGCGGGCCCGCCTGGAGCACGCCCACCAGCCGGCTGAGCGGAGCGTACAGCACTCCCGCCAGCCTGGCGAGCAGTTCTTCCTTGGGCGGCAGGGTGGCGATCTTCGCCAGCACGGATCCATCCAGCACCTGGTTGTCCATCCATCCGCCCTTGAACGCCAGCGCCTCGTGCCCCTTGGCGAAGTCCGCGATCGCCTTAAGCACCGGAACCGCGTCCTCGGGCGCGAAGGTCACCGCCACCGGGCCTTCGAGGAACTGCGCCAGCTCGGCCTTTTCCCCGTCCGCCAGCGCGCGGCGGAGCAGGCTGTTCTTCACCACCCGCATCC
The DNA here is from genome assembly GCA_015486155.1 of Armatimonadota bacterium. Lineage (GTDB taxonomy): Bacteria > Armatimonadota > Hebobacteria > Hebobacterales > Hebobacteraceae > S016-27. The sequence goes on from WFSF01000054.1 coordinate 14,097, forward strand.
GGCCGCCGGCCTGGGAGATCGCCCGGCGCACCGCGTTCATTTCCTTCACCGTGAGCCCCCGGTAGCCGGTGAGGATGAACGCGCCCGGCTCCGCCAGCGCCTCTTGCAGCTCGGCGACCATTTGGATCTTCTCGGCTTTCCGCACGCACTACCTCCTTTCAACGAAAAATCCCCCGCCGAGGCGGGGGACTGCAGCTGCGGCCGCGCGAGCCGGCCGTGCTCTGTCATCCCTGCCTCGGCAGGCATCCGCCGCATGGCGGACATTATCCGAAGACCTGCTGTCTCGGGCAGAATGTTCTCTATTCGATTGTGCTCAGAGCGACTCTCCCAGCGCCTGGGCGGCCGCCACGTCCACGGAGAGCGACGGGCCCATCGTCGAGCTGAGCGCCACCTTGCGGATGTACTGGCCCCGGGCCGAGGGCGGCTTCGCCCTCAGGATCGCCGCCATCAGGGTGGCCAGGTTCTCCACCAGCTTCTCCACCTCATAGGACACCTTGCCGATGGGCGCATGGATCACGCCGCCCTTGTCCATGCGGAACTGCACCCGCCCGGACTTGAGCTCCTTCACGATCCGCGCGATGTCCTCCCCCACCGTGCCGGCCTTCGCGTTCGGCATGCGGGGCCCGAGTTTCTTTCCCAGGCGGCCCAC
>WFSF01000055.1 GCA_015486155.1 Armatimonadota bacterium
GCCCGCCTCCAGCCGGTCGCAGTTCACCCGGTGCCTCGTCCCGGTCAATTTCCTCACTCCCCTTACCACCAGGGTGCTGGTGCCCACCCCCCGCAGGTCGGCCCCGCACCGGGCGAGGAATCGGCAGAAGTGGACGACGTCGGGCTCATAGGAGGCGTGCTCGATCACGCTCTCCCCCTCCGCCACGGCGGCCGCCATCAGCGCGGTGAAGGTCGCGCCGGGGTTGCGATGCTGCGGGTCAAGGGTCACCCGCGCGCCGCGAAAACCGTCACACCGGAGCACGATGCGCGCTTCATCTGCCTGCGCCTCCGCGCCCAGCGCGCGCAACACGGACAGAAAATGTTCCACCGGCCTGGAACCGAGCTGGCATCCGCCGGGGATAGGCAGCTCCGCGCGGCCCGTGCGCAGGGCCACCGGCCCCAGCACGTAGTGAGAGGCCCGCATCTCCCGGACCGGCTCCTCGGCCGGCCGGCCGGCCCTAAGGCCGCGGTTGATCACCCTCACCGTTCCCCCGCCCGCCCCTTTCACCACGAGGCCGAGGGAGCGGAGCAACTCCAGCATGGTATGCACATCCGAGATGCGGGGGACGTTTTCGAGAATGGTCTCCCCCTCCACCAGCAGCGTGGCCGCCAGGGTGGGGAGGGCGCCGTTCTTGCTGCCGGAGAGGGTCACCGTCCCGCTCAGTGACCTGCCTCCGACGATCTTGTAGACGTGTTCGCTCATGGGCCGCGCCGGGCGCGCAGATCTCCTTGTGGCCTGGTGTAGTGACAGAAATAGTTCGCCGCGAGGGGAAGAATTCCCGTCGGCAGACGGGCGGTCGCCCGGCTCTCTCAGCCGTTCTCGGAGGCGCCCGGGCCGCGCCCCTTTCTTCTCGCCACCCGGAGCCGATTCAAGGCCCGCTTCAGCGCCGCCTCCGCGCGCGCGGTGTCCACTCCCTCGGGGCGCGCGCGCAGGCGTTCCTCCGCCCGCTGCTCGGCCGCGGCGGCGCGGTCGACGTCGATCTCCTCCGCCGCCTCCGCGGAGTCGGCGAGCACCGTCACCCCGCTCCAGGTCACCTCCAGCAACCCGCCGGACACCGCGAAGCTCACCCGCCCCCCTCCTTCGGCGACCACATCCAGCTCCCCGGTCTCCAGCTCCGCCACCATGGGCGCGTGGTGGGCGAGCACCCCGAACGACCCCATCGCCCCCGGCGCGACCAGGCTCTCCACCTTGCCGCGGTAGACGACGCGGTCCGCAGAGACGATGGTGAGGTCGTAGAGCGGCGGCACTCTAGCCTCCCTTTGCCAGGCTCTCCGCCTTCTGGAGGGCCTCGTCTATCCCGCCCACCATGTAGAAGGCCTGCTCCGGGAGGTCGTCGTGTTTTCCCTCCACGATCTCCTTGAATCCCCGGATGGTCTCCCGGATGGGGACGTAGCGGCCGGGCTGGCCGGTGAAGGCCTCGGCCACGAAGAACGGCTGGGAGAGGAACCGCTCGATGCGCCGCGCCCGCTCCACGATGGTCCGGTCCTCGTCCGAGAGCTCCTCGATTCCCAGAATAGCGATGATGTCCTGGAGGTCCTTGTACCGCTGGAGCACCTCCTGTACCTGGCGGGCGACCTGGTAGTGCTCCTCACCCAGCACCCTGGGATCGAGGATGCGGGAGGTGGAGCGAAGGGGGTCCACCGCGGGATAGATGCCGCGCTCGGCGATCCTGCGGTCCAGCACCGTGGTCGCGTCCAGGTGGGCCATGGCGGTGGCCGGCGCGGGGTCGGTGATGTCGTCCGCCGGCACGTAAATGGCCTGCAGGGAGGTGATGGAGCCCCGCTTGGTGGAGGTGATGCGCTCCTGGAGTTCGGCCATCTCGGTGGCCAGGGTGGGCTGGTAGCCCACCGCGGAGGGCATTCTCCCCAACAGGGCAGAGACCTCCGACCCCGCCTGCACATAGCGGAAGATGTTGTCGATGAACAGCAGCACGTCCTGCCCCTCGACATCGCGGAAGTACTCCGCAAAGGTGAGCCCGGTTAGCCCCACCCGCAGGCGCGCGCCCGGCGGCTCGTTCATCTGACCGAATACCAGCACCGCGCGGGAGATGACCCCGGACTCCTTCATGCTCAACCACAGGTCGTTCCCCTCCCTCGTGCGCTCACCAATGCCCGTGAAGACCGACACCCCGCCGTGCTGAGTGGCCATGTTGTGGATGAGTTCCTGGAGGATGACCGTCTTGCCGACTCCCGCTCCCCCGAACAGCCCCACCTTTCCGCCCCGGGGATAGGGCGCCAGCAGGTCCACCACCTTGAAGCCGGTCTCGAAGACATCCGCCTTCACCTCCTGGTCCTCGAAGGAGGGGGCCGGCCGGTGAATGGGATATTCCGCGGCGGCCTCCACAGGCCCCAGCTGGTCGATCGGATCGCCCAACACGTTGAACAGCCGCCCGAGACTCTTCGCGCCCACGGGCACGGTGATGGGGCGGCCGGTGGCCTCGGCGGGCATCCCCCTCATCAGTCCCTCGGTGGGGGCCATCGCCACACATCTCACCGTCTCGTTGCCGAGGTGTTGGGCCACCTCAAGCACCAGTCGGAGGCGTTCCTCGCCGTGCTGCACCTCCATCTCCACCGCGTCGCGGATCTTGGGCAGGTGCTCCGCAGGAAAACGGATATCCACCACAGGCCCGATCACTTGCACCACTTTTCCTTCTGCCATCGCTCTCATCCCATCCGTGAAACCGGCTAGGCCGTGGCCTCGCTCGCGCCCACTATCTCTGTCAACTCTTTGGTGATTCCCGCCTGCCGAGCCTTGTTGTAGGCGAGGGTCAGGCTGCGGATCATCTCCTCCGCATTGTCCGACGCCGCGGTCATGGCGGCCACCCGGGCCGCGTGCTCGCTGGCCGAGGCCTCCTGCACGATGGCGGCCAGCCGGGCCCGCAGATACCTGGTCATCACTCCCTCCAGCAGCCCCGGCAGCGGCGGCTCGCAGATCACGTCGCCCGTCCCCGGGGCCAGCAGGCCCCGGGAGGCGTCCGCCCCGGCCGCCCGCGGCGTCACCGGAAGCAGGACCTCCCTTCTCATCTGGGAGCGCGTGCCCCCGTGAAAGGCCGTGTACACGGCCGACACCTCGTCCACCTCCCCGGCGCTGAAGAGCCGGCCGATGCGGTCCGCCAGCCGCATCACCTGGTACGGGTCCGGCTCCCCTCCGAGGGGAACCAGCCGGTCGGCAATGCGATATCCTCGGCGCTGCATCTGCGCCACTCCCCGCCGCCCCACCGCGATCACCGCCACCTGTTCCGGACCGCCCTCCTCCAGCGCCCGGCGCACCGCGTTGGCGTTGTACCCGCCGCAGAGGCCCCGGTCGCTGGTCACCAGCACCATCGCCTTGCGCTTCCCATCTCTTGGCTGGAGAAAGGGGTGATCCTGGGTCACCGCCGCCAGCCGCTCCACCAGCCCCTGGATGGCCCCCGCATAGAGCCGCATCGTCTCCAGACGCTGCTCAGCCCTCCGCAGGCGGATGGCCGCCACCGTCTTCATGGCGCGGCAGATTTGCTCGATGCTCTGAACCGTGCGGATCTTATTTTTGACGTCTTTGGCGGAAATCACTCGGCGCCGGCCCCTTCCTCGGTCTCGCCCCGCCCGGCCCGAAACCGCGCCTGGGCGTCCTCCAACCCCTCCTTCAACTTCTCCTCCGTCTCCGGGGACAACTTGCCGCTCTCCGCGATCTCCTGCAACACGCGGGGGTGTCTCTCCCGCAGGACGGTGAGCGCGTGGCTCACGAACTCGCCCACCTCGCCCACCTCCAAGTGATCGCAGAATCCGTGCGTGCCCGCGTAGATGGCGGCCACCTGCTCGGCCGCCGGCATGGGGGAATACTGGGGCTGTTTGAGAATCTCCATCATCCGCTCGCCCCGCGCCAACTGGTCCCGCGTCGCCTTGTCCAGCTCGGTCGCGAACTGCGCGAACGCCTGCAGCTCCTGGTAGTAGGCCAGGTCCAGCCTCAGCATTCCGGCCACCTGCTTCATGGCCGGGATCTGCGCGTCCCCGCCCACCCGGGAGACGGAGATGCCCACATTGATGGCGGGGCGGAAGCCGGCGAAGAAGAGGTCGCGCTCGAGGTAGATCTGCCCGTCGGTGATGGAGATGATGTTCGTCGGGATATAGGCCGAGTAGTCGTTCTCCTGGGTCTCCACGATGGGGAGGGCGGTGAGCGAGCCGCCGCCCAGCTCGTCGCTCAACTTGGCCGCCCGCTCCAGCAGGTGGGCGTGCAGGTAGAAGATGTCCCCGGGGTAGGCCTCCCGTCCGGGCGGACGCCGCAGCAACAGCGAGATCTGGCGGTAGGCCTGGGCGTGCTTGGTGAGGTCGTCGTAGATGATGAGCGCGTGTTCGCCCCGGTCCCTGTAGTACTCGCCCATGGAACAGCCCGCGAAGGGCGCCACGTACTGGAGCGGGGCCGGGTCGTCGGCGTCCGCGACGACGATGATGGTGTAGTCCATCGCGTCATGTTGCTTGAGCACGTCCGCGATGCGCGCCACAGTGGACAACTTCTGTCCGATGGCCACGTAGATACATTTCACGTCCTTGCCGCGCTGGTTGATGATGGCGTCCACCGCGATCGCAGTCTTCCCGGTCTGGCGGTCGCCGATGATCAATTCCCGCTGCCCCCGCCCGATGGGGGTCATGGCGTCAATGGACTTGAGGCCGGTCTGGAGCGGCTCCTTCACCGGCTGCCTCTGGATCACGTTGGGGGCTCTGGTCTCCACCTCCCGCGTCTCCTGCGCGGGGATGGGGCCCTTGCCGTCCAGCGGCTGCCCCAGCGCGTCCACCACCCGCCCCAGCAGGGCGTCCCCCACGGGCACCGAGATGATGCGGCCGGTGCTCTTCGCCAGGTCGCCCTCCTTGATGTCCGTGTCCCGCCCCAGCAGGATGCAGCCGACGTTGTCCTCCTCCAGGTTATGGGCCAGCCCGTAGACCCCGCCGGGGAACTCTATCATCTCGCCC
>WFSF01000056.1 GCA_015486155.1 Armatimonadota bacterium
ATGTTGGGCGGTCTGCTGGGGGGGCATGACGACGACGGAGAGGCGCAACGCGCGGAGGAACTGAGGAGGCAGTGGCTCAACAGCCCCGAGGGGTTCGAGATCGAGGCCTATCTCTATAACCTGGCGCGGGGGTTCGCCGCCACCAGGGATCCGTTCCCGTGGAGCAGGGGAGGGGGTCCCCTGTGGAACGCCGCGAAGTTGTCGTCGGTGGTGGTGAGGATGGAGCCGGGCGCGGTGCAGATACACGGCCAGGGCGCGGAGGCCGGCGAGGAGGCGGCGCGCGCGTTCGCGGGCCGGCTGGGCCGCGCGCTGGAGTTGAACAGCGTCCTCGCCCCGGCGGTGGGGGTGCTGTAGGCCGGCCTGTAGGGCGGGCATACCTATGCCCGCCCCGCAAGCGAAGCTTGCGGAGAGTGGTTCGTTTGTGTGAAGTGGTTTGGCGGGGATGGGTATCCCCGCCCTACAGCTGGAGTTGAACAGCGTGGTCGCTCCGGCAGTGGGGGTGCTGTAGGCCGGCCTGTAGGGCGGGCACACCTTTGCCCGCCGCGAATGATGAGCGGTTGTGGTGAGAGGTAGGATGAGATGCCGTTATCACCGATGCGACAGACGCATTTCCAGTGGTTCGAGGATGACGCGGCGCCGGCGAGCAGTTCGCCTCTGCGCAGCGAGGACAGCAACCTGGCCGCGGTGGAGCCGGGCGCGCAGGTGATGCTGCGGGTGCAGTGCCAGCACACCGGCCGCCACTATCTGGGCGCGGCCCGGCAGTTGCAGTTTCGCAAGGTGGGGAGCAATGTCTGGCGGCCGCTCGCGGCGCTGTCCGTGCCTCCCTATGACGCGCCGCTGTGCTGCCCGAGCACGTGGTTCGCGGATGGGGACGACATCGGCCCCCAGCGGCTCACCACTCCCACGAACACGAGCAGCGCGCATTTCCTGGGCGGCGAGGCCAAGCAGAGCGAGACGCTCACCTCATCCGCCGCCTACGGGGAGGGGGAGTTCACCGAGGACCTGTGGTCCCTGTGGATTCATCCCCTCGCGCCCGAAGGGCTGGACATCGAGTTCCGCGTGACCTGCGCGGGGGAGCCGCTGGAGGGCTACGCCTCCTACCCGCGCCTCACGGTCAAGGGATATGTGCCCAGCGAGATGGACGTGAGGGCCAACCAGGTGCGCGCGGAGGTGCGGCCCCTGGCGCAGGTGGAGTTCCGGCGGGACGACGCCTGGTGGGACCTGTCGGACCGCCTGCTGTTTCCGCTGCGCATCACCCGCCGCCTGAAGGCGGTCACCACCGCGGAGTTGCTGCTGGACAACGCGGACGGAATGCTGGCCCGGGAGAATCAGGCGAGCAGCTGGAACTACGACATCTCCAGCAAGTACGATCCGCTGCTGGACGAGGGAAGGAAAATCCGCATCCGGCAGGGCTGGGAGCTCCACCCGAACCTCGCCTATGGCCTCACCTACGCGTGCAGCCCCGCGCCCACGCGGCCGAACACGGTGCGGGGAACCGAGCTGACCGACGGAGGGTTCGGGCAGCCGCGCAACGAGCGCGACGACGCCTGGGTGGGCTGGCGGGGGACGCCGGTGACGGTGACGTTCACCCTCTCCCCGGCGCGGCGCGTGAGCGGAATCGCGCTCAGCCTGTTGACGAAGGAGGCGGCCGGGGTGTCGCTTCCGGCCTCGGGATCGGTGACCCTCGCGGGGAGCGCGGGCGAGTTCACCGCGCCGCTGCGCATGGATCATCTCCGCGACGATCCCGCGGGCCGCAGGAAATACGTGTACGCGATGGACCTCGACCAGGAGGGGGTGAGCCGGGTCGAGGTGCGGTTGTACCCGCGCTCCGCGGAGGCGTGGATCTGCTGTGACGAGGTGGCGGTGTACGACGCCTCGACCACCGCGGACTGGATGAAGACCACCTTCACCGGCCTGCTGGGGGACGAGATAACCCAGCAGGCGACCGACCGCGGCGTGATCCGCCTGGGCCAGGTGCGGGACATGACCAAGGCGCTCGCCGACAGGTTCGTGGAGATGTTCGACCACTACGAGGATCAGCCCATAGAGGCGATCGTGGAGGACCTGCTCACCAACCCGAAATACGAGGTCGGACTGGGGGAGGAGGATTACTCGCTGGACGCCACCGGATTCGCGATGCCGAAGTGGACCGAGCAGAACGCGAGTGTGCTGGACGCCTGCGCGCAGCTGGCGAAGATGGTCGGGTGGTGTTTCGAGGCCGACGACGAGGGCGTGTTCCGGCTGCACGACCTGGAGTGGGAGGCGCAGAGCGCGGAGGAGACCTATGTCGCGGACCGCGATCTGCTGGGATGGTCGGCCGCGGTCTCCGGCATCAACCTCCGCAACCGGATAGTGGTGAAGAGCCGGGACGCGCGCAACAAGGAGATCGTGGCCGTGGCGGAGGACGCGGAGAGCATCGCGCGCTACGGGCCGCGCCTGTTCACGCTGTTCGAGCCGACCATGCGCACCGCGCCCCTGGCGCGCCGGCTGGCGAACGCCATCCGCCGGGACTACAGCTGGGTGCAGCCCAGCGGCGTGGGGGTGGCGGTCGGGGACGTGTTCCTGCGCCCCGGGCGCGTGGTGACGGTGGTGCACAGCGGGTGCACCCACGCGGGGCCGGCCCAGCTCTACCGGGTGGAGGCGGTGGTCAACAAGCAGACCGGACACCGTCACGGGCAGCACACGATGACCCTGGAGCTGCGCGGCTATCGTCACCGGGTCCCCTCCGCGCCGGACAGCCTCACCGCGCAGGCCCTCGACGCCGCGGTGGAGCTGAATTGGGCGGAGCAGCCGGAGGAGCCCGAAGTCGCGGGCTACCGCGTGTTCCAGTCCGATACCGTCGCGGGCAGCTACTCCCAGGTGGCGAGCACGGCCGCGCCGCCGGTGACGGTCTCGTCCCTGACCAACGCGCAGACCTACTGGTTCAAGGTGGCCGGGTACACGAGCGGGGACGTGCTGGGGGAGATGGCGGGGCCGGTGCCCTGCGCGCCCCAGAGCGGGGGCGGCGTCACCGACGCCCAGGTCGCCTGGCAGCCCCAGAGTTTGACCGTCAACCTAGTGACGGTGTGGAGCGCGCGGCGGCCGAAGCTGACCTGGCACCCAGGCCTGCCGGGCGCGCTCGGGACCTGCTACAACATCTACCGCTCACAGGTCAGCACCGGGCCCTTCTCCCTCATCGCCACCCATACCCAGCCGGGGACCCTGCCGGTGGTCTGGCTGGACTACGCCACCGCGGGCCATCACGGCCCGCTGTATTACGAGGTGAGCTATTACGATCCCCTGAGCGGATTCGAGAGCATCCCCTCCTCGACCGCGGTGGTGAGCCTGTAGGGCGGGCTTTCCCAAGCCCGCCATGGCGCGCATGGGCTTGCCCGCCGGTCGTGTGGCGGGAATGCGCGCCCTATCCTGCTTCGTCCGCTTATGGCGGACTACGCAGGACAAGCAAAACGGCCGGCGGGCATACTCCTCGCTGCGCTCGGAGATATATGGCTAGGCCTTTGGCCGCTGGCTAGGCCTCCGGCCGCCACGGCGGTCTGCCGCAGGCAGACTTAGCCGCATGGCGGTCGCCTGTGGCGACCTAGCCACCCGCCCTACAAGCGGGGGATTTTCTCGTTTTCTACCTGGAGGTGATATTCGATGGCCGGTGAGGCAACGCCGGGTTTGAGGCCGGATGTATACGAGCGACTGGCGGCGACGAATCCCTTTGCCGGGCGCGCGCGGCGGCTCTTCGGCCGCGGCGAGGTGATCTCGGTGGACGGCAACGCGGCCGATCTGCGCGTGGGATATGACGCGCGCGGGAACGCGCTGGAGATGAAACAGGTACCGATCATCTCCGGATACGCGCCCCAGGTGGGGGACTGGGTGGCAATCGGGTATGAGGCCGGGCACTCCGGCGCGCCCTGGGTCACCGGCCCCAGCATGTCCCCCGATGAGAGCGAGGACCCGGCCGGCATCGGCGTGGTGTCGGTGCGCTCCTCCGAGCCCGCCGACGCCCCCGCCAGCACCATCTATTTCGACGACTCGCGCCGGGTCTGGCGCGGGTTCAACGGCGACCAGTGGGTGGACCTCAGCGACACCGCACACGCCTCCGACCACAACTCCCTCTCCGGACTTCAGGGGGGTACGGCGGCCGAACGCTACCACCTCACAGAGGAAGAGTACACCGGCCTCTGGCAGCACTCGCTGAATGCCTTCTCCTCCGTGAACATCCCCATCCAGGGGCATCGCCAGGGGAGCGAGACGAACGCCTACGCCTCCGGCCTGTTCGCCAAGCACATCACCGATCAGGACATGGCGGACGGCTTCGGGGCGGGCGTCGCCTTCGCCATCGAGGACAACGCGGGCGTGGAGCACACCATCGGCCGCGTGGGCGCGGTGCGGGCGGGCGCGGATGACACCGGCGACCTGGCCTTCTGGACCGCGAGCGGGGGCGTCCTGGCGGAGAGGATGCGGCTCACCGCGGCGGGATACCTGGGAATAGGGACGGACTCACCCTCGCGGCTACTCGATGTGGTGTCGGCCTCCAGCGCGGTGCTCGCCCAGGTCAAGACGACCGACCCCGCCACCAACGCCTGGGCGGCCTTCGATGTGCAGGCGCGCGACGGTGTGGACACGCGGGCGCTGATTCGCGTTCTGAATGACCACACGGGTTGGTCGTTCGGGATTGACGATGATGACAGGTGGAAACTGGGGCACTGCGCTGGCAATGATTTCACCTATGTAGCGATGGAGGTGAGTGGGTACGCGCCCACCGCGGACATCGGCTTCTGGGGCAATGTGGGCATCGGCACCAATGACCCAGATGGCCGTTTGCATATGCAAACCGAGGGGGCAAATACGAATGTAGTTTCCAGGACTTATAGGGACTCGGCCTCTGGCGGCACTTACTACCTTACATACACAGCGCGGGGGACTGAAGCCTCACCCTCTGCTACGGTGAGCGGAGACTACCTCTGGAACAGCCGCATATATGGGTGGGATGGTTCCACTTGGGGCGAGGCCGTTCGTATTATTGCACGCGCCGACGGCGACTGGTCTGGTGGCAATCACGGCGTCTATGTGGACTTTGACCACACGCCGAACGGTAGCACTTCCCTTGACATAACCATGCGCCTGCGGAATGGGCAGGTGCAGTTCAAGGACGGCTCCGCAGCGGACCCCGCGCTTACCTTCTATGATGAAAGCGGCAAAGATACCGGCTTGTATCGAGTTTCTGAGGGCGTTCTCGGTGTAACCGCCAATGGGGCAAACATTGCGCAGTTTGGCAGCACCTATCTCCTGGTAAACGGATATATCAAGCCGGGCAGTTACGCCGGCTCTTGGGGTACTAATCGCATTTGGCGGCCGGATACTTACTCCCAGATTCGCATCAGCGACTACGCCGGCATGGCAATCGGCGGCTACCGCAAGGCGACGGGCACCTATGTCGAGTATTGGCGATTCACGACAGCATGGGGGACGGGCGACAACGCAAACTCGGTCTTCGAGCCTCGCATTGACAACGAATCCTACCTCGGCAGGCCTGGCTCCTACGGCTGGAAACTGCTCTACCTGTCTCCGAGCAACACCAACCTCCCCTCTGCGAACGGCGAGGTGCGCGCCTACGGCACTGCCAACGCCTTTACCTGGAAGATGGGCGACACGGTGCATTACGGGGTGGGGAGGATAAGCACCTTCCACGACCCCGTGCGTTTGACGGGCGCGAACCTGGACAGCGATCTCGCCTCTTGTACTGTAGACGGCAAACTCCGCAGGCAGGGGCGGGTGATTCGCGTGGTGGCGGCGGGGACCGGCAAGGTGGTGAAGGGGAACCCCAACAGCCCTACCTTCCGCGTCTCGCTCACCTTTGCGGGGACCACGCTCGCCAAGTATGAGCACAGCCCCACTACAAACAACACGTACAACTATTCTTGGCGGCTGGAGGCGCTGATTCTGTGTGAGAGCAACACGGTGGCGCATGTGAGGGGCCGCCACGAAGCCGGATACAAGACCGGCACCGCGGACCCCTGGCCGGGCACTTTCCCCCTGGATGGGAGTGGGGGCGAGATTGTGGAGGAGGTGTGGGAGGACGGCGACGCGCTGAGCCTGGGCGACGGGACGGACTACTCGCTGGCCGCGCACCTGTATGTGAACGATGGCACCACGAACGCCTATGGCGAGGTGACTCATTTTTTGGTGGAGGTGCTGTAGACGATGTCTGCGCAACAGAAGGCAGAGACGAAGGCGGAGCTGACGGATGAGGAGCTGGAGGCGCTGAAAGCCGCGCGCTTCCGCGAGCGGGTGAACCGCGTGCTGGCGGCCATGCGCCGGGAGGGGGTGGACTGGCAGGCGGTGCTGCACATCACGCCCGACGGCCGGATCGGGGCGCGGGTGATGCCGGTGGAGATGAGAGAGCGATGACCGGGAACGTGACCGACGTGCTGATGGTGTTGAAGGAATACGGGCTGGCGGGGATGCTGGCGTGGTTGTTCTGGTGGACGCTGAGGCGGATGATCGCCTCCCACGATGCGACCGTGCGCAACCTGAAGGAGCAGCTGGCCAGCCAGGCCGAGGCGGCGCGCGAGGCCGGCAAGCGGTTCTCGCAGGTGGTGGAGAATCACATGGCCCACGTGGGGGACGCGGTGGCGCGCTTCGAGGGCACGCTTTCCCACCACATGGAGAGCCAGCGGCAGGTGACGGGGATGCTGCTGGATGTGCTCAACCGGATCAGCGACCGGCTGGGGAAGGAGGGGACGAGGTGAAGGCCCCTCGGGATAGGAGATGGGTGAAGCGCACCTTCGGGGAGTTCGCGTGGCGGGATAGGAAACGGCCCCGCGGCGCGGTCGAGATCCTGGGCGACTGGGAGCGGGAGAACATCATATCACTGCGGCCGCCGGTGGCGCTGGCCGACGGCCGGGGCCGGCCGGTGAGCCGAATCCGCTGCCACCGGCTGATCGCGGGGCCGCTCCAGCGCGCGCTGGCGGAGCTGGGGCGCGCCGGCCTGAGCCACCTCATCAACACCTTCGACGGGTGTTTCGTGGCCAGGCACATGTGTTGGGACCCGCGCCGGCCGCTTTCCCGGCACTCGTGGGGGATTGCGGTGGACCTCAACGCGCGCCTGTTTCCCTACGGCTCCCGTGAGAGGCAGGACGCGCGGCTGGTGCGTGTGTTCGAGCGACAGGGCTTCGTGTGGGGAGGCCGGTGGCGCACGCCCGACCCGATGCACTTCGAGATGGCGGAACCGCCCGACCCGGGCCGGCAGGTCAGCATTCTCGTGGACGAGGAGCACGTGAGCGACGGCCGGCTGGAGGAGGGGACGGTGGTGGCCCCGGTGAGGAAGGTGGCGGAGGCGCTGGGGTGTGTCGTCGAGGCGCGCCTGGAGGAGGGCGAGGTGGTGATCCATTCCATGAAGAGAGGTAAGTGAGATGAAGATGTGGCGCATGCTTCGTTACGCGCAGCGGCTGTTCTGGTTTCTGGAGTTGCTGGTGGACCCGCAGGCGGCCGCGGAGGCGCTGCTGAGCCAGCCGCGGGTGGCGCGCTGGCTTGCGAGACAGTCCCCGGAGGACCAGCGCAAGATCCGCGAGGCCGCGCCCCTGGTGGTCGGCGCGCTGCTGGAGGCGGTGGAGTAGGGGAGCTGCGGGGAGGGTGGCCAGGTCGCCACAGGCGACCTGGCCACCCTCCCCGCAAACTACCGGCCCGCGAGCAGCTCCCCTGCCTTGGCTCTCACCTCGTCCCAGGTGTCGGGGTTGTTGCTCCAGATCTCGGTGTTGCCCACGGACTGCTTGCCGAAGGGAGTGGCCTTGAACACGGAATCGACAAGCGCGTCCGCCTCCGCTCCCCGGTCCTCGTGGCGGAGAAGCCAGAAGTACTCGTAGTCCTGCAGCCCGCGCCGCAGGGCTTTCAACCTGATGCTGGGCACCGGGCCGGGCCGGCCGATGAACTCGCCGCGGTAGATGAGCAGGCCGGAGCCGTTGTACTCGACGTGCTTGGTGACCCAGTTGAGGGCCTCGGTCCAGCCCTCCAGCCCCTTCCACTCGAACTCCCACTCGCAGTAGCCGCACTTGTGCTTCCACGCCGCCCAGCCCAGCCCGCGGCAGGTGAGCAGATCCAGGTCCAGGAAGGTGTTGGAGCCGCAGGCCGAGTTCGCCTCCTGCTCGTAGATCATGGGCCCGTAGAACCAGGGTTCGACCCCCTGCTCCCGGAAGTGGGCCATCTTCTCGCCGTCGAAGGCGATGGTGTGGCACACCCACAGGTCCACATAGGGGTGGAGTTTTTCCATCGCCTCCCACGAGTAGCCGCCGTCCACCCGGAACGAGAACCAGCCGGTGCCCATCCCCCGGCGGAGCAGGTCGCAGTAGTAGATCATGCGCTGGTAGGCTTCCTCATAGTAGGACTCGTCCAGGCCGTCCATGAACACGACCTTCCTCACCCGCCGCCAGTGCGGGTCCGCGTCGAAGTGCGCCCTGATCTGCCTTCCCGTCTCCACCCAGACCGCCTCGTACTCCGGGGTCGCGCCTCCCTCGGGCATGTTGAGCGGCCACCCTCCGGTCTTGCTCCCCTTTTTCTCGCAGTCGAACGGAAGCAGCAGGTGGGAGATGGGCAGCCCCACGCCCGGCCCCCAGTACCCGTTCTCCTCGGTGAAGGCCGAGCCGTCCAGGTAGCGGCCGACGCGGGCGTCGTAGTCGGTCCAGTCTATCGTCACCTGCGTTCCCTTCACCATCAACCGGGGAACGTAGCGGGCCACGCCGGGCTGGAAACGGTGGCGGCGGCACATCTGGTAGTAGCGCATCTCCAGGTCCGGGTCCATGTGCTGGAGGGAGTTGTTGTAGATGTCGCCCTTGCAGTGGATCTCGTCGGGCAGCGCGAAGTCCCACACCTCCAAATCGACCGCAATTCGGCTCTCTCCCCCCGGCCACGAGACCACGAGTTCGCCGCGGTAGGTGCCCGGCGGAGCGGCCTCGCGCTCCCGCGGCACGTAGATGTCCACCCACAGGGTCTGGTTTCGCTGCCGCGCGCCCAGCCCGTTGCGCTCGTCCGGCAGGTCGAAGGAGAGCGATTCGTCGGTGGCGGGAATCAGCGCGTCCGGATACCATCCCGGCCCCAGCGAGCTCTTCTCATACCCGCTGGAGGGCTGCTTCACCTCCACGTACCACGCCCTGAAGAGGGCCACGTTGCGCCCGTCCAGCCTCGCGCCCCCCGGCCCAATCAGCTCGGCGAGCCGAGCCCGCACCCCCTTTAGCGGCTGGTCCGACTCCACGATCACCTGGAAGGCCGCGAACTCGTTGCGCGCGGCTCGGAGGGTGACTCTTTCCTCCGCCCCGTTCCACACTTCGTTCCGGGCCCGATAGTCTCCGGTGGGGTAGTCGCTGTGGATGTCCGGTCTGTCCTCGAAATACCGGCCGGTCTCGGGGTTCACCCGCACCCCGTCACTCGTCGCCCATATGTTCACTGCTTCATTCACCGCTTCCGCGCCTCCTAACAGTAGAACGCCCGCCGATGCCAGCACCAGCAGCCGCGCCCGGCCTCGGCTCTCTTTTCCCGCCTCACTGGGGCCGCAACGCGGTGGAGAGCCGGATGGTCTTCGGCGGGGTGTCGCTGTGCCGCCGCACCGCGGGCCTTCCCAGGTCCTTGATTGGGGAACCATCGGCCTCCGCCAGCGCATTCAGGTTCGCCAGCGCTTTGTCGAGCAGCTCCCGGCTCATCGCCACCGGCTCTCCGTGCCCGGGGTACAGCATCCTCGGCTGCAGGCGGAACAACTGCTGGAGCGAGCTCCGGTAGTCGCCCACGTGCGAACCCCAGTGCACGTCCATCCACCCCACGCCGCCCCACTCGAAGGTGATGTCGCCGATGAAGAAATCCTGCCCCAACTGCCACGCCACCGAATCCGGCGTATGCCCGGGCAAGTGGTGGGCGATCAGGGAGAGCTTGCCTATCTCCACCTCATCCCCGTCGTCCACCTGGTAATCCGCGAGGGCCTTCGAGATGCCGCTCACCGCGATGCAGTAGGACGGCACCTGCACCGACAGGCGGTGGCACACCACCCGCGCGGGGGACTGCTCCTTGAGCGCGGCCAGCGCCCCGCAGTGGTCATCGTGGAAGTGGGTGATGAACACCGCCCCGATATGTTCGGGGGTGATGCCGCACTCCTTCAGCGCCTCCAGTTTTTTGGGGAACTCCCGCGCGCTCCCCACGTCCACCAGAGCGTAACAACCCTCACTGCAGTCCAGCGCATAGATGACTTCATTCCCGGACTGCACCCGCCAGATGCCTGCCGCGATCTCCATTTTCCCTGCCCTCCTCTGCGCGCCTGAACCACCGGCTGGATTCGTCGGCCGCGGCCGCGCTCCTGCCCCTGGAGAGGGGGGGGAATCGGGCCGGGAGGGAAAGAGCGGATGAGGCGGTGTCACCATGCGGAACGACCGCCGATTGACCGGCCCCGGCCCGCGCCCTAGAATGGCGTTGACAACGCTCTGGAGCACACATCATGAACCTCACGGGCAAACGCGTGGCGGTGCTGGCCGAGGACTACTACGAGGACCTGGAGCTGTGGTATCCGGCGCTGAGGTTGCGGGAGGCGGGCGCGCAGGTGACCGTGGTGGGCAGCGGGACTAAGCAGACCTACCACAGCAAGCACGGCTACCCGGTCACCGTGGACACGCAGGCCGACCGCGTCTTCCATTCCGACTTCGATGCGGTGATCATCCCCGGCGGCTACGCCCCGGACCGGCTGCGGCGACACCCCGCGGTGCTCGATCTCGTCCGCGAGCTGTTCGCACAGGGCAAGATCGTGGCCGCCATCTGCCATGCGGGCTGGGTGCCCATCTCCGCGGGGATCGTGAAGGGGAAGCGGGTCACCTCGTTCTCCGCGATCAGGGACGACCTGGTCAACGCGGGCGCGGAATGGGTGGACGAGGAGGTGGTGGTGGACGGCAACCTCATCACCTCCCGCACCCCCGCCGACCTGCCCGCCTTCCTGCGGGCCGTCACCCGCGCGCTGGCGTGAGCGGGGGATGCGGCTAGCCTTCTCCAACGCGGCGCGCCCGGATTGTCTCCAGCGCCTCCCGCTCCCAGTTGAAGGCGATCTTGTCCGGCAGCGCGTCCAGGGGGAACCACCCCAGCCGCTCCGCGTCGCTTCCCGCCCGCTCCTCCCCGTCGACCACCTGGGCGAGGTAGCAGATGTTCAGGGTCGGCTCGTTCTCGGGGCCGTACACGTCCATGTAGAAGTCCAGCACCTCGACCGGCTCGATCTCCAGGCCGGTCTCCTCCAGCACCTCCCGCCGGGCCGCCTCCGCGGGATGCTCCCCCGACTCCAGGAATCCGCCGGGGATGTCCCACCAGCCCTTGAACGGTTCGATGCCCCGCTCCACCAGCAACACCTCTTCCCGCAGGGCAGGGGCGGGGTTCTCCTGGACATGACCGCCGGGCCCCGGCCTGACCACCACCACCCCCACGCAGGGCGCGGAGTTGTTGTAGAACACCCATCCGCAGGCCGGGCAGGCCGGCAGGGTCCGGCCCTCGACCTCGCGGGGCTCCAGCGGAGTGGCGCATTGAGGACAGAACTTGTATGGCATGTGCTCGCTATTCGGCGGAGGCGGTTTTCTCTCCTGCCCGCCGGCCGTGGGGCGGGAATGCGCGCCCTACAGGCCGACCACGGGTGGGGCACCTGTGCCACTCGCGGCTTCGCCGAAGGCCGCGGCGCGCCTCCCCCCGCTTGCCCGCGTAATCACTTTTCGCTATCCTGTGTGCCATGACGAGTCTTTCTCCCGAACGACAGCTTGAACTCATCCGCAAGCACACGGTGGACCTCATCCCGGAGGAGGATTTGCTGGAGAAGCTCCGGTCGGGGCGGCCGCTGCGCGTGAAGCTGGGCGTGGACCCCACGGGGCCGGACCTGCACCTGGGGCACGCGGTGGTGCTGCGCAAACTGCGGCTCTTCCAGGACCTGGGGCACACCGCGGTGCTCATCATCGGCGACTACACCGCGCTCATCGGCGACCCGTCCGGGCGCAACGAGTCCCGGCCCCAACTCACGCGGGAGCAGATCGAGCAGAACATGTCCACCTACCGGGAGCAGGTGTTCAAGATCCTGGACCCGGACAAGACCGAGTTTCACTACAACAGCGAGTGGCTGGGGAAGCTGACCACCGACCAGATCATCCGGCTGATGGCCACCCACACCGTCGCCCAGATCCTCGCCCGCGAGGATTTCTCAAAGCGCTATGCACAGCAACTCCCCATCAGCCTCCACGAGCTCCTCTACCCCATCCTCCAGGGCTATGACTCCGTGGCCGTCCGCTCCGACATCGAGCTGGGCGGCACGGAGCAGAAGTTCAACCTGTTGGTGGGGAGGGAACTGCAGCGCATCGGCGTGCTGGAGCCGCCCCAGGAGCCCCAGTGCATCATCACCTTCCCCATCCTGGTGGGGACGGACGGGGTACAGCGGATGGGCAAGTCGCTGGGCAATTACATCGGCCTCGCCGAGCCGCCGGACGAGATGTTCGGGAAGGTGATGTCCATCCCGGACGAACTCATCCAGCAGTACTTCGAGCTCTGCACCGATGTGCCCGAGGAGGAGATCGCAGGGCTCGCCGCGGAGATGAAATCCGGCGCGCTCAACCCGCGGGACGCCAAGCGCCGCCTGGGGCGGGAGATCGTCTCGCTCTACCACGGGGCGGAGGCCGGGGCCCGGGCCGACGAGACCTTCATGCGGGTGTTCTCCACCGCGCGCGCCCAGACGCGGGAGGACTTCGAGGCCCTCGCCGAGGAGCTCGCCATTCCCGAGGAGTTCCAGGGCAAACCCGCCTGGGCCTCCACCATCCTCGCCCGCCTCAGCCTGGCGAAATCCAAGAGCGACGCCGGCCGTCTCATCCGCGGAGGCGGCGCCTACATCACCCCTCCCGACGGCGAGGAGCGCCGCATCACCGACCCGAAGGAGGAGATCACCCTCCAGCCCGGCACCCTGCTGCGGGTGGGGAAGAGGAGAGTGGCCAGGCTGCTGTAGGGCGGAGTCTGCGTGCCCCGCCGCAAGATGGAGGCCGGCGGGCATACTCCGCCTGCGGCGGCGATATGTCCGCCCTATAATTGGCCACAGATGGGGCGCCTGGGGCACTGAAAAGCCGGCGTGTATAGCCTCCTTGCCGTCTCTACTTCAAAAATATCGGGTTCGACCAGGCCCACCGGCCCTTCGCGTCCCGGCATTCGATGCGGACGTAGCGCTCATAGCCCCGCAGCTTGAGGCGGGCGCGGGTGATGGCGTCCGTGCGCACCGCGTGGCGGCTGCCCCCCTGCCAGCCGGGCGCGATGAAATTGATCAGCGCGACGGGCGAGGTGCGGACGCTGATGGTGTCCCCGTCAACCCTGATGTCGTGAATCCTCGGCCCCCAGGAGGAGTAGAACAGGCCGCGCCGGAGGGCGCTCATGATCGCCCCCCGCGTCAGCCTCGGTGCCTTCACCATCACCCAGGCGCGGCCGGCGTCCAGGGGGTGATCGGGGGTGAGCACTTGGTGTGAATCGTCCACCGCAAACCCGAACCACCGCCGCCCGCGGTTGAGGCAGTCGTCCCAGTGAACCGTGGAGTATCCCTTCCCGATCTCATAATGACACCCGGTGTTGAACACCTCCACGCCGAGAAAACCGTCGTACTTCATCATGTCCCGCAGCGCCAGCCCGGACCAGGCCGGGTGGGCCAGCACCGCCTCGCCGCCGTGCTCCTTGATCCATGCGATCGCCTCCGGCACCTTGGGGCTTCTCGGCGGCTTGCCGCCCCTGGTGAGGCCGAATCCCAGCACGTGGTAGCTGCCGCGCATCTCGCTGCGGTCGCCGTCCAGCTCGATGCCGCGGAGCAGCAGGAAATCCTCGTCCCCCAGCCCGCGGGTCGATGTGACGCGGTTGTGGTCGCTGAGGGCCAGGAAATCGTATCCCCTCCGGCGATAGCGGCGGACCGCCTGTTCCGGAGTGAGCCGCCCGTCGGACTCGGTGGTGTGGGTGTGCAGGTTGCCGCGGTACCAGTTGCCGGGCGCGGTGAAGGGGTTGGCGAATTTCATCGGGTTGTTCCTTTCCGTGAGGGATTCATTTCCGCGCGGCCTCCGCGATCTTGTGGATGGCCGCCGCCATGTCGTCAACATCCTGCTCGGTGTAGAACTCGTGGACGGTGAGGGTGACCAACTCTTTCAGGGTCTGCTCGGCGTTCGGGCAGAGGCCGGGCGGATACTCCACCCGCCGCGAGACATAGGGAGAATCGAAGGGATGATGGGAGGAGCCGAAGGTGACCTGGTCCCGCAGCGCCTCGTAGGCGTAGAGCGGCTTGCCGTCCAGCCACACCCAGGCCGGCGCCCCCTCCGCGTTCAGGGCCTCCACGAACCGGTCGCGGGACATCCCGAATTCCTCTTCCACCACACGCACCGGATAGAACCAGTAGGTGTTCCCCGACGAGGCGCTGTCCGCGGGGGGATAGAGGCCGGGGATCCCGGAGATCGCGGCGGTGAGCCGGTCGCCGAGCGCGCGGCGGCGGGAGACGATTCGCTCCAGCTTGTCCAGCTGCGCCAGGGCCACCGCGGACTGCAGCTCGGTGATGCGGTAATTCATCCCCAGGAACAGATGGCCCCGGCCGCCCGTGCTCCGGTCCCACCCCTTGTCGGCGAACAGCCGCGCCCGCGCCGCCAGGTCGTCGCGGTCCGTCACCACCAGCCCCCCGTCCCCGCAGGTGAGGTGCTTGGACTGCTGCATGCTGAAGCAGCCGAGCTCCCCCATGGTGCCCGCGAGTCGCCCCCGGTAGGTGGTGAGATAGGCCTGGGCGCAGTCCTCGATGACGGCGATTCCGTGCTCCCGGCCGATTTCGAGAAACGCGTCCATGTCGGCCGCCATCCCCCACAGGTGCACCACGATGATCGCCCTGGTGCGCGGGGTGAGCTGCGCGCGCACCGACTCCGGGTCCAGGTGGTAGCCGCCGGGCGTGACGTCCGCGAAGACGGGGATCGCGTTCTGGTAGATGATGCCGATGATGGTGCCCATGTCGGTGGCCGGGGTGGTGATGATCTCGTCTCCGGGGTCGGGGTTGACCGCCCCGATGGCGGTGTGGAGGGCGGCCGTGCCGGAGGTGACCGCGAGCGCGTGCTTCACCCCCAGGAGCCGCGCGAACTTCTCCTCCAGCGCGGCCGTCTTCGCGCCGCCCACGCGGAAGAGGTGGCCGGAACGGATCACCTCCGTGAGCTGCGCCAGCTCGGCCTCCCCGAATCCCTCCGCCCGGGAGGGAAACGGCCTCTTGCGAATCGGCTCACCGCCGTCGATCGCCAGCCTCTCGGCCATGGCTAGAGCTCCTTCTCCAGCACCGCGTAGCGCCGCGAGATCTGCCACCCCAGGCGCACGTAGAAGCCGGTGTTGGCCCAGCCCGCGGTCATGATGCGCGCGCCGCGGTCCCGCGCGCGGATCATGCACTCCAGCAACAACAGCGCGCCATAGTGATTGCCGCGCGCTCTGGGCAATACGAGGATGGGCCCGAAGCCCGCCTCAGGAGCGCCCGGCCAGTACTGCGCCCAGCCGAGGATCTCCTCCCCCCGGCTGAGGATCAAAGTGTTTTCGTCCGGAGATTGATACCGCTCCTCCCATCCCACCGGAAACCACACTCGCATGTTCCCCTCCTCCACGAACCGGCGCATGCGGGGGAGCATCTCCGGGTCCCAGGCGGCCACCGACGCGTCGGAGGGCATCCGCTCCCTCTCCGCGCGCAGCTGCTCCTCGTGCCGCGGATCGGTGAGGTCAACCATCACGTCCTCGATGGTGCGGACATCCCGGTATCCATGGGCCTGGAGGAGGGCGCGCAGGCGCTCATATCGCACATCCAGGCCCGGGAACAGATAGGATCCTCCGTATTCGGTGACCGTCATCTGGCGTTTGCCCGCGGCGCGGGCGAACTGCTCCGCCTCGGGCAGCAAGGCCCCGGCGGCGGCCTCCCCGGCCTCTCCGGGGACGGTGAAGAATACCTTCATGAAAGCGCGGTGGAACTCCCACTCCCGGCCTCCTCCGTCGCGCCCGGTGACTTCCCTCCGCACGATCACCGCGGCGAGGCCGAGGATCTTCCCGCCCTCCTCCGCGACCAGCATTCCCTCCGGCTCGTAGTTGGCGTCACCGAAGGTTAGGCGGCGCAGCCGCTCCAGGGTGACCTGGTCGTGGGGAAGATTTGCGTTCCAGACTTCCAGTAGTTTCGGGGCATCGGCTTCGGTCAAGGTGCGTACCCGCATGAGTCTCATTCCGCCTTTCTTTCGGCTGTGCTTCAGTCGTGGATTCGCCGGCGAGGGCTGTGTGAGAATCCCCGGCCGGCCCGTGCGACGATTCACCGCACAAAGGCCGTCTCCTCCCAAAAATCCGGGGCAGGAGAAGGTCCGGGGGCCACCGAAGCAGGCTCCTGGCTCAGGTGTGGCGCCTCTCGCGGCGCGTGGGCGCAGGCGGACAATGACGTTGGAAGCAAGGAGGAAAACGAGTGGCCAACAAACCGAAGATCGCGATGATTGGTGCGGGAAGCGTGGTATTTGCGCAGAATCTGCTGGGGGACATCATGTCGTGGCCGGAGCTCCAGGAGCCCCACATCGCCCTGATGGACATCAACCCGGACCGGCTCCGGGTGGCCGAGCGGATGGCCAAGAAGGTGGCCGCGGCGGTGGGCGCCAGGCCCAAGATCACCGCCCACAGAACCCGGAAGCCCGCGCTCGACGGCGCGGACTACGTGATCAACACCATTCAGGTGGGCGGATTTCCGGCGACCAAGATAGACTTCGAGATCCCCGCGAAGTACGGGCTGAAGCAGACCATCGCGGACACCAACGGCATCGGCGGCATCTTCCGCGCCCTGCGGACCATGCCGGTGATGGTCAACATCGCCAAGGAGATGGAGGAGTTGTGCCCGCAGGCCCTCTTCATCAACTACGCCAACCCCATGGCGATGGTGTGCTGGGCGGTATTGAAGGCGACCAAGATCCAGACCGTCGGGCTCTGCCACAGCGTGCAGGGAACCGCGGCGAGGCTGGCGCGCTTCATGGGCATTCCCTTCGAGGATCTCGTCTACCGCGCCGCCGGCATCAACCACATGGACTTCTACCTCAAGCTCCAATACCGGGGCAAGGACGCCTACCCGCGGCTGCGGCGGGCGATGGAGGACCCGGAGATCTTCGCGCAGGACCCGGTGCGCTTCGAGGTGATGCGCAGATTCGGCTATTTCGTGAGCGAATCCAGCGAGCACTTCTCAGAATACGTCTCCTGGTTCATCAAGAACGCCCACCCGGAGCTGATAGAGCGCTATGACATCCCCATCAACGAGTACATCCGCCGGTGCATCGAATCGGACAAGCACTGGCGGCGGACCAAGCGCCATATGATGAGCAAGCGGCCCATCGAGGTGGAGCGCAGCCACGAGTACTGCGGCTACATTCTCCACGCGATGGAGACCGGAGAGCCCTACCTCATCTACGGCAACGTCCTCAACGAGAGCCTCATCACCAACCTCCCGGAGGGTTGTTGTGTGGAGGTGCCGTGCTATGTGGACAGGAACGGCATCCAGCCCTGTCACGTGGGCGACCTGCCGCCTCAGCTGGCGGCGATCATCCGCAACGTCGTGAACGTCCACGAGCTGACCGTGGAGGGCTTCTTCCAGCGCCGCCGGGATCACATCTACCAGGCCGCGCTGCTGGATCCCCACGCCTCCGCGGAACTCACCATCGACGAGATCTACTCCATGGTGGACGACCTGTTCGAGGCCCATGGGAAATTGGTGCCGAGGATGAAGTAGGCGCTCCGCGGCGGCGCGCCGCCGCGGGGGATTGCATTATGCGATTCGTGATGTTCACGAAGCTGCTGAAAGACCTGGACCTCGATCGCCTGGCCGACGAGGTCCAGGCTCTCGGTTTCGACGGCCTCGACCTCGCGGTGCGCCCCGGCTATCCCGTCAACCCGGAGAACGTGGGCGCCGCCCTCCCCGCGGCCGCCAAGAAATGGGCGGCGCGGGGGATGAGCGTGGGGCTGGTCACCACCGACTTCGACTTCCTCAATCCCGCGGCCCCGGGGGTGGAGCCGCTGATGGGCGCGTGCGCGGAGATCGGCTGCCGGGAGATCAAACTCGGCTACTGGGTCTACCGGGGGGAGGACTACTGGGGGCGCGTGGAGGAGATAAGAAAATCCCTGGCCGGATTCGAGCGCCTCTGCGCGCGCTACCGGGTCCGCGTCTCCATCCACACCCATTCAGGCGAATACTACGGGTCGAATTGCGCGGGCGCGATGCACCTGGTGCAGGGGTTCGATCCGCGCTGCATCGGCGTGTACATGGACCCCGGACACCTGTCCTTGGACGGCGAATGGCTGCCGATGGCCTTCAGCATGGTAAAGGAACACCTGTCGCTCATCGCGGTGAAAAACTTCGGCTGGTTCCGCAAGGAGCAGGCCGGCGGGGTCGAGTGGACCAGACGGGTCGTGCCTCTGCGCGAGGGGCTGGTGAACTGGCGGGAGGTGTTGCGACTGGCCCGGGGCGCGGGCTACGACGGAGTATTCAGCCTCCACAGCGAGTACGAGGGGTGGACCACGGAGGAGATCCTGCGGCAGACGCGGGAGGATTTGCGCTACCTCAAGGACCTTGCCGAACAGGCGGCCGCGGAGGGCGGCGAATAGCCGCAGTCGGCGGCCCGGCCGCAAGAAGGACGATTTCCGGCCTCGACCCGCGGGAGCCCGGGGTCAGGGTGTGGAATCAATAATGAAACGGCGGCGTGGAGGGAGCGCGGATTCCGGCGGGCGGACTGCCGGAAAGACCATCGCGCCGCAGAGACCAGGAGCGAGGGATGATGGGCGCTGACGCGGTCCCAGCCGTGGAGACCCAGGGGTGTTACTGGGCGGCCGGCGGCACCCACCGCGGCCGAAACCGGGCCAACAATGAGGACAGTTTCCTCTGCGCATGCGAGCGCGGCCTGTTTGTGGTCTGCGATGGCATGGGCGGTCAGGCCGCGGGCGAGGTGGCGAGCAGCAACGCGGTGGATGCGCTCGACGAGCTCCTCTCCGCCGACACCCTGCGGCAGGCGCTGGCCGCAGGTGAGGAGGCGGTGGAGAGCGTCCTCGCCGGCGCGCTGGAGCGGGCCAACAGGCACGTGGTGGCTCTGGGAGAAAGCAACCGCGCCTGGGCGGGAATGGCGAGCACGGTGGTCATCGCGTTGGTGGACGGGGAACGGGTCCATGTCGCCAACCTGGGGGACAGCCGCGCCTACCAGGTGCGCGGCCGGCAGGTGAGCGTGCTAACCACAGATCACTCCGTGGCCGCCACCCTGGTGGAGCAGGGGGAACTCACCCCCGAGCAGGCGCGCACCCATCCCTTGCGCAATCACCTCACCTCCTCCCTCGGCATCGCGGAGCCCATGACTCCCGGCTATACCTGTGTGGAGGCGGCGCCGGGGGACCGGATCGTGCTCTGCTCGGACGGCCTCTGGGATATGGTGCCGGACGAGGAAATCGCCCGCATCACCATGTCCCACTCCGACCCACGGGAGACCGTGGAGGCGCTGATCGACGCGGCCAACGAGGCGGGGGGAAAGGACAATATCACAGCCATCGTGGTGCTGGTGGGAGGGCGGAGCGCGGAGAGTTAGCCGGCCGCGCCGGCGCCCTTCACGGTGGAAAAGGTCCAACAGCGGATCGCCCTGCCCGGCGCGTCCCGCAGCTGCCGGCGGGTGAGGGGCCGCCCGTCCGCGCACCGCACCTCCTCGCCCATCACCAGCTGATATCGGGTGTCCGCGG
>WFSF01000057.1 GCA_015486155.1 Armatimonadota bacterium
GGGGCGGGCTTCACGCCCTTCGCGTTCGCCACCATCACCTTGTCCCCGAAGGCGGCGCGCTCTATGTGAATCACGCCCCTGGTGCCGGCGATCTTCGTCCAGTGCGGCCAGTAGCCGTCCGCCGTCCACGCGTCCTCCAGCATCGCCACCATCCCGTTGGCGAAGCGGAGGGTTCCCATTCCCCAGTCCTCGACGGAGAGGTCCTTGTAGACGCGGTTGGCGATCTCGCCGTGCACCTCCACCACCTCGGACTTGAGCAGCGCGCGCAGCATATCAATGGCGTAGATGGCGTGGTCGGCCCACGCGCCCCAGGGCACCTTCTTCGCGTCTATCCACCAGCTGGGCCCGACGCTGTCCCGCCAGGGCTTGGGGAGGCCGGCCCACATGACCTGGTGGAAGCTCAGGGGTTTGCCGATCAACTTCCTGCCGATGGCGGCCTTCACCTGGGGATGCACGCTCTGGCGGCCCAACTGATCGAAGCACCAGAGGAGGCGCTTGTTCTTTTCCGCCAGCGCGATCAGGGAGTCCAACTGGCGCAGGTTCATCGCCATGGGCTTGACGCACACCATGTGTTTCCCGGCCGCGAGGGCGCGCTTCGCCAGGCGCACGTTGTCCCGGGTGTTGAGCAGGGAGCAGATCAGGTCCACGTTGGGGTCTGCGATCACCCGCGAGAAATTCGTGGTCACGTAATCCGGCTGGTGCTGGTCGGCCGCCTCCTCGGCCCGCGAGATATCCCTGTCCGCCACCGCCACCAGGCGCGTCCCACGCATGGTCGCGGCCGCCTCCGCGGTGGGAAATGCCGTATACCAGTGATCCAGCCCTACGACTGCGATGCCTAGCTTCTTTGCCATCCGATACTCCTTGTGAGAAGGCTTCCGAATTTCGCGCATACTTATTCCCTTGCGCCGCGGCCATCCCCTCTTGGCGCAGGAAGTGGGGGAGGGAATGTTGAAGCGAAAGAGAGACAGGAGCGAAGGCCGATGGGAAATTCGGCGGACTTTCCGGACCTGCGCGCGCACCTTCTCAGCCAGGTGCTGCCCTTCTGGGCGCGCCATGCCGTGGACCGCGAGCACGGCGGCTTCATCACCCACCTGGACCGCACCGGCGCCGTCACCGACGCTTCCCACAAGTACCTGGTGATGCAGACGCGCACCATCTACAGCCTGATCACCGGGGCCGCGCTGGGCGGCCCCGCGGAATGGCGCAGCGCGGCCCGGCAGGGCGTTGACTTTCTGCTGCGGCGCTTCCGGGATATTCAGTACGACGGCTGGTTCTGGGCGGTGACCAGAGAGGGGATCCCCAGCGAGAGCGACAAGCGCATGTACGGTCATGCCTTCGTCATCTATGCGCTGTCCGAGTACGCCCGCCATACCGACGACGGCCGCGCGCTGGCCGCCGCGAACCACACCTGGGCCCTCGTTGGGGAATACCTGTGGGACCGCGAGCACGAGGGAGTCTTCGAGGCCTGCAACCGCGCGTGGACTCCTACGGATCGCTCCCACACCATGGGCACGCACTTGCACACCCTGGAGGCCTTGCTCGCCCTGAACAACGCGGTGGGGGAGGACCGCTACCTCTCCCATGCCTGCAAGGTGGCGGACCTCATCGCCGGCCGCATGGTGAACGAAGAGCACCGCTGCGGCATCGAGTATTTCCAGCCCGACTGGACTCCCGACGAGAAGCGCAACAAGGGGCTGGTGAATTACGGGCACAACCTGGAGGCGGCCTGGCTGTTGCTACGCGTCCACTGCCTGGACGGCGCGCCCCTCTACCGTCGGGTGGCCAAGCAATTTCTGGACTATGTGGTGCGGTTCGGGCTGGATGAGGTCCACGGCGGCGTATATTCCCACGGCCCCCTCGGTGGGGAGGCCAGCGTGCGGGAGAAGATCTGGTGGGTGCAGTGCGAGGCCCTTCCCGCGTTTCTGCTCGGCCACCGCATGTTCGGGGAGCCGCGCTACCTGGAGGCCTTTCGGCAGGTGGCCCACTTCTGCCTGGAGCGCCTGTACGATCCCGAGTATGGCGAGTGGTATCACTCGACCGAGGAGGATGGAACCCCCAGGAACACCGAGAAGGGCTCCGCGTGGAAGGCCGCGTATCATATAACACAGGCGTTGGCGTACG
Organism: Armatimonadota bacterium; assembly: GCA_015486155.1. Taxonomy (GTDB): domain Bacteria; phylum Armatimonadota; class Hebobacteria; order Hebobacterales; family Hebobacteraceae; genus S016-27. The sequence goes on from WFSF01000057.1 coordinate 2,122, forward strand.
CGGACGAGTACCTGGCTGAGATGGGGGAGGGACGGACCGCGGAGTGACCGACGCGGACATGCCTCCGGGCGGCGCAGGTTGACGCGTCGTCTTTTGGTTCTGTAGACTCGTGCCGAGGTGTAGACGATGAAGAAGACGTTTTCCAACGTGTTGTTGTCCGCGCTCATCATTGTGGCGGTTGGTGCGGCCGCCTACTGGTTCCTGGCGCTGCGGTACCGGGCTCCCTTGAAGCCGGCGCGGGTCCCCGAGACCCCGGTTTCTCTTTCCGGCTCCACCCCCACCGCCGAGAGCCTTCGGGAGATGGTGAAGGGGGCGAACGTGGTGATCTGCGTGTTGGATGCGATGCGCGCGGATCACGTGGGGGCCTACGGATATCCGCGGGAGACCACCCCGAATATAGACGCTGTCGCAAAGCAGTCAGTGATCTTCGAGGACCACTTCTGTCAGTACCCGCAGACCTCTCCCTCCACGGCCTCGCTGTTCACCTCCCAGTATCCCGACACCCATGGCGCGGGAGTGCAGCGGCCGGGGAGGGACGTGTTGCAGGGGCTCGATCCCAACGCGTTCACCCTGGAGAAGGGGCTCGAGGCGATCGGGTACCATACGATGATCTTCACCTCCAACCCGGCCGCCGCGCCGGCGCTGGGGCTGGGCGCGGATTTCGACGTGGAGGTGACCCCCCGCGGCCGGGCGCAAGACCCCAAGTGGCGTTGGCCCGGGCAGTTGGTGAAGGAGTTCGAGGGGAAGATGAAGGAACGGCCGGATCGACCTTTCTTCGCCTATGTGCACTTCCTGCCCCCGCATTATCCATACGACGCGCCGGATGAGATGAAGGCCCTCTTCGCCGGCAAGCGTCCGCCGGAAATGTGGCGGGCGAAGGCTCCGTTCAAGGGGGCGGCCGATCATCCGGAGTCAGACAAGGCCCCTCGTTCCCGCAAGAAGTGGATGAATCTCTATGACGCCAATCTGCGCTGGGGCGACTGGGGGTTGGGGGAACTGGTGAAGTTCCTCAAGGACCAGGGCCTCTACGACCACACGTTGCTCATCATCACCGCCGACCACGGGGAGGCCCTGCGGGAGCACCAGTACGAGTGGCATGCCACCTGCCCCTTCGACGAGGCGATCCACATTCCGTTGATCATCAAGTTTCCGGGGAACAAAGGGCCGGTGGGGAAAGTCTATGCCCTCACCCAGACCATTGACGTGACCCCCACCATTCTGGACCTCTTCGACGTGCCGTGGCCTGAGGGTACCGTGCAGGGAAAATCGCTGGTGCCGCTGCTCACGGGGGAGAAGAAGGAGATCAACAAGTACATCATCTGCCGCACCGGAGGCGACCACCAGGCCTACGTGGTCAGGGATTTTCGCTCCGCGCTCTTCCTCTATCGTCTCGGCGAGGCGCGGGCTCTGTACGACCTGACGACCGATTCGTTGGAGACCGAGAACGTAGCGAGCGCGCATCCGGACCGGGTGGCCGAGTTGACCCGGGTGTTCGTGGCCTTCGCGCAGCAACAGAAATATCCGCCGCTCGACTTCGTGGACCCGAATTATAAGCCGAACCTGTCTCCGGAGGGAGCCTCCCAGCCCATGCCGGAGGAGACGCGGCGGAAGCTGCGCGCGCTGGGATACCTGGAGTGAGCGCGGTCTTCGGCTGAGACGAATCTCAGCGCGAATCGCCGCCGGGCCCGGCGGTCAGCGCCTCCGCCACCGCGCGCCGGGTGGCCATCAGCAGGGCCGGGTCCGGGGTGAAACTCATGTCCTCCCGACACAGCCCGTCCAGCCGCAGCAACTCCTGCGCGCGCCGGCCCCCCTTTTTCTTGAGCAGGGCCAGCATCTCCCAGTCCTCGAACCCGTCGCGCAGATTCTCCAGCCGGATGGAGGAAAGGAGACGACCGTTCGGACCGGGATAGACGAGGTAGCCGTCTCCGTTGTAACAGCTGAACGTGGCCGCCTGCCAATCGCTCTCTATACTCTCTAGATATCCATGGGGCAGGTGTTTCAGGTTGTCCCCCCAGTGGGTGGCCGACCAGTATTCGAATCCGGAGACGCCCGCCTTCCAGCTCAGCCATCCCACCATGCGCGCGTCGACCGCCGGGTAGTCGGTGAACAGGTTCGGGTGGGTGGAGGGATAGCAGCATATGGCGAAGATCGCGTCATCCCCGGCCTTCAGCCGGGCGGGGATGCCCGCCTCGCGGTACTGGGTGATGTACGCATCCCAGATGTCCGCGTGGCCGGCGAGCGCGGCCACCCCCTTGGGCTCGTTCAGGCACTGGAGCACCGGCGTCTCCGGCGCGACGGACTTGGACAGCCGGTAGTTCTCCTTGCATCTGTCCCAGTGCCTGGGGCCGGCCTCGTCGATGTTGTAGACGATCCCCAGCTTCAGCCATCCCTTCTCCCGCAGGTGAGCGGTGTAGGCCTTGAGAAACTCGGCGAAATGCTGATTGAAATCGGGCGGATATTCCTCCGGGAATCCGCCCCTGCCCGGCTTGGGGAACTGCGCGATGATGAAGGAGTTCATACCCCGGGGAATGCAGTATTCCGCGATCCGGTCCACCTCGGAGAAGTCCCAGGTCCCGTCGGCCCGTCTCTTCACCGGCTCCTGCGGGGACAGCCACGTCCAAGCGCGTAGCGCGTAGGCGGGGCTCATCCGGTGCCGGAGAAGCAGATCATAGCACGCCTCCGTCTGCAACCCATCCAGCGCCATGGCGCGGAAGGTGGGGCGCTGCGGGAGAGTGATGTCCCACACCTTCACCGCCAGATCGATTTTCTTCGGGGGGGCATTCTGCGCGTGGAGGGTGATGGTGCCGCGGTAATCGCCCGCCGGCGTCTCCCTCGGCGCATACACCGTCACCCACAGGGGTTGCACCTTGCCCTTGGGAACATCCACCTCCGGCAGTTCGAGCAACGGGTCCGGCCACCACCCGATGCGGTCCTGCGGATAGTGCTTGCACTTCACGGTGCGCACATATCCCACCTGGCGCACGGTCACGCAGGACGATGGAATGGTCCCTCCTTCTCCGCGCAGTTCGGACACCTCTGCGCGCAGTCCCTTCACCGCGCGGTTTCCCGCTTCGACCACCAGCTGCGCGCTCTCGTACTCGCCGCGCGCCATTTCGATGTGCAGGCTCCCCGCAGGCTCGCCGGTGTAAGGACCCTCGCGAGGGATCTTGGCCATCGGCCCCGCGACGAAGCATCTGTAGCCGATCTTCTGGGTCATGTCACATCTGCCTGTCATGGTAAGTGATAACAACAATGCGGTCGCTATGGTAACTCGCAACACAACGTTCCTCCACCTCGATGACCTATTCTTTCGGCAGATGACACGCCTGGCCTTTTCGTAGTTTGGGGCAAGCAAAATCTTTCATCAAACGAAACGCGAGGTGGCGTGTAGGCCCGCGTGATACCGCCTGGTGCAACCTGGCGATAAGCATCCCGGCGACATGCAGGTTGAGACTCAGGCTGACAGCGCCTTTATGGAACAAATCCTGAGCGGCAGTCGCCGCGGGATGCATCGTTCGCGTCGCATCCCACGCGTGGAAAGTTAAGGCGGAAGCAAGCGCATGGGAGCATCGAGAGACCTTCCTCTGCTGGGGCATGTTGACATAATGGATCGGCGATACGCGCGCGTGCTCCGCGCGGTCGTTCTGCTGGCGGCATCCGAGTTGGCCGCGTTCAGCGCCATCCTTCACGGGGCAATCTGGATTGGCATCGGCACGGCGGTGGGGGCGGTGGTATACGCGGGGCTCACCGGGATTCATTGCCGGGCCACCTCCTGTTCTCTCACCGCCGGCGTGGACCTGGTGCTTATCACCTGGATCATCTGGCTGACCGGAGGGGTGGAAAGCGGTCTGTACATTCTCTACTGCCTCCCCGTGATACATCTCGTCCTGGCGCAGGACGTAAAATTTGCAGCTGCGGGAGCCGTCGTGGCCAGCGGGCTCTATTCAGTGACCGCTCTTCTCACGGCCGGCCCTTATCAGTTCCTCACCGTCGGCCTCTCCAACATCGCCAAGGTGGCTGCGCTCAGCGGCATACTGGTCTTGTTTCTGGCGCTGCTGAAGCGAGAGATCGAGATGGGCCGCGCTCTTCAGACGGCCCTGCACGAATCTCTGGGCAGGGCGGCGGCGGTTTACGGCGTCGCCCACGTCGCCAACGTGGGGGCTGACTTGAGATCGGTGCTCACCGTATTGCTCGAGCACGCGGGCAAAGCGACCGGGGCTTCGGCCGGAGTGGTGGCCATGATCGACTCGCGGGGGAGACTGCGGGAGACGGCCTCCTGGAGACGAGGCCGAGGCGGGGCCGCAGCGGAAACGCCGCTCCCGGACTGGCGCGCGCGGGAGGCGAAACAGGCATTGTTGCGGGGAGCCCCCATGATGGCGGAGCAGCGCACAGATGCCGGGCGGGAAAAGACAGGCTCGCACGCGGCCTCTGGCGGGAGGTCGCCGGGGGCAAAGGTCCTCTATGTGCCGCTCTCGACCATGAACGGCTCCGTGGGAGTGTTGACGCTGGCCGCCGGCCGCGAGCAGGAGTTCACGAGAAGCGAGGTGGAATTCCTCAAATCCCTCTGCCTGGAGGCCGCGGTCGCCATCGAGAACGCCCAACTCAGGGAGGAGTTGCGGCAGATGGCGGTCACGGATTACCTCACCGGCGTCGCCAATCGGCGCGGCATCGAGCAGTTCCTCACCCAGCAGGTCGAGCGCGCCCGGTCCCGGCGACAGCCGCTGACCGTGCTGATGTTGGATGTGGACGGGCTGAAACAGGTCAACGACGCGTACGGGCACGCGGCCGGGGACGAGGTGCTGTGCGCGCTGGGGCGCGTCCTGGGGCGGCA
>WFSF01000058.1 GCA_015486155.1 Armatimonadota bacterium
GGACTGGGAGCGGGATCCCCTCCCAGTCCATCGCCAACTCCCCCCTCGCCCTCAACTACCGCCCCGGCTCCCGCATCCTGATAGAGGGATCGGTGCGGCGGATGGGGAGGCTGGTGGAGATTCAATACTCCGGCTCGGAACGAATCACCGACGGCAAGGAGCCGGCCCCCGGCTCCCTGGTGCCCCTCTATCCCCTGACCGAGGGAGTATATCAGGGGCAGTTGCGGGGCGCGGTGCGCCGACTTCTCGACCAACTGCCCCGGGAACTGGACGACCCCCTCCCCGATTCTCTCCGCCGGGAGTACGGCCTTCCCTCCCTGGCGGAGGCGCTCCGGGAGATTCACTGGCCCTCCTCCGAGAGGGCGAAGGACGAGGCCCGCCGGAGGCTGGCCTTTGAGGAACTGCTGGTGCTGGAGCTGGCGATGGCCCAGCGGAAGCGGGAGCGCCAGCGCCCGGCCTCCGGCCTGCCCATGCCCCCGCAGGGAGACGTGATCGCCGCGCTCTCCGAGGCGCTTCCCTTCACCCTCACCCGCGCCCAGCAGCGGGTGATCGCCGAGATCACCGCGGACATGGCCTCCGACACCCCGATGTACCGGCTGCTACAGGGGGACGTGGGATCCGGCAAGACGGTGGTCGCCGCGGCCGCCCTGGTGATCGCGGCCCAGAACGGCTACCAGGCCGCGCTGATGGCCCCCACCGAGATCCTCGCCGAACAGCACTACCTGGTGCTGAGCCGGTTGCTGCAGAGCCTGGGGATTCCCGTGATACTCCTGACCGGCTCCATGCGCGCCAGGGAAAAGGATCAGGCCCTGCGGGCGCTGCAGTCCGGGCGCGCCCTCGCCGTGGTGGGCACCCATGCCCTCATCCAGCAGCGGGTGGACTTCGCGCGCCTCGGGCTGGTGATCGTGGACGAACAGCATCGCTTCGGGGTGCGCCAGCGGGCGGACCTGGCCGAAAAGGGAACCAAGTCCGGGCGAGGCGCCTCCCCCAGGCCGCACATGCTGATCATGACCGCCACCCCCATCCCCCGCAGCCTCGCCCTCACCCTCTACGGAGACCTCGACCTCTCCGTGCTGGACGAGATGCCGCCCGGCCGACAGCAGATACGGACCCTCTGGTTCAAGCTCTCCTCCCGCGAGGACGGCGCGGCCGGTTCGCCGGAGGCCTTCGAGCTGGTGCGCCGCCAACTCTCGGAGGGCCGGCAGGCCTATGTGGTGTGCCCCCTGATCGAGGAATCCGAGGAGCTCCAGGCCCAGGCCGCCACCAAGCTCTCCGAGCAGCTCCAGCGGGTGGAGTTCTCCGATTTCCGCGTGGGCCTGGTGCACGGGGAGATGCGGGTCGCCGACAGGGAGGCGGTGATGGAGGCTTTCCGCGCCGGAGAGCTGGACGTGCTCACCGCCACCACCGTCATCGAGGTGGGGGTGGACATCCCCAACGCGACCGTGATGGCGATCGTGAACGCCGAGCGCTTCGGGCTCGCCCAGCTCCACCAGCTCCGCGGCCGGGTGGGCCGGGGGGCGCACCAGTCCTACTGCCTGCTGCTCACCCCGGCCAAGTACGACCCCACCGGCCGGCTGGCTCCGGCCGCCGAGGAATCGCTGGGGATGGCGCGGGACCGGCTGAGGGTGATGCTGGAGACCAACGACGGATTCGCCATCGCCGAGCAGGACCTGCAGCTGCGCGGCCCCGGAGAACTGTACGGCAGCCGGCAGCACGGGCTGCCAGATTTCCGGCTGGCGCGGCTGGCGGGGGACCTGGGCGTGCTCACCACCGCCAGAGAGGCCGCCTTCGCGCTGGTGGAGAAGGACCCCGACCTGCGCGGGGGCGCATACCGCGCCCTGCGCGCCGAGGTGAGGAAACTGAGGGACCGCATGGAAAGGCCGGCCGGGTAGCCATGCGCATCATAGCCGGGAGCGCCAGGGGAAGAACGATTCGCTCGCTGCGGGGAAGGGCGCTCCGCCCCACCACGGACCGCGTGAGGGAGAGCCTCTTCGGCGCGCTGGCGGAGGCGGTGGTGGGCGCGGCCTTTCTGGATCTCTACGCGGGGTGCGGGGCCGTGGGGCTGGAGGCGTTGAGCCGAGGCGCGGAGAAGGCGGTGTTCGTGGAGGCGCACGCCCCGGCCGCGCGCCTGATCGCGGAAAACGCCGAGCGCTGCGGGCTTCAAGACCGGGCGCGAATCATCCGCGCGCCCGTGAACCGCGCGCTGCCCAAGCTGGCGCGGGAGGGAGCGGAATTCGACCTAATCTTTCTGGATCCGCCCTATGGGCAGGGGGAGGTTTTGCGCGCCCTGCGCGCTCTCGCCCGCGCGCCGTCGCTGGCGGCCGGGGGCGGCTGGGTCATCTGCCAGCGCTCCCGCCGGGAGGAGATTCCGGGCGGAATCGGCGGGTTTCTGAGAAAGAGGGAGAGCCGTTTCGGCGAAACCGTGATAGACTGGTATCAACGCGGCGAGCCCGGGTCCCGGATCCAAGAGCCCCCGGCCGCGGGGCGCGAGGGCCGCGGAGGGGAGGACCGGGCCGCGCGTGGAGGAGACGAACATTGATCACCGGACTATATGCGGGAACCTTCGATCCGCCCACCTACGGGCATCTGGACGTGATCAAGAGGGCATCCTCGCTCTTCGACAAGGTAATCGTGGGGGTTTCGGTGAATCCCAGAAAGAGCCCGCTGTTTTCCGTCGAGGAGCGGGTGGCCATGCTCCGGGAGGCCTGCCGCGGCATGGACAACGTCGCGGTGGAGATCGTGCCGGGGCTGGTCGTCGAGTTCGCGCGAAAGGCGGGCGCGCAGGTCATCGTGCGAGGTCTGCGCGCGGTGTCGGATTTCGAGACAGAGCTGCAGATGGCGTCCATAAACCGTGAGCTCGCGCCGGAGGTGGAGACGGTGTTCTTCACCCCTCCGCCGCAATATCACTATCTGAGCGCCAGCCTGGTGTGTGACATCGCCAGATTCGGCGGCTCGATCTCCGAATTCGTGCCCCCGCACGTCGAGGAGGCGCTCAAGAAACGTTTTTTTGGAGAGGGGCCGGCCGCACAGAGTCCACCCGGAAGGGAGGGGTCATCATCGAAATCCTGAAACAGCTGGAAGAACTCGAGAAGTTGGGCGAAAGCCATCGTCCGCAGTTGCTCCACCGCGCCTGGGGGTTTGACCTCGACCGCTTCTTCACCCAGGTCAACCGCATCCGCTCCGCCCTGCCCGAGGAGATCAAGAGCGCCAGCCGCGTCATGCAGGAGCGCCAGCGCATCCTGGAGGCGGCCGAGGCGGAGCGCGACCGCCTGCTGGAGGAGGCGCGCGAACAGGCCGCGCTGCTGGTGGCCAACGACGAGATCGTCCGCCGCGCCACGGAGCGCGCGGACGAGATCATCCAGCGCGCCAGCGCGGAGGCGGCGGAGATCCGCCGCAGCGCGGAGGAGTACTCCAAGCGCGTTCTCGCCAATCTGGAGGAATACGTCACCCGCGTCATGAGCGCGGTGCGGAGCGCCCGCGAGCGTCTCAGCGCGGCCCCGGAGCCGCCGGAGGAGCAAGAGAGCGGGCAGGAGTGACGGGAGCCTTGCCCACGAGCCTCAAGTACATATCTCGAACTACAGGAGTCTGCTAACCACCCATGTCCATCATGAGAATGCGGCGGCGTTTCGCCGTCCACCTTCGCTACATCCTTTACGGACTCGCAGCGCTCTTCGTGATCACCCTGCCGCTCATGTTCAGCGGAGGCGGAGGCCGCGGCATGAGAGGCGGGGACAATCAGGAGCCCCCCGCGCTCCAGGAGACCATCGCCGAAGTGGATGGGAAGCCGCTTCTCCGCCGCGCCCTGGAAAACGCCTTCCGCCAGACTACCAGCCAACTCACCGCGGTGGCCCAGATCACCGGGCAGGCGATCGGCGTGGAGCGCCTGTGGAGGGACCGCCTCGCCGCCTTCGACCAGGCCGTCACCCAGCAACTGGTGCTCAACGAGGCGGAGAGGCAGGGCATCTCCATCTCCAAGCGGCAGGTTTCGAAGCGGGCGGAGGAACTGGCGCAGCAGCAGTTGGAGCAGATCAAGGCCCAGATCCAGGACAAGGATAAGCTCGAGCGCCAACTCGCCTATATCGCCAGCAGCAACGACCGCCGGCCGCGCGAGGCCATGAGCGAGCGCAGCTTCGTGAAGTGGCTCACCAAGTGGCTGCTGGAGAAACAATATGATGATCTGCGCGCGGATCTCGCCACCCAGGAGCTGAAGAAAAAGGTCACCGGGTCCATCACCGCCACGGAAAAGGAACTCCTCGACTCCTACGACGAGACCGCCGTGCAGGAGATCGTGGTCTCCCTCCATCCCTCCGGCCGGCCCGAGCGCACCGACGCCCAGGCGCGCGCCCGCGCGGAGGAACTCCTCGCCAGGCTGAAAAAGGGCGAGAACTTCGACAAACTCGCGCGCGCCGAATCCGATGACCCGGACGCCAAGCAGATGGCCGGCCGCAGGGAGCCCAGACCTCTCTCCAGCTTCCCCAAGTCCTATCAGGACGTGCTGGCCAAGCTGAAGCCCGGCGAGGTCGCGCCCGAACCCATCAAGACGGATTTCGGGTACGTAATCCTCAAGCTGAGGTCGCGGCGTCAGAACCGCCCGCAGGACTACCAGAAGAACAAGTCCCAGTATCTCCAGAGCTTCGTCGACCGGAAGCGCCGCGCCGCCTGGGACAAATACACGAAGCAGCTCCGTGACAAGGCGGACGTGAAGGTGGTGGACAAGGAGATCCTAGCCTACCAGGAGGTGAAGAAGGGCCACCTCGACAAGGCGCTTCCCCTGCTGGAGGAGGCGAGGCCGATCGCCGACCAGCTCGGCGGGCTGGCCGCCGCCGCCATCTACTATGAGCTGGCCATTCTCTACTCCGTCCAGAACAAATGGCAGCAGGCGGCCGACTCCTACGCGGCGGCCAACGACGTGCTCAGCGGCGAGGGCGGGCTGCCCCAGGCGCGCGGACAGGCGCTGCTGGGAATGGCGCGCGCCTATGAGAATATGGGTAAGATAGATGAGGCCGTGAAATGGTACCAGGTCGCCGGCGAGGCCAGCAGTTCGCCCTCCATCCACGAGCAGCTTCTCCTCACCTACCGGCACCTCGGCAAGGACGACCTGGTCAAACAGGAACAGCAGTGGCTGGACGACTATCGCAAGCAGCAGGAGGAGCGAAACAAGGCCTTGCAGGAGCAGCAGCGCAAGATGGAGGAGGAGGCGGCCAAGAAGAGGCCGCACCCCAAGCCGGCCGGCGGCGGGAAGAAATGACCGCGCGCCGAAGCGCGGAGAGGTGAGCCAAGGGAATGCGTGCTCCCCGCCGTTCCGGGCGGAAAATAAGGGGCAAGGGAGGTTCCCGCGCTTATGTCCAACGATGAGCTGACCAGACGAGAGTTCCTGAAGCGCGCGGCCGCGCTGGGCGCGGCCGGCTATGCGCTCACCCAGACCCGGCTGCTGTCCCTGCTGGACGGGGTGGCGGTGGCGGAGGCGGCCCCCGCCCGCCGGCCCATCCTCGCGGTGGCCTCCGGGAAGACCATCGCCCGCAGGACGCAGGCGGCGGTGGACGCCCTGGGCGGCATGAAGAAGTTTGTCAAGCGGGGGGCCACGGTGCTCATCAAGCCCAACATGGCCTGGGCCCGCAAGCCGGAGCAGGCCGCCAACACCAACCCGGAGGTGGTGGCCGAGCTGGTGCGGCTCTGCCGCGCCGCGGGCGCGAAGGAGATAAAGGTGGTGGACCACCCCGTGGACGGGCCCGCCGACCGCGTCATCCGGTTGAGCGGCATCGGCCCCGCCGCGGAGAAGGCGGGGGCGCGGGTGTTCGCCGCCACCTCCCCGGTGATGTTCCAGAGCATCACCATCAAGCGCGGCAAAGTGCTCAAGCGCGCCAAGGCCCTGCGCGACCTGTTGCGGGCGGACGTGGTCATCAACGCGCCCATCGCCAAGGTGCACGGCAGCACCCGCGTCACCCTGGGCTGCAAGAACCTGATGGGCACGGTGCTGGATCGCGGCGCATGGCACCGGAGCCGAAGCCTCGACCAGTGCATCGCCGACTACGCCTCCCAGATCAAGCCCGATCTCATCGTGCTGGACGCCACCCGCATCCTGCTCTCGAACGGCCCCAAGGGCCCCGGCAATACGAAGACGCCCAATCTCGTCATCGCCGGCACGGACCCGGTGGCCGTGGACGCCTACGGGGCGAAACTGCTGGGGCTCTCCGCCGGAGAAATCGGGCACCTGAAGCGGGCGGCCGCGATGGGGCTCGGGCATCTCGACCTGGACCGGGTGAAGATCAAGCGTGTCTAGCGGAGCCCACAGCCGACCCCGGCCCCGCGTCGGCGAGTGCGGGTGAAATCTCCGATGCCCGGCCGCATACGCGCGCTGCGGCGCATCTCGCAACTGGCCTTCCTGGGGCTCTATCTCACCCTCTTCGCCTTCGCGGGCAGAGCGGTGTTGCTGGGACTTCCCCCCGACCTGTTCCTGCGCGCCGATCCGCTGCTGGCGCTCTCGGCCGTCGTCTCGCTACGCCGGGTGGTGACGCCCCTGCTCTGGTACGCGCTGCCGCTGATCGTATTGAGCCTCCTGCTGGGGCGCGCCTTCTGCGGATGGGTCTGCCCCATGGGAACCACCCTCGACCTCCTCGAACGGCTCTTCAAGATGCGCGGCCGGAGGCCCGGCCAGGCGCCGCCGTGGCGGCGGGTCAAATACTATCTGCTGCTCGCCCTTCTCGTGACCATGCTCCTGCCGGTCGCCAACCGCTCACAGAGCGAACCCTCCCTCTCCGGCAGCGTGGGACTGTCGGCCGTGTACGCGGCCGACCCCATCGCGCTGCTCACCCGCACGCTCACCCTCTCCGGCGTGCCCCCGGTCCAGTGGACCATCACCTTCGCGCGGGACGTCAATTTCATCTGGGCCTATGCCCCGGTCGCGGAGAACCGCCCCTGGATGGAGCGGCTTTTCTGGCGGATAGGGGCCGCGCTCGACCGGTTCGCCCGCCCCACAGCCCCTCCCCACTTCCGGCTGGGGGCGCTCACCCTGCTCATCTTCGCAGCCCTGGTCGGTCTGAGCAGCCTGGCGCGGCGGTTCTGGTGCCGGAATCTCTGTCCCCTCGGCGCGTTGCTCGGCCTCCTGAGCAAGGCCTCTCCCCTGCGCCTGCGCGTCTCCGACAAGTGCACCAACTGCATGAGGTGTGTGAACGAATGCAAGATGGGAGCCATCCTGGAGGACCCGAAGAAATACCGGGGCACGGAGTGCATCTGGTGCTATGCCTGCGCCGCAGTGTGCCCCGAGGGGGCCGTCTCCGTCACCACGAGCCGCGCCTCGAGCGGCCGCGACGACCGGGTGGATCCGGCGCGGCGGAGGGTGCTGGAGGCGATGGGGATCGGCGTGGCGGCGGCGCTGCTGCCCAAGGTGGACTGGAGCGCCAAGCGCACCCAGGGCGGCGAACGAGTGCTGACGATTTCCTCCGAGCGCCTCATCCGCCCCCCCGGGGCGCAGCCGGAGGACGCCTTCGTGACCGCCTGTGTGCGGTGTGGAGAGTGCATGAAGGTGTGTCCCTCCAACGGCCTCCAGCCGGCCTTCGGGGAAGGGGGCATCGAGGCCCTCGGCACCCCCATTCTGGTCCCCCGCATGGGGCCGTGCAACGAGGTGTGCGAGGCCTGCTGGCAGGTGTGCCCCACCCATGCCATCCAACCCTTCCGCGCGGAGGAGAAAAAATACCTCTTCCTGGGAACCGCCAACGTGGACCGGAGCAAGTGCATCGCCTGGGCCTACGGACGGCAGTGCGTGGTGTGCGACGAGGCCTGCCCCTATGACGCCATCTACCAGGACGTCCTGGACGGGCTTCCGCGGCCGGTGGTGGACGACCGGGTGTGCGTGGGCTGCGGGCAGTGCGAGTACGTCTGCCCCGTGGAGCCCAGGGCCGCCATCCGCGTCTCCGCCTCCGGCGACAAGCGACACCTCTCCAGGGAGGAGCAGCGCGCCCTGCGCGAGGCCGCGCCGCCCCGCCCGGACTCCGGACAGGGAGAGGCGGAGACCAGCATTGACGCGGGCGAGCAGACGCCGTATCCTGAGTCTTACCCATATCCTCAGCAGAATGGAGAGTGACAGTTGCGGTGGTGGAGGCTCGGCCTTGGCTCGGCATTGCTGGTGTGGGTGCTAGGCGTCGCCTACTATCAGGCCCGCCGGCGCGGCCGCCGCATCGGCGCGGCCCTGCTGTTCGTGGGGGTCGGCGTGTTTTCCTTTCTCGCCGCGGCCTTCGCCCCCCAGCCGCCGTTCACCGCCCGACTCGCCTCTCTGCTGGCGGTGGTCTCCATCATCTCCCTGGCCCTCGCCATGGCCGTCGTGTTGTGGCGCGGGTTCGGCCGGTGACGCCCATCCCCCGCCCCGGCCCTGGGAAATCCGCCTCCGGGTGAGGCACATTCTCAGGACATCATGATCGGACAAGTCCTAAACCATCGCTACGAGATACTGGACAAGGCCGGCGAGGGCGGGATGGCCGTCACCTACCGCGGGCGCGACCGGGTGCTGGGCCGGGTGGTGGCGGTCAAGGTGATGAAGCCGGAGATGGCGGGCGACGCCGAGTTCCTCGCCCGCTTCCGCCGGGAGGCGAGGGCCGCCGCCGGCATCATCCACGAGCACGTCGCCGGCATCTACGACACCGGCTCCGACGGCCCCTACCACTACATCGTCATGGAGTATGTGGAGGGCGAGAGCCTCAAGGACCGGCTTCGGCGGGAGGGGCGCCTTCCTCTCCCGGAGGCCCTGCGCATCGCCGCGGAGACCGCGGAGGCGCTGGAGGCCGCGCACTCCGTGGGCGTGGTGCACCGGGACATCAAGCCCCATAACATCCTGCTGGGCCGCCAGGGGCAGGTGAAGGTCACCGATTTCGGCATCGCCCGCGCCATCTCCTCCAGCGGCCACACCGAGACCGGCCGCATCCTCGGCTCCGTCCGCTATCTCTCCCCGGAGCAGGCGCGGGGGGACGTGGTGGGGCCCCAGGGAGACATCTATTCCCTCGGCGTGACCCTGTTCGAGATGCTAACCGGCAGGCCCCCCTTCGATGACGGCGACCGCCTCGCCGTGCTCCACAAGCACATCTACGACCGCCCGCCGCGGGTCACCGACCTGCGCCCCGGGCTCCCCAAGGAGGTCGAGTCCATCGTCTCCCTCTGCCTGGAGAAAGACCTCTCCCGCCGGTTCGCCTCCGCCCGCGAGCTCCGCTCCTACCTGCTCGCCTGCCCCACGACGGAGAACGAGTTCGCGGGCCGCGGAGGACTTATTGGGGCATGGATGCGCCATATCGCGCGGGCGTTCTCGGCCGGGGCGGGATGGGCCGGGAGGCGCGCGGTGTGGCTGGGGATCGCGGTGTTGCTCATCGCCGCGGCGGTCGTGGGCCTCACCTGGTGGGCCTCCGCGCGGGGGGCCTCCTCCCTGGTCCAGGTGCCCGATGTGGCGGGCATGAGCCCCGCGGCCGCCAGAGAGACGCTTGCAGACCAGGGGTTGAAATACGATCAGACGGGCGCGAAGGGCAGCGAGAAAATCCCCGCGGGCATGGTCCTGTCCCAGGACCCCGCCCCCGGAGTCAGGGTCGCTCCCCACACCACCGTCAAGATCGTGCTCAGCAGAGGCCCCCAGCAGGTGGCCGTCCCCGCGGTCAGCGAGATGTCCCTGGAGCAGGCGAAGCGCCATCTCGAAGACGCCGGGCTGGTGTGCGGAGAGATCAAGCGCGACTACCACGACCGCATCCCCGGCGGCTACGTGTCCGGCACCTTCCCGCCCGCGAACACGCGCCTCGCGCCCGGCTCCAAGGTGGACATCGTGGTCAGCC
>WFSF01000059.1 GCA_015486155.1 Armatimonadota bacterium
CCCTGCGGCCGCCCTCCTATCCCGCGCTCAGATACGGAGAGGAGGCGCGGCTCATCGCGTGCCGCTATCTGCTGGTGCAGGCCGATTACGCCTGGCAACGGGGAGACGCCGCCGGGGCCGACCGGAGGTATCGAGAGGCGGAGAAGATCGGGATCTCGCTTCCTCAGGCGGCCGCGCAGCTCGGAATGCGCTACGCGGAACAGGGCCGCGTGGAACTCGCCATACGGACTTACGAGGACGCCCTGGCCCACAAGGACGACGCCCTGCTGCGCAACCGCCTCGGCGTCATCTACGGCCGCCGGAACCGCCTCTCGGAGGCGGGAAAACACCTCCGCCGCGCCCTCGCCCTCGATCCCGACTACGCCGACGCCCACGCCAACCTGGGCTCCGTCTACGGGCGGCAGGGCGATCTCGAAAAGGCGATCGCGGAGACCAAGACCGCGCTCAAGTGCGACCCCGGCAACCTGATCGCCCTGCGCAACCTCGGCTTCGCCTACGCGCGGATGGGCCGCAAAGACGAGGCCCGCCGTCTGCTGGAGCGCGCCCTGAAGATCAACCCCAACCAGCCCCGAGTGCGCGCGCTGCTGGACAGACTGTGATCCTGTCCGCGTCCGGCTGAAGGGGATGTCACCATCGCCGAGAACAACCACCTGACTATCTTGTTAGGAGTTGCCGCATGTCAACCCGTAAGCGTTACGCCCAGGTGGGCCTGGGCAGCCGTGGATTCATGTACACCGAGGCGATTCTGGGGGACTACGCCGACTACGCCGAAATGGTGGGGTTCTGCGACCTCAACCCGGGCCGGCTCCAGCGATACGTGGACTACGCCGAATCCAAGGGTGTCCGCGTGCCCGGCTACGCGGCCGAGGACTTCGACCGCATGATCCGGGAGACCAAGCCGGACTGCGTGATCGTCACCACCAAGGACTGCCACCACGACGAGTACATCTGCCGCGCGCTGGAACTGGACTGCGACGCCATCAGCGAGAAGCCCCTCGCCACCGACGAGAAGAAGTGCCAGCGCATCGCCGACACCGTCGCCAAGACCGGCCGCCGGTGCCGGGTCACCTTCAACTACCGCTACGCGCCGGCCACCACCCAGGTCAAGGACCTGCTCATGTCCGGCGTGATCGGGGACATCATCTCCGTGGACTTCCACTGGCTGCTCAACACCTCCCACGGCGCGGACTACTTCCGCCGCTGGCACCGGAACAAGGAGAACTCCGGCGGCCTCATGGTCCACAAGGCCACCCACCACTTCGACGCCATGAACTGGTGGCTCTCCACGGTGCCCGTCTCCGTCTACGCCAGCGGGGACCGGAAGTTCTACCGGCCGGAGACCGCGGAGCGCTACGGCCTCACCAACCGCTCCGAGCGCTGCCTGGACTGCCCGGAGGCCGGAAAATGCCACTTCTACCTGGACATCAAGGGCAACGAACACCTCCGCGAGCTCTACTTGGATCACGAGCACTACGACGGCTACTTCCGGGACCGCTGCGTGTTCAGCGACCTGATCGACATCGAGGACACCATGGAGTTGGTGGTCCAGTACGCCAACGGCGTCCGCATGAGCTACTCCCTGAACGCCTTCATGCCCTGGGAGGGCCGGATCGTCGTCTTCAACGGAACCAAGGGCCGGCTGGAGCACGTGGGCCGGGAAACCGTCTACATCAGCGGCGACGGAACCGTCCCCGGAGAGATGATGGAGGGGACCACCACCCGCATCTACCCCCACTTCAAGGATCCCTACCAGGTCGAGGTGTGGAAGGGAGAGGGGGGACACGGAGGCGGCGACAAGTTGCTGCTCGACGACCTGTTCTCCCCCAACCCGCCCGAAGACAAATACCTCCGCGCGGCCGACTACCGCGCGGGCGCCTACTCCATCCTCACCGGCATCTCCGCCAACCACTCCATGCGCACGGGCGAGCCGGTGCGCATCGCGGATCTGGTGCACGACATCCCGCTTCCGGACTACCCGCCCATGCCCTCACCCGACGAGCCCCTCAGCCGGTAGCACAGGTACTCTACCTGTGCCCGATTGTAGGGCGCGCATTCCCGCCACACGACCGGCGGGCAAGCCCATGCGCGCCATGGCGGGCATAGGTATGCCCGCCCTACAGTAGGGCCGCTGCCCCCATCCAAGAACGCTCTATCTCACCCGGCTATTTCGTCGCGGCCGTCTCGAAGGGCAGGCTGCGCACGATGAACCCGCGCTCGGCCCCGGAGGCCAGCGTGACGTTCCCCACCACCGCCAGGCGGTAGCGGCCGGGGGGCAGGGAGAACTGCACGGCGGCCGGTTCCCCGGGGGCCTCCACTCTCCCCGCGTCCAGCATCTTCTCTCCCTCGACGGTTTCCACGATGACCGAGCCGGAGGCGCGGGTGATGGGCTCCGGGTAGTTGCCCTCGGCAGACAGGGAAACGCCCGCGGAGATCTTCTCGTCCGAGCGGTAGGTGAACGAGGGCGCGTCGGGAATGCCCGGGGGCAGGTCGAACCGGACGCGGGGCGCGGGATGAGGGGGCGTGGTTTGATGAGCGGTGTGGGAGGCGTGCAGAGCGTCCATCCGGGATGGCTCGGGGCCGGCGTGCTCGTAGCAGAACAGGGTGAAGCCGTCCGCGCCCAGCCGCCGCGCCCTTTCCATCTGATCGAGCAGGTCCCGCGTGTCCTTGATGATGAACTCGCCGATCCCAGGGTAGAGCGGTATCCTGCCGGCCGTCACTTCCAGCTCGCGCGTCACCTGCCGCTCGAATTCGTCCGCGTCGGCCGTGTAGTCCATGGGGCAGACGAAGTCGAGCAATCCTTCGTCCACCCACTCCTTCCAGTCCTGGTTCACCCAGGAGAGCGATTCCGGGTACGGGAACACCGCGGCCGAGATCATGATGCCCGGCCGTATCTTTCTCGCCTCGGTGGAGACCGCGCGCACCAGTTTGGTGATCTGGTCCCTGCGCCACTGGGTCCACTTCTCCTGGAGAGGGCCGCTCATCACGGCCTCCGGCCAGTCGGATATCTTCCGCCCGACGGCCTGCTCGAACCGGTGGCGGCATCCCTCGCAATAGCACGTCTGGTCGTCGGGGTAGCGGATGTAGTCGAAGTGAATCCCCGCCACGTCGTACTTGCGCACCACCTCCAGCATGGAGTCCCGCTCCAGGGCAAAATTGCGCGGGTCGGAGGGGCAGAGCCAGAGCACCTCCTCACCCTTCGCGTTCTTCTGGAGCCGGCCCTCCCGGCGCAGTTCGTCCACGAAATCCGCGGGCGCGTTGGCCAGGTTGTAGTTCACCTTCCAGACGTGCAGCTCGATGCCGTATTGCTTGCACCAGCGCAGCGCCTCGGCGATCTGGTCGCCCTTTTCCGCCACCTTGGGATTGACCGGCAGCACTTCGCTCTCGTAGTCGGCGCGGCCCGCCCACAGCATGTTGGCGATGACGGCATTGAACCCGTGCTGTTTCAGCTCCCTGATAGAGCGCTGCCAGCCCCACCCGGGCACCCCGTAGGCGTCGTGGAGCCAGACGCCCCGGAATTCACGCAGGCGCTCCGGTGAGGTTAGGCCGTACAGCAGCAGGGATTCTTTCTCCGCCTCGGCCGCGACGGACACCGCGTAGGCGCAGCGACCGGCGTCCGCCATGAACCGGGCCGCGCGCAGAGTCTGGCGCTGGCGCCGCAGGCGCGCCTCTATGTCACGCTTGCGGGCCTCGGGGAGGTCGGATTTCTGCGCCCGCGCCTGCACTTCATCGAGGCGCCGCGAGGCGTTCGCGATGGCGTGCCGCGCGGCCGCGGGCCACACCTCCGGGTACATCCAGCCCAGTATGGCGAGCAGCATCCGGCCCTTTGCGGCCAGGTCGGTCTCGGTGAGCACGTGGCTCATGTACGCGCCCCGCGGGGAGATGACGACCGCGGGGTCGGGCAGGCGTTTTCCCTGGGAATCATACCAGCGCCCGATGACCCGCGCGTCGGGCGCGGTGACCTCCATCCGGTTGATGTTCCACGAGGCCTGGGTGACCTGGGGCGGCAGTCCCTGGAGGTCCCGCGCGCGCAGTTTGATGGTCTGGTAATCCCCGTCCACATGTTCGATATACCGCAGCCCGATGCGCTCGGCGACGCTCTCCGGGACGATGTAGAAGAAGAACACCTTGCCGCCGGAGTCGAGATAGCGCAAGATCGCCTCTTCCTCGGTCTCGGGGATGATGAAGTTGTAGGGGAAGATGGCGACGCGGTAACGCGCCAGCGCGCCCTGCTCCACATCCGCGTCGGTGAGGCGCGCGTATTCCACCCCCACGCGGTCTAGCGCCTCCTGCACCGTGTCCCGGAAGGTCCGCGCCCCCTGCCCCTCCCCGCTGGGGGAGTCCTGGTATGAATATTCGCCGTAGACGACCGCGATCAGCGGGGTCTGGTCGCCCGCGGCGTGCGGCGCCAGCAGCAGGGACAGCAATGCCAACCACAGCGTTATACGCATCACCATGCCTCGCAAACGAAGGTTGTGGTGTATGCGGTTCGACGGCGGCGCCGGGTCCCCTGTGCGCAGGGACTCACCCCAGACTGACTTTCGGTTTCTCGGTCGGACGCGGAACACGCCCTCGCGCCCTGTTTTCGCCACCATGAAAAACCTGTAAGTTACTGGATTTTCGCGGAAAAGACTTGACACGGCATGGTATAATATAGCGGGTAGCGGGTCGCGTGTGGAGGTGGGGTGAGGGGCCGCGCGTCGACAGGCCTGCAAGGAGTCCCCGTTTTGCTTTTCCCTGCGAGAACCCGGGCCGCGTTGCCGCGCGCCGAGGGGCCTGGTATACTGGCCCCAAGGCGGTAGCAGAAGTTGCGCAGGTTTGACTTGGAAGCGGCCTCGGGGTCCCACATCTCCCTGAAACCATCGCTCTGGGGATCGGGAGCGAGGGCGGCGCGGCTGGCGGGGTGCATGTTGCTGGCGGCGCTCGCGCTGGCC
>WFSF01000060.1 GCA_015486155.1 Armatimonadota bacterium
CTCCGACGACAGCCGGGGGTGGGCCTTCCTCGTGCCGCCGAAGGTGGGGGATCGCATTCGCGCGCGCCTGGAGGCCGGGGAAAAACTGCGCGGCCGCGCGGTGGTCAAGTCCAGACTGTACCAGGGCGGGCTGCCCGCGGTCACCGGCGTGATACCGGGCGCGGGTAAGGAGGAGGTGCTCCTCCTCGGCCACCAGTTCGAGTGCGGCGCGATCGACAACGCCAGCGGCGTCGCGGTGATGATGGAGGCGGTGCGCGCGCTCCAGGAGTCGATCGCCGCGGGCGAGCTCCCCGCGCCCCGGCGCAGCATCCGAGTGCTCTTCATGTCGGAGTGCTACTCCCACCTCTACTTCTGGGCGAAGACCCGGCTCCAGCGCCGCACCGTGGCCGCGGCCTGCTTCGACTCCCCGGTGGGCGCGCCCGAGCTCACCGTCCATCCGCCCGAGTTCCACACCAACCCCCACTCCAACATGAGCTACACCGATGCGCTCATCCTCGACCTCGCCCGCCGCGCCCTGGCCGCGGAGCCGGCCTACGCCTGGCGGGAGGCCCCGTTCTCCCCGGGCACGGACTCCTTCATCGCCGACACCTCGCTGGACATTCCCTGCCCCTGGGTGGGCGGCCACTCCCAGACCTGGCACACCTCGGCCGATGTGCCCGACCTGCTGCCCGTATCCGTGATGGGGCTGATGGCCCGGATCGCCGCCGGCTACGCCTACCTCAACGCGGCCGCCGCCAGGGACCAGATGCTCCACTTCGCCGACCTGGCGGCCGCCTGGGGGAAGAAGCACCTGGCCGACGCGGCCGCGGCGGAGCTGGAGCGCGTGGCCGCCGGGAAGAGCGACCTCGACGACGGGATGAGGCAGATGGCCTATCTCGGGGACCGCTACGCGGAGGCGGTGGCCTCGGTGGCGCGCCTGGCGCCGCGGCCGGAGCGTTCCGAGTTGCGGAGTTACCTGCGGCCGTTGCAGCGGGAGGTGAAGCGCGCCGCCCGGGAGGCCGCGGCCGCCCTCGCCCGCCGGGCCGGAAAGCCGGGCCGCGACCCCGGAGAGGACTCCCTGGACGCCGAGATGGCGGAGATCGTCCCCAAGCGCAAGTTCTTCGGCCCGCTCGCCCTGGACCGCCTGGCCCCGGAAGAGCGGGAGGGATACTCCAGCCCCCGCTGGTCCGACGCCTCCTTCTCGGTGATGTCCTGGTGCAACGGAAAACGCTCTCTTGCCCAGGCCTGCGCGCTCGCCGGCCGGGAACTGCGCGAGGACCATGCGCTCTCCTCCGACGAGCTGGCGCGGCGGATCGACGGGAAGGCCTCCTCGATGCGCGAGTACTTCGAATTCCTGCGCCGGCACGGCTATGTCGAGTGGTAGGCGGCGCCGGAGCGCGGAGGCCGCGCTGGTCATTCTCCACACCGCCGACCTGCACGATCGGCTGAAGCCGGAGGCGGCGCGGCGGCTGGCGGAATTGAGGGCCGCGGAGCCGAATTGCCTGCTGCTGGACGCGGGCGACGCGGTGGGGGCCGGCAACCTCACCTTCCGGCCGGGCGGCGAGCCCATCCTGCGCACCATGGCCGAGATCGGCTACCGGGCGATGACCATGGGCAACCGGGAGTCACACCCCCGGCGCTGGTTTCTGGAGCGCAAGCTGCGGGACGCCGCCTTCCCCATCCTCGCCGCCAACCTCGTCGCCGAAGGCGCGCCCGCGCCCGAGGTGGTGAAGCCGTATGTGGTGCTGCGCGCGGGGGGAAGCCGGGTGGCGGTGATCGGCCCCACGCGGGAGATTACGAAGCCCGGCTCGCGGTTGGCCGGGATCACCGACTACGTGTGGCGGGACCCGGTGGAAGCGGCCGCGGAGTACGTGGACGAGCTGAAGGGGCGCGCCGACCTGGTGGTCATCCTCTCCCACTGCGGGCTCACCGTTGACCGGAAACTGGCGGCCCTGCCTGGGGTGGACATCGTGCTGGGCGGGCACAGCCACCGCAAGACCATCGAGCGCGGAGACGGCGCGCCCATCGTCCACCCCGGAGCCTACGGCCGGCTGGTGTCGAGGACCGAGATCGAAGGGGGGAAAGTGGCGAACGTGGAACTCCTGCCCCTGGAGGTCGAGGAATGAGGAAAGACCGGAGCAAGCGAGACGGAGAGAGCGAGACGCGCGACCTGCTGACCAGGTGGTGGGCGCAGGCGCTCGCGGCCGGCTGGATCCTCGCCGTGATCACCATCTACTTCCGGCTGCAACTCACCCGCCTCGCCGCCATCGCCGCGGGGCAGCATTAGCGGCGATGCTGAGTGCCAGGGGCTATGAGTCGCCTGTCGTTCAGAGCCGAGCATCTCCCGGATGTCAAACAAGTGTGCTAACATTGGGCGAGTGAAAGCAACCATTTCGCTTCTGAAGCGTTCACAGGCCAGGGTTCATGGACACCACTGGATTCTTTGCGGTTGACAGAGCGTTCGGGGTCAGTAGCGCCATACTGGGACTCCTCTCGCTATTCTTCTTCTTGCTTGGCTACGCGTATGATGGCAGGCAGGGAGCCGTCAGAGAGTGGTTTCGAAAAAGATGGGAAGCCATCCAGAGGAGCCCGTGGCGACAACTGCCCGAACGCGCAATCCGAGCCGCCGTGTACCCCGCGCGCACGACCGCACAATACGTTGGCTCGATGGCCAGCGAATCCAGCTTCGCTGCTTGGGTTGTGTTGGTTTGGGGCATGGTCGCATGGGGAGTGGCAGGCTATCTTTGGAATATGAAGGGGGCCGCGTTAATGGCCCTTTGCACTCTGCCCGCATTGC
This sequence comes from Armatimonadota bacterium, assembly GCA_015486155.1. Lineage (GTDB taxonomy): Bacteria > Armatimonadota > Hebobacteria > Hebobacterales > Hebobacteraceae > S016-27. The sequence goes on from WFSF01000060.1 coordinate 2,777, forward strand.
TGTTACTGATGGACAGGTTGGGGTTAACCCAACTTGGCATCCGTCGTCGGCTCCGTCGCGGCCCTCTGGGCTACCAGTTCCTAAAGTCCATATCACTACTCGGCATAAGCCTATGGCTGATGGTTCTGTATGAGATCGTACGTAGGCTCGTCTCGCTCCCGACCGCGACGGCAGCGGCCATCATGCCTGCTGCGCTTCCACTTACATGGCTGTTGGCTTTTCTCTTCCTTTCGAACATAGGTATCTTTCGTGTGAGTCGCAAAGCCCTTCGCGAGGATTGGGCCGCGGTGGCGGCCTTCGGAGTGGCCCTGAGCTTCAGCGTGAGTCTTGTGGCCATGTACATCGGCCACGTTGCCGTGCCGCAAGCCTGGGTGCCCAAGACCTTTCAGATGCTGGCGGCCAACGCGGTGTGTGACGGCCTAACGCTGGTGGCAACCCTGGGCGTGCTGATTTGGGCGGTTGGCGGCCGCGGCGTACTACGGCTTCCAGCGGCAGTATTCGTTGACATCGGCATTGCCGTAGTGCTGGCCCTCGGTAGCCTTCACCTTGGACTTGCGGGGACTGAGAAGGCGCTCTCGACACGCGAGTTACTGAATGTGCTGTTCGCCAGGTCACCGGATGGAAGTGGCTGGCAACTAGGGCCCTATTTCTGGGTCATGCACACGGCGTTCCTGCCTACAGTGGGATATCTCGGACTCATCATGGTCTGCTGGTTAGGCAAAGTGGTGCTTATTCCCGTCCACTGGTTCTTCGGGGTCGGCCATGAGCACAAGAACCCCTTGACGTTGACGGGATGGCTATTTGCTGTGCTCAGTGGGGTACTCAAAGTGGTGCAGTGGATGTGATGTTTGGCGGTCGGCCCTAATTAGCCCACGCAAGCAGGGCAAGATCACGCCGCGCGACCTGCTGACCAGGTGGTGGGCGCAGGCGCTCGCGGCCGGCTGGATCCTCGCCGTGATCACCATCTACTTCCGGCTGCAACTCACCCGCCTCGCCGCCATCGCCGCGGGGCAGCATTAGCGGCCCTCTAGCCCCGTTTCGGAGATTTCCGGCGGCCCTGTCCCGCCTCCCCGATCTTGTCGCAGGCGGTGATGGCCCGCCGCAGCGAGTCCAGCATCGCCTCCACGCTCCGCTCCACGTCCTTCGCGCGCTCCGGCGGAAGCGCGCCATAGCGTTTGCCCATGCGTTGCGGCAGCAGGTCCTCGATGAGCTCCTGAATGGTGCGCAGCAGCACGCTCACCCACATGCGGGCCGCGCCCCAGTCGGCCGGCTGTTCGCCGGAGCTGGGGTGGGAGGGGGCATACTGGTGGACGAATTTCTTGAGTCGGCCCTCGAACTCGTCGAGCACCTGCAGCAGCTCGTCCTGCACGGGCTTGGGCAGCGGGGCCACCGCGGTGCCGCCGGGGGTGCGGCCGCGGGTGATGACCTGCCTCACTTCGTCGAGCCTCTGCCCCACCGTGGACCACGTGGAAACGATATGAGTGCGATGTTGATCCCGCATCGAGTCTCATCCTCGGGTGGTGTTGCGAATTGCGGGGTCGGCGGACGGCCGATGTGGGACTCCCGATCCGGCGCCCGCGGGCACCCCGATCAGGAGGCATCAGCCGAATCGGCGGTTTGGGCCGCGGCGCGCGGCCTGGGCGGCCTCCATCACCGCCCAGATGCTACCGCGGCGGGGTGATCCGGTCAAGCGCGGGCGCGCTCATGCCCCGCCGCCTCGCCTCCGCCGACCCCCAACCCGCCCTTTTTCGCCGAAATTGCCACCATGAAAATCACGTAAGTTACCGCATTTTCGCGAAAAAGACTTGACAGGGCGTGTTATAATATAGCGGGTAGCGTGGAGTGGCACCGCGTTGTTCGTTTTGTTTGGCCATTTTGTAGGGCGAGGATGTGGAGAGTGGCGCAGGTTCCCCAACCTGCGCCCGGCCCGCAGGGCCGGCCCCCCTTGGAAAGTTCCGTTTGCGCCCCGAACGCCACAGGCAGGGAGCCCGCCTCCGGTGGACTCGAGACCTGTGCTACCGGGTGAGAGTCTCCGGCATCGCGGGCCGCGGCCCCGCTGTAGGGCGCGCATTCCTATGCGCGCCACAATAAGGACCGCGCATTTAGGGCGACGCGCTGCGCGTGCGTCGCCGGATGGATCTCCTTCACTTCGTTCAGGACAGGCCTTGCGTTATTACGGCCGGGAGGAATCTGGCACAGGTGGGGCACCTGTGCTACCGTTTGAGAGTCTCCGGTGTCGTAGACCGCGGCCATGCTGTAGGGCGAGCATACCTATGCCCGCCCCGCAAGCGGAGCTTGCGAAGAGTGGTTCGTTCGTGTGAAGTGGTTTGGCGGGGATGGGTCCCTAGGCCTGAAGGCCGGGATGGGCGGGCCGCCATGGCGGCCGTAGGCCTAGCCAGCGGTCGCCTGTGGCGACCTAGCCACCCGCCCTATCCTGCTTCGTCCGCCTATGGCGGACTACGCAGGACAAGCAGAACGGCCGGCGGGCATGCCTCCCGCCGCCGGCGGGACGACATACCCGCCCTACAATGGGTCGCCTTTCACCATCTCCGGCGCGCGGATGCGGAACTCCATGGGCGGGCAGGCCCAGATGGAGTGCACGCGGCCGCGCAGCAGCAGGCGGTCCCGCAGAGGCTTCACGCACGGAGAAGCGAGCGCGCAGTCTCCCAGGAATATGAGCGGGCGGGAAGTGTCCTCGGGCACCGGCGGGTCCTTTCCCACCACGATCGCCAGCGGGCGCTCCTCGTCCAGCAGCCCCTCCGCCTTCAGCCGGTCCAGGCCGCGCCGAATGTAGTATGAACACGACCGGCAGTAGTCTCCCGCGTACACGCGCAGGCCGGGAAATTTCTCCTCGGAGAGCTCGACATCGGGCCGGGCGAAGGGCCGGCGCACAGATTCGATGGTCTCGCCCAGCACCTCGATCTTCCTCAGGTCCCCCTCCCCCAGTCCGGCCTCGGCGGCGATGCGGGTGGTGTCCACCTCATCGGGGGCCAGCCCCATCACCGCGCCGGCCACCGCGTCCAGGGCCACCGCGTCCGCGCTCGCCAGAATCAGGCCCATCTCCACGGGGCGCCCCTGGGCGGAGTGGTCGGCTTCCTGCCCCACCAGCGCGTCCAACACGTTCAGGTCAATCCGCCGGATGCGGAGCAGGTCGGTCAGCTTGCAGGCAAGGGAGAAATCCCGGTAGCAGTGCCCGTACAGTTTGTCCTCGTCGGAGACGATGCCGTGCAGGTTCTTCACCGCCAGGGTGACCAGGGTCAGGCTGTGGATCTTCATCACCGGCAGGTTGATGAACACGTCGGCGTCGAGGATCGTCCGCGGGACGTGCGCCCGCCGGAGCACCTGGGCCTCCGGCAGCTCGACCTCCACGAACTCGTCGTCCTCCAGGTAGACGATCTCGAGGCCCGCATCCTCCACCGCCGCCAGCATTCCCGTCAACTCGAAACACCCGCGGGTGCTGTTCGCCGCCGTGCGGTATTTCGCGGTGGAAATGCTCCTCCCCTCGGCCACGATGACGCGCTTCGCCCCCGCATCCCGGCACAACTCCCCCACTGCCGCCACCACCCGCGGGTCCGTGGTGGTCGGAGCCGGCCGCGGCGCGAACACGTTGGGCTTGAGCACCACGGTCCGGCCGCGCACCAGACTGCTCAGGTCACAGACGCGTGAAATCGCATCTGCGACCGCGGAGCGGACCAACGACGAATTATTGACCGAAGGAGAACGAATTATGGAGACCTGTGGTTTCATATCGTAATCCCATGGCGACGCGCTACGCAAGCGTCGCCGGATGGATCCCTCGCGTTATTACGGCCGAGCGCCTGCGGCACTCGTGCTCGGGATGACAAATGCCGCACGACTGCGAAGAGGAAAGGTGAACGCGTTGCCGACAATAGCGTTTCATCTACCCCTCCATCCTCCTCACGATCGCCTCGGCCATCTCCCGCGTGCCCACGGCGGTGGGGTCGTCGCGGGTGGGTTTGAGGTCATAGGTGACGTCCTTTCCCTCGGCGATGACCCCGGCCACGGCGTGCTCCACCCGGTCGGCCGCGTCGCGCTCGCCCAGGTGGCGCAACATCAGCACGCCGGAGAGGATCAGGGCGGTGGGGTTTACCTTGTTCTGCCCCGCGTACTTGGGGGCCGAGCCGTGGATGGGCTCGAACACCGCCGCCTGCTCGCCGATGTTCGCGCCGGGCGCCACCCCCAGGCCGCCCACCAGGCCGGCGCAGAGGTCGGAGAGGATGTCGCCGTAGAGATTGGGCATCACCAGCACGTCGTAGAGCTCGGGCTTCTGGACGAGCTGCATGCACATCGCGTCCACCAGCCACTCGTCGTACTCCACCTGGCCCTCATACCGCTTGGCCACCTCGCGGGCGGCGCGGTAGAAGAGCCCGTCGGTGGCCTTCATGATGTTGTCCTTCGCCACCGCGGTGACCTTGCGGCGGCCGTTGTCCCGGGCGTAGCGGAACGCGAAATCGACCACCCGCTCGGACGCGAAGGCCGAGATGGGTTTTATCGAGATGGCCGCGTCCTCCCGGATCCGCCCGCCGGCCAGCGCGATCACCTGTTTCGCCTCCTCGGTCCCCTCGGCGAACTCGACGCCCGCGTACAAATCCTCGGTGTTCTCCCGCACCAGCACCAGGTCCACCCCCTCGAACCGGCTCCTCACACCCTGATAGTGCTTGCACGGGCGCAGGCAGGCGAACAGGTCGAGCTCCTTGCGGAGCGCCACGTTCACCGACCTCATCCCCGTCCCGCGGGGGGTGGTGATCGGCCCCTTCAGGCCGACCTTGTTGCGCCGGATGGATTCCAGCACCCGCTCCGGGAGCGGAGTGCCCTCCTTTTCCATCACCGCCAGCCCCGCCTCCTGGACCTCCCACTCTATCTCCGCGCCGCTGGCGTCAATCACCAGCCGCGCCGCCTCCACGAGCTCGGGTCCCACTCCGTCCCCCGGAATCAAAGTGACGCGATGTGCCATCAGTAGACTGCCTCCACTGGAATGTTGCCGAGCATTATAGCAGAAACCGGCCCGCGGGCCGCGCCGCCCGGCGGTCTCACTCCACCCCGCCAACCCATCGCAATGCCGGCAGCCGAACCAAAGCCGGAGCGCTTGCTCTACGGGGCCTTGCGCATGTCCCACACGGCCGCGGCCAGGGCGAGGTAGAGCGCCAGGCTGGTAAGGCACAGGCTGCCCAGGGCGCGCAGGTAGTGAACCCGCAACAGCGCCGTGGCGATGAAGAAGGCCGCGAGGGCAATTTGGAGGCTGATGCGCGCGGTCAGCGATGTCCCGCGCGGGCCGTGGGGATATCCTCCGGAATATCCCCGCCCTACAAGGCGCCACGCGACCGCCAGGGGCAGCAACATCATCACGAAGAAATAGGTCCAGGCGATGGCGGAGACCAGCAGCAGGCCGATGGTGACGAGCGCGTATTCGGCCGCCTCCCGGTCCTTCGTCTCCGGCGCGCGCCGGCCGCAGGCGGCGAGGAAGACGAGAGCCAGGAGCGCGAACGCGGCCAGCACCACGCGGTTGACCTGGGACTCGCTCAGGCGGACGAAGTTGACGTAGATGGGAGCCCCCCGGCGGGCGGCGACATTGGCGTCCACGCGGGTGAGCCAGCGATGAGCGACCGCCTGGAGGGACTGATTGCCGAAGTCGAGCGCGTGCTGCCCCCAGTCGCCGGCCTTGCCCTGGGAGAGATATGGCTCCACCACCCGCCTCCCCCACTCCCTCACCTCGCGGGCATTGCGCCGCAGGCCGCGCACGGGGGCGGGGAACAGGAGCAGGAAAAACAGGCACGAGAGCACCGTGGAGGCCGCCGCCCGCCACCGCCGCCGGTAGAGGAGGTAGAAAACCACGGGGAGCGTGAAGACCTTGACCGCGATGGACAGGCCCAGGGGCGCGCCGGAGGCCCACTCGCGGCCGCGCAGGAGGTAGAGGAACGAGCCATAGAGCAGCACCATCACCAGCAGATTCGTCTGCCCCAGGAAGAGGTTGTCCACCGCGTACACCGCGGCGACGAGCGCCACCGGCCAGGCCGCCCTGCCGCCGGTGAGCCGCGCGGTCTGTTTCAGCGCGGCGAAGAACAGGGCGACGTTGGCCGTGTACCAGACGAAGAAGAACCCCGCGAACGGCAGCGCGCACAGGGGCGCGATCAGCACCGCGAAGGTGGGCGGATAGCGGTAGGAGGTGAGCCCCACCAGGGGCCGCCCGGCGAGCACCCTCCTGCCCACGTCATACCACACCGGCGCGTCCTTGGTGTCCTGGTGGAGGTATTTGCCGATCATCGCCGCGGTGACGAGCACCAGCATCGCCGCCACCGCCGCCTGCCCGGCTCGTCCGCGCGATCGCTCCTCCCCTGCTCCCTTGTCTGCCATAGGACTTGAGTTTCCGCGCCCGACGGCCGTATGCCTGCCCGCGTCGTCCGTCGCGCCTCAGGCCATTGAATGGGCAGGACCCGCCCCAGGAGGGAAGAACCTCCCCCCTCGAAAGGCGAGAGCGCGGCGAGGAAACGACTGCGCCGGAAAAGAGACCACGCCGAGGAGATAGGCTGTCATGGCTGTGAGAGTGGCGTTCATCGGACTCAAGGGGCACTGGTACTCGGTGGCGGAGGAACTGCCGCAGCTGCGGGAGGCGTCATGGGTGGCGGCGGCCGACGACAACGCCGAGCAACTGAAGCGGGTGCCCGATTTCCCCGGGGCGGGCCGGGAGACGCGCACGTACCTGGACTGGCGGGAACTGCTGGAGAAGGAGCAGCCCGACGTGGTGGTGGAGTGCGGGACGGACCGCGACCGGGCCGAGATCATCCTCGCCTGCGCCGAGCGGGGCATCTCGGTGGTGGCGGAGAAGCCGCTGGCCAAGACGCGGGAGGAGCTGGACCGGGTGCGCGCGGCCGTGGAGGCATCCGGGATTCTGGTGAGCATGTTGATCACCATGCGCTGCACGCCGCCCTTCCTCGCGATCAAGCAGGCGGTGGAGAGCGGGGCCATCGGGGAAGTGTGCCAGGGCGGCGGGCAAAAGTCCTACAAGCTCGGCGAGCGCCCGGAGTGGCAGAAGAGCCGGGAGACTTTCAGCGGGATCATTCCCTTCGTCGGAATCCATATCATGGACCTGTTCCGGTGGTGCAGCGGGCGCGAGTTCACCGAGGTGATGGCCTACCAGTCCAATGCGGGGCACCCGGAGGTTGGAGACCTGGAGGACAACGCGTGCGTGATCGCGCGCCTGGACAACGGCGCCTCGGCCGCCTTCCGGCTGGATTACTGCCGCCCGGCCGCCGCGCCCACCCATGGGGACGACCGGCTGCGTATCGTCGGCAACAAGGGAGTCATCGAGACCATCGGCGGGCAGGTGATGCTCACCACCCATGACCGGGAGCCCAGGGAACTGGCTCTGCCGAAGCCGGTCGCTTTCTTTGCGGACTTCCTGGCCGCGCGCCGGGAGGGGCGCGCGCCGTTCATACCCTTCGCGGAGTGCGCGCGTATCACGGAGATAGTGCTGCGCGCCCGCGAGGCGGCCGAGACCGGACGGCCTGTGCCCATACCGGAAGGAGACGGAGCATGAATCTCAACCGATTGATGTTGCTCGTGATGGGCGGGTTACTGTGTCTCTCGGCGGGCGCGCCGGGTTCCGCCGCGAGGGCGGAAAAACCTCTGTCGCGGCGCTGGCTCTTCGTGATGCGCGACATGCGCACGGAGAAGGATCTGGAGCGCACGCTCGCGTTGCTGCCGCGGGCCAAGAAGGCGGGTTACAACGCCATCGTGCTGTCAGACTGGTGGCTGTACAAACTCGACAAGGCCACCGAGCAGCACAAGCAGAATCTGCTCCGCCTGCAACGCGAGGCGAAGAAGTACGGGCTCGACCTCATCCCGTGCGTGATGCCCATCGGATATTCCGGCGCGATCCTGTCATATGACCCCAATCTGGCGGAGGGGGTGCCGGTGAAGGATGCGCTGTTCGTCGCGCACAACGGCAGAGCCACCCTCCGGCCCGACCCGCCGGTCTCCCTGCCGGGAGGGGATTTCGAGCAGGTGGAGGACAATCGGTTCGCGGGCTGGGATTTCCAGGACGGGGTGGGAAAGAGCAGTTTCGCGGACCACGAGGTGGTGCACGGAGGGCGGACCTCGCTGCGCATGGAGAACATCGGCGCGGTGAGCCCGGAGCACGGGCACGGGCGGATCATGAAGGCGGTGAAGGTCAAGCCGTTCCGCCAGTATCACATCTCCCTCTGGATCAAGACCGAGGACTTCGAGACCCCCGACCAGGTGCGCGTCGTGGTGCTCGCGCCCACGAAGGAGGAGCGCATGCTCAACGCGGACCGCCTCGGGGTGAAGCGCACCCAGGACTGGACGCAGTATCACATCGTCTTCAACAGCCTGAATTGGGATCAGGTGAACATCTACATCGGCGTCTGGGGCGGCAAGGGCGGCCGGATCTGGTTCGACGATGTGAAGATGGAGGAGATCGGGCTGATGAACGTCCTGCGCCGGGAGGGGTGTCCGGTGTCCGTACGCGGGGAGGACGGAACGGTGTACCAGGAGGGGCGGGACTTCAAGCCCATCCGCGACCCCAGGCTTCGGCCCTATGATCAGTACCACGAGCCGCCCGTGATAGAGCTCACCGCCGACAGCAGGATAAAGGACGGGACACGCCTGCGGGTGAGTTACTATCACTCCATCATCGTGGGCTCGAACCAGGTGATGTGCTGCCTGAGCGATCCGAAGGTGTACGATATTCTGCGGGAGCAGGTGCAGGCGGTGGAGGACCTGCTGCACCCGAAGGCGTTCTTCATGCAACACGACGAGATACGCCTGGCCAACTGGGACGAGGCGTGCCAGAGCCGCGGGCTCACGCCGGGGCAGATCCTCGCCGACAACGTGAAGAAGTGCACCGACATCATCTGGAGCATTCACCCCGGCGCGGAGATCTGGGTGTGGTCGGACATGTTCGACCCCATGCACAACGCGCACGACAACTATTACCTGGTGAACGGCACGCTGGCCGGATCCTGGGAGGGGCTCGACCCGAAGGTGGGGATCGTCAACTGGTATGGCGAGCTGATGGGCAAGAACGCCAAGTTCTTCTCCGACCGGGGCCACCAGCAGGTGCTGGCCGGGTACTACGACGATGATGAAGACGGCGCGGCCATCAAGAAATGGCTGGCGAACACGCGCGGGGTGCCCGGGGTCGTCGGGGCCATGTACACCACCTGGCGGGACGACTACGACTATATGGAGGCTTGGGCGAAGGCGGCGTGGGGAGACGATGCCGAGCGCGGAAAGTGACCAGGGACAAGCGGCTTCTCATACTCAGCATACTGGGGGTGGTGATGATGGCAGTCGGCGGCGCTTCTGCTGACGAGGATTCGACGCGGGCCCCGCGGCATCCGCGGCTGTATTTCTCCGCCGCGGAGCTGGATTCGCTGCGCGCCCGCACGGCCGGCCTACAGCGCGGCCTGTGGGGAGAGCTGAAGGGATACTGCGATGCGCATGTCTCCGATTCTCCGCCCTCCGCTCTGCCCGGCGACGACTACGACGCCAGGGGGATCTACCTGGAGCGCGAGTTCCTGACGCGCATCACGAACTTCTCGCTGGCCTATCTCATCTCCCGCGACGCGCGCTATCGCGACGCGGCCAGGGCATGGCTCCTCGGCCTCGCCCGGATGCCGGAGTGGGCCGGGAAGTGCGGCAACCGGCCGGACGCGGGGCTGTATGCCGGATTCGGGGAGATCGCGCTCGCGGTGGGCTACGACTGGCTCTACGACGATTTGAGCCCCGAGGAACGGGCCGAGGTGGTGAAGAAGCTCGCCTCCGTGGCCGACACGCTTTACCAGGCCACCTACGAGGGGGAATGGTGGACGGGCGCGTACTGGCACCACGACCTGATGATTCCGGTGGCAGGATTGGGGGTCGGCGCGCTCGCGCTCCGCGGGGAGAGGCCGGAGGCCGAGCAGTGGCTGGCGCGCGCGATCGAGGAGACCGAGGCCGTCCTGGCGCGCATCGGGGAGGACGGGGCCTGGCACGAGGGCGCGGCCCCGTGGGCGTTCGGCACCATGTCCCTGCTGCTCTTCCTCGATCCGCTGGAGCGGGACGCCGGGCGCGCCTTCTGGTCCCATCCGTGGATCGAGCACACCGCGTATTACCGCCTCTACGCGTGGCTGCCGCCGGACAAGGTGGTGAACTTCGACGATTGCCACGCGGACGGCGGCTACTCCACCCTGACCGAGGATTGCGCCCCCATCCTGTACCGCCTGGCGCGCCAGTACCACGACTCCCATGCCCAGTGGCTGGGCGATCTCGACGCGGCCGCCAAGCACAGCCCGCACAGCCTTGCGTGGAGATTGCTGTGGCGTGACGACACGGTGAAACCCCGCGGCCCGGAGGACCTGCCGCCGTCGCGCTTCTTCCCCGACCACGACCTGGTGATCATGCGGGCTGGCTGGAAGACCGGGGATCCGGTGGTGGCGTTCACCTGCGGACCTCCCCTGGGGAAGGCCGCGCTGCGGTTCGCCGTCAATCCGGATGGCGCGACCAACCTGGGGGCCAACGTCGGCTCCGACCACACCCACGCGGACCAACTCAGTTTCATGATCTACGCGGCCGGCGACTATCTCATCAGTCCGCCGGGATACGGCCGCAAGGAGGCATCTGAAGAGAACTGCATTCTCATCGGCGGCAAGGGGCCTCGGCGGTATGCGGATTCGCGGGAGCCCATCGGGGAGGCGGGAGAGATAACCCAGGTCTCGCTCGGGCCGGAGGCCGATGTGGCGGCCGGGGAGGCCGCGGCCGCCTATCCGCCGGAGCTGGGGGTGAAGCGCGCGGCCCGACGGCTGGCGTTCGCCAAGCCCAATGTAGTGTCCCTCTCCGATTCCGTGCGCACGGAGCGGCCGCAGACGGTGGAATGGAGGTTCCACGGCGGGCCGGGGGTGAAGATCGAGGATGTGCACGGATTGTTCCGATTCGTGGGCAAACGCGCCACGCTCACCATGTCCATCACGAGCGAAGACGACCTGGAGGCGCGCGTGATGCGCGATGAACGCCACGAATGGCTGTCGCTGCGCGCGCGGGAGCCGGAGAGGCGGGTGGATTTCAGCGCGGTGCTGTTGATCGAATTCAGGAGGGAGAGCGCGCGGCCATGACCTCGCGGGAACGCGTTTTGCGCGCCTTGAACCACCAGGAGCCGGACCGCGTGCCGGTGGACCTGGGCAGCAGCGTGGTCACGGGGATCATGGTGACCACGTACGCGAAACTGCGGAGGGAACTGGGCGTCAACGGCGCTCCCCCGAAGGTGGGCGACCTGCTGCAGATGCTGGCCGAGGTGGAGCTGCCGGCGCTGGAGAAACTGGGGTGTGACGTGGTGGGGCTGATTCCGCCGGTGAGGGCGTTCGGCATCCCCAATCGGGACTGGAAACCCTGGCGCACGCCGGACGGCACCGAGGTGCTGGTGCCGGGAGATTTCCACTATCGCGTGGACGAGAGCGGCGACTACCTGGTCTCCCCGGGCGGCGATGTGAGCCTTCCCCCCAGCGGCCGGATGCCGAAAGACGGGTATTACTTCGACATCATCACCAGGCAGCAGCCCTTCGATTGGGACAACCTGGACCCGGATGAGTTCGCGGAGCAATTCACCCGCCTCAGCGACGAGGAGCTGGAGTTCTACCGCACGCGCGCGGACGATTACCACCGCAACACCGAGTACGCCATCCTCGGCGGGTTCGGCGGCGGGGGCCTCGGGGACCTGCCGGTGGTGCTCGGGCCGGGGCTCGCGTTCCCCAAGGGGATACGCAATTTCGACGACTGGATGACCGCGCACATCACCCGGCCCGACTACGTCAAGGCCGTCTTCGAGCGGCAGACCGCGCGCGCCCTCGAGAACCTGGAGTTGATACGTCAGGCGGTGGGCGACAAGATCGTCGCCATCTACATCTCGGGCACCGATTTCGGCACCCAGCGCGGGGAGTTCATCTCGCCGGACATGTACCGCGAGCTCTATTTCCCCTTCCACAAGCGGATGAACGACTGGGTGCACGCGCACACCAGCTGGAAGACGTTCTACCACTGCTGCGGCTCCATCTACCGGCTGATACCGGACTTCATCGCGGCCGGCGTGGACATCCTGAATCCCGTGCAGTGCTCGGCCGCCAACATGGAGCCGGAGCGCCTGAAGCGGGAGTTCGGCGACCGGCTGGTGTTCTGGGGCGGAGGCGTGGACACCCAGAAAACCCTTCCCTTCGGCGCGCCGGACGAGGTGCGCGCGGAGGTGGCCGAGCGCATCCGCATCTTCGCGCCGGGCGGGGGCTACGTGTTCAACGCGGTGCACAACATCCAGGCGAAGACGCCGGTGGAGAACGTGCTGGCGATGTTCGAGACCGTGAAACAGGTGGGGCGGTATCCGATCGCGGCCGACTCGCAGTAGGTGCGAACCACCGCAGGCCCCCCGGCGCGTTTGCGCGCGCAACGCGCTCCCTTCATCCCCCGGACGCGCCTCCGCCTATGGAATAACTCCCTGGGGCGACGGCGGCCGCGCGCGGCCCGGCGGGGATCTCTCTCCTTGCCCTACAAGCCCCGGGGACGCAAGTGGCGGCAATTGCGACAGTCAGAAATAGAAGCTTGTGGCAGGAGTACCGCGAGACGCGGGACGCGGCCCTGCGCAATCGTCTGGTGTTGGAGAATCTGGGGCTGGTGTACCGGATCGTCAACCGCTACGCCTCCCTGGCCCCGGACGCTTACGAGGACATGGTACAGGAGGGGTGCCTCGCGCTCATCCACGCGGTCGAGAGGTTCCGACCGGAGTACGGCCTCCGGTTCTCCACCTACGCCTACCCGGTGATCTCCGGAATCGTCAGGAATTTCCTGCGGGACCGCCGCCGGCAGACCGGGAAGCTGCGGCCGGTCGGGGAGGCCGCGGAGGCGACCTTCGAGCAGGGGGAGACGCTGGTCTCGCCGGAGGACCTGGAGGCGCTGGCGGCGGAGGGCGCGGGCGATTTCACGGACCGGGTGGTGGACCGGGTCCTCACCGACAGCCTGCTGGACCGCCTGCCCCCGGTCGAGCGCGATATGCTCCGCCAGGTGTTCTACGAGGACCTCAGCCAGCGGGAGGTGGCGGACAAATTGGCGCGCAGCGCCAGCCGAATCTCGCGGGTGATGCGCCGCGCGCTGCTGCGGCTGCGCTCCCTTCTCCTCGAAGTGCAACAGGAGGAGAACCGCCTCACCGTCACCGGGGAGAGACGAAAGCGAAGCATCCAGGCCCTGGTGGACGAGGAAACCGGGCTGTTCGGGCCGCGCTATCTGCATCAATGCCTCGCCGGCGCCATCCGGCAGGCGGATGTCTACCGCGCCCCGGTGACGGTAGCGCTCCTGAGGCCGAGGCCGGAGTTGAATCACACGCTCTCGCTCTCCTCGCTGGCCGAACGGATATACCGCAGGGTGAGGGCGATGGATCACGTCTTCCGCGTGGGCCGCCGCGAGCTGGCCCTCGTGTTCCCCTTGCCCGCGGATCAGACCGCGCGGGTGTGCAACCGCGTGGTCGCCAACGGGGCCGGGGTGGAGGCGATATACGCGCTCGCCACCTATCCGGAGGAGGCGCGGTCACCCTCGGAGCTGCTGGAGACGGCGCGGAGGAAGTTCGAGGGGTAGGGTCGGCGGCGGAGGGAGGGTTCCGCGCCGGGGCCGGCGAAGAATGACGCCGGGCGAGGCGCGATGTTCGGATCTGCGCGTCAATGACCCCATCGAAGCCAACTCACTGGGACTACGGATCATGGCACAGCGCAGACCTGAGCGATGGGCCACCCGCATCGGGGTGATTCTGGCGGTAGCCGGCAGCGCGGTCGGGCTCGGCAATTTCCTTCGCTTCCCCACCCAGGTGGCCGTATACGGGGGCGGGGCGTTCATGATTCCCTACTTCTGCGCGCTCCTGTTCCTCGGCCTGCCGCTGATGTGGATCGAGTGGACCCTGGGGCGATATGGGGGCGGCCTGGGCCGCCACAGCCTGCCGGGAATCTATCACGTGGTCACCGGGCGGCGCTGGGCGAAGTACCTGGGCGTGCTGGGCATCTACATCCCGTTCGTAATCGTGGTGTACTACACCTATGTCGAGTCGTGGACGCTGGGGTATGGGGTGTATTCCGCGCTGGGAAAATTCTCGGGCTTCTCCACCAAGGAGCAGATGGCGCACGCGCTCGGCTCCTACCTCGGCACGGCGGGGGACGCCGTCTGGACGCCGACCCTGGCGGTGCTCTTCCTGGCGATCACGCTGGCCTTGAATTTCCTGGTGGTCAGGCGGGGGATCTCCGGCGGGATCGAGAAATTGAGCCGTTTCGCCATGCCGCTGTTGTTCCTGATGGCGGTCGCGCTGGTGGTGAGGGTGCTCACCCTGCGCGACGTGGGGGTGGCGACCCCGGCCCAGGGCCTCGATTTCCTGTGGCGGCCGGATTTCTCGCGGCTCGGGGACGCGCGGGTTTGGCTGGCGGCGGCGGGACAGATCTTCTTCACCCTCAGCCTGGGCCTGGGGGCGATCATCACCTACGCGAGTTATCTCCGCAAGGACGATGATGTGGCCCTGGCCGGGCTGACCTCCGCCTCCCTCAACGAGTTCGCGGAGGTGATCCTGGGCGGGAGCCTGGCGATCCCCGCCGCGGTGGTCTTCTTCGGGACCGTGGGGACGATGAAGCTGGCGGAGACGGGAAGCTCGGTGCAGCTCGGCTTCTTCGCCATGCCGTTGATCTTCCAGCAGATTCCGCTGGGAAATTTCTTCGGGATGTTGTGGTTCCTGCTCCTGTTCTTCGCGGGGATCACCTCCTCGGTATCCCTGCTCCAGCCCCTGCTGGCCTTTTTCCAGGACGAATTCGGATGGACGCGGCATCGGGCCACCGCGGTGCTGCTGGCGATGACCGTGGTATGCCTGGTGCCGGTGGTGGGCCTGATGAAGTTCGGGTTCCTGGACGAGATGGACTTCTGGTCCAACAACATCCTGCTCCCGCTGGGGGCGCTGGTGGAGGCGCTGGTGTTCGTGGGGCTGATAGGCATGAAGCGCGGGTGGGAGGAATTGACCCGCGGCGCCCAGATCAGGCTGCCGGGCGCGGTGCGCTACCTGATGTATCTCTCCGCGGTTTACCTCACGGCCTTGTTCGGAGTCTGGATCTATCAGCAGGCGGTGCCGAAGCTGACCCTCCAGGGCGTGGCGGCGGAGGCGCGGCCCTATGTGCTGACATGCCGGGTCATGCTGGCCGCGCTGCTGATCTTGATGCTGGTGAAGGTGCGCGTGGCCTGGCAGAGGCAACGGGCCGGATACGTGACTCCGCCGACGCCGGAGTCGGAGTAGGCAGGCGATGTCCCCTGAGGCAATCATAATGATGGCGACGTGCTGGACGGCGATCATCGCCCTGAGCGCGTTCTGCCTGGTGCGGATCTTGCGGTCACAGTAAGCCGGGGCCATTGTGGTGGGGTTGCGGCGCGCATGTCCGCCTTCGGCGGATCATACGCGCCCTACAGAAGGAAGAGCGCACCTAATCCGATAGTATCGCCCCCAGGGCTACCACGCCGATGGCTATCCAGAGTTTGCGGTTGCGGCGCGCCTGGGCGGCCCGCTCGGCGTCCTGCTTGGCCTGGAGTTCCGCCAGCTGCTTGTTGAGCCGGGCGATCGCCTCCGCCTGCCTGCGCGCCAACTCCTCCAGGTCGCTCTTCGTGTCCAGGCGCGCCTTGCCCAGGTCCTCCCGCAGAATCACGTTCTCCTTTTCCAGGGCGCTCACGCGCTCCGGGATCGCCTCCTCCTGCGCGGCCTTGTCGGCGGGCGCGGCGGCCGCCGCGGGAGCCGGATCGGGCGCCGCCTGGGTGTCCGCGCGCGCAAGGCCTGTGAGGCCGGTCAACGCGAACAGGACGACTGCGGCGAGGGTGAGTGTGCAGCGGATTCTCATCGTTTCTCCTCCGTGGTCTGAACTCTCACATGCCCTTCCACCACCCGGAACGGCATGTCGTTGCCATCTGCATCGCGCAGTTCGCTCGGCTCGATGGTCACCGCCGTCTCGCCCGCCCCCCTGGCGATGAAGACGATGGTGAACAGCGTGGTCTCCGGGGCGTTCAGCGCGGGCGCGCCCCCGCGCGCCCCTCCGATC